>JAAYDF010000127.1 GCA_012729395.1 Phycisphaerae bacterium
CGCCCCGAGTATCCTTGGAAATGAGCCCTTCGGCCAACAGGTCGAAGGGCTTTCTCATTGTGGGAACGAGAGTTGCGCCGTCGAGCGACAAGTTCAAACAGAGGATATCGAGGATCTGCCGCTTGGCGGAGAAATGCACCGCCAGTACCTTCTCCGCAACCCGCTGACTTGCGTCAGCGGCTCGATCACGGACAGCGGCTCGATCACAGCCAGCGGCTCGACAACGATCAGTGAGCCGACGACGCGAGTCGTCGGGTCCGGGAAAAGGATCCGGATAAGACAAGACTGCCATGTGAGAACTGAGTTACCGCGTTGAGCGAATCATCTCCCTGCTCTGTTATCCGATATCCTCCACGAGTTCGATATCCAGGCCCTCCACCGTCACCGGCCTCTGCACTTCCTTGAATCGGATCGTGAACCGTTCCCGCTGCTCCGCCAGATTCCACAGCAGGACCGCGCGTGCGCCCGGGTACCATGCGCACACGACAGGCTTTTCCTCCTCCACGAACGGGACATTAGCTAGCTGGGGCAGCAGCTTTCGCTTCAGGTCGAACATCGCCTGCAACGATTCTTGACAGGTCCAAGCGCCCTCTGGTCGCGTGGGCGACTCGGATCGCGTCACGAAGGTTGTGCCGCGGGACCGAAGATGGCCTGCGGCCGCTCCACCCGCGTCGTGCTCGGAAAGGAAGGTCCAGCCGTCGCGAGCAGGCTCGGCGGTTACCTCGAACGGCACTCCGACGGCCAGGAAAAGGCTGTTGGGGTTATCGTCGCCGACGAACCGGCTGTGCTCGCCCCAATAGTGCTTGAATGGGCCGCGCATGCTGTGGCCCGCGATTTGTGGGTGGATTCTCGCGTGTTTCCGCATGGCCGGCCCGAGCGTATCCCAGTGGCCGATCGGCACCGCGGTGAGCCCGCTCATGAACATGGTGTGGCGCACGTCGCAGAGGGTAGAGACCGCCAGCTTGGCGGCCATGTTGCGGGCGGACAGTCGATCGGCGGGGAACGCGGTGGTCTCGCTAAAAGCCAGCTCGGGCGATACAAAGCGGCGGTGAAACAGGGCGCTGAACAGCTCAGCCGTCTTGTTCTTGATCGGCGCGAAGGAGTCGTCGTTGAACATCAGCTCCCCGACGCGTAGCGGGACATCCTTGTAGTCCGCCAGACGGATGCCCGCCTTCTCGGCCCCGAAGTACATCACCATGTTGCCGAGGCGCCCGCTTGGCATGGCCGCCTGCTGAGCCCGAAATGACGCGGTCAACTGGTCGCAGGTGAAATCGACCCACTCGCGCATCACGCCGGTCAACTTGCGGTTGTGCACCGCGTCCAGCAGATCGTTCCACCGCTGCGTGTCGTAGCCGCGTGACTTCAGGAACTGCTCCCGATGGTCGTCGCAGAAGCATCCGCCGATCATCCCCGGGCTGGTAGCCAGCCGGAAATCATCGTCCAGGAACACCTGCCGTACACCGATCTCATGAAGCTGTTGCAGAGCCTGCACGTTCTCTTCCGTGGCGGGCGGGTGAAGGGAGGTCCCCGCGTAGAGGCTGCCATCGGCCCGACAGCCCATCCTCCAATGCTTGGGCGGGGTCAGAGGTACCGTGCCATCCATCGCACCCAACGAGTCTCCAGGATGCCCCAGCGGCACGTTGCACACATGGGCGTTCATGCCCAGCTTGATGACGCGCTCACGCCACTGCCGCATCCGCTCCAGGCTGTAATGCCAGTGTCCGTAGAGGAATCCTGTCAGCCAGAGATCGGTTACGCCGGCCTTTTGCACGATCGCAAGCAGACCCGGATCGGCATCCAGCGCATCCATCGAAACAGAAAGGTGGTAGACCCGCCCGCAAGCCGGCCGCGTCTCGGTGACTGCTTCCGCACGGCGGAGCAACGCGGTCGCTCCGATACCGGCACAGGTACCCAAGAATCTCCGTCTTGTCCAAGCCATACACAAACCCTCCCTCAGGCCACCCGCCATCTCCACTTCATGGTCCATCTCGCACCGCAGGGCCCGCAAGATCGTCATCCGACGAACTCCCAAGCTGCCTGACAGCGTGATACGTTCCGACCACCAGCTCCGAAACAGGGGCTTCGTGCCGCCGAGCGAACGCGCGTGGCGATTAAAGACCGCGGCTCATGATGCCCCGCCGCTTTCTGGGAGTCATCCGCCGCTCAGCCAAGTCTCCATCTTGATGGTTTCTTTGCGGCCGCCGCGCTCGAGCACGATTTCACCGGTGATGTCCCTTAGGCCGTTGCCTTTCCTGTCGTTGATCTTGAAGAACGGCCGATCCTTGTCATCCTTGATGGTGACGCGCTTGAAATGGAGATTCCCGGTCGGCCGGTCGTCAGACTCGATGCCTTGCACGTAAATCGGCGCGAAGAATGAATCCTCTTGTGCACTGTCGCGAATGACCGTGTCCTCCATTTCAATCCTGATCGCATCGTACGGGTTGAACTGCACGGAGAGACCGGCCATGCCGTCCTCTTCTGACAGGAAATGGGTGATCCGCAGCAGCCCGCCGGGCGGATCCTTCTGGGCGCTGCACAGGTGGATGCCGTGGAGTTTGTTCTTGCGGGAGACGCACTTGTCCAGATGGATGGAGACGGGTTTGGAGCCGCTGTTCATGGACTGCGGACAAATTTCGTAGCCTCTTCCGGCGTTGTTCTCGGCAACGCAGTTGCGCATGATGCAGTTCACCAGCAAGTCGTAGGGGTTATTGGGCTCGAAATCGACGCCGGACTCGGGAGCGGTGCCCTGGGTATTGCGGAGCAGACAATCCTCGATCAGGAGGTTCTCCGCGCTGATCACGCTGATTCCCTGACGATGATTCCTATTGCAGTCGACGCGTCGGATGACCACATCCAGATTGGGATTCTTGTTTGGTCCCGCCCCAAGGTAAATGCCGTCCCCACCCGTTTCCTCGATAGCCAGATCCCGCACCAGCACACGTCGGCATCCGAGGAAGACCAGGCCGTGCCGCCATTCCGATTTCTCGTAGGCATCCGATTGATAATCCTTCTTGTGCATGCGGATGCGTGCCGGCTTGGCGGAGCCCTTCTTCTCGCCACGGATGGTGACGTTCTCGCATCCCCGAAACGACAGGAGGCAATCGCCTTTCGCCCGAAAGTCGCCTTTTTTCGCGACCAGTTCCACGCCCTCTTCGAGGATGATCTCCTGGTTGCTTACGCCCGTGAGTGGACGCGTGATCCAGGGGGTCGCTTGGCGATCGATGATGAGTTTCCTGGCCTTCGACTGGATCGCGTCTTGGAGAAAGCGGGTCGAATCCTCGGCATCGAAGCCCCACCAGGACACGCGTGCCTCATCACGAGTACCAGCCAGAACCTCGCGTACCAGCTGCGGCTGGGCGAGATCCTGGGCCGCGGCGTGGATCGGCAGACACACCAGGCAGCACCATGCCACACCGAGCGATCGCATTCGACCTATTGCAGTCATCTATACCCTCCCCATGATACACCGCGAGCTAAGGTTCGTAACCAAGGCCGCCTATGACTTCACCGCGCAGGCGTCGGGCACCCTCTGGCTCGCTACACTCTTCGATCGCCCGTCACTCTCCAAATTGCACGGTCCATCGCACCTCGCGACTGTTCTTGCTCGTGATGCTGACGCGAACCACGTCGTCCGCATTATCGAGGGACGCGACAACGCCGGCGGTGCGGTCCTCGTCAGCAACCGACACGTTCAACGCTTTGCCACATATGCCGACCGGAGCGTAGATGCGAAGCTCATAGGGATACCGACCTACGACCCGACTCGTTGCGGTCAGCGTGCGCGTGGACGCCTCCCAATGCTCATGGAGAACATCGATCATGCCTTGAGTGACGTGACGCGAGGTACTGAGGACCATCGGGTATCCTCGACAGGCACGCAAGGCCAGAACTGAGCAGGATCTGGGTGCCAGCGTGACCGCGACCGTCTTGTCGAAGAGACCGACGAATCGATTCTCCCAGAAATCGTAGGCCGCGTACGTCAAACCCGCGGGCATGTCCAGCCGTTGAAGCGATTCTGAGATCGTGATGTTTTCGCCGTCGGGATTCCAATTGAAGAAACCGACGACGTCGCGGCGATGGGCACCTTCGCCATCGGTGACAATCCACACGCGGGGAAGAGCGGTTTCAAACAGGTCCACGGGTCTGGTGGTCTTGCCGTGGTTGGGAATGGTCTTCTGGTATCGGTCAGCCACGGGCGACTCGCCGAGGGTCTCACCAAAATCCAATGCGTCGCCCACCATCCAGAGGGAGTCGCTCAGCGCCGTCCAAGAAAGCAGGGGCACATTGTCGCCTGCTTGGTCCGGGTCGTTGTACCAGATGCGGCGGTTCAGGTGATAGTGCCGTGATCCGGCGATCGGGCCATGGAGAAGGTGGGCGATCTGGTTGTTGTCTTTATCGACGATGCGGGCCAGGGCCTCTTCGAGTACCTCCGGATAGCTGTGCATGTTGTTGTCCATCCCGATCCGCATCGCGTCGACCACGCCGATCGACGCGCCGTAAAGGGACATGCTCTGAGCCATGTTGCACCCCAAGACGAAGGCTTCCTCGCCCGCGGCTTCGCGCAGGGCTTTCAGGCCTGCGCGATGAGCCTGGAATGGAGTCATGAGCGGATCATGCACTTTGCGCCAGGTGCCCTTTTTCCAGTAAGCTTCATTGGGGGGTTGGTAGCTGAAGGCACGAGGGCTCAGCCAGCCTTGGTTGTCGTAGCCGTCGTCGATCAGGCCGATGCTGAACGCATCCAGTTTGAAGTAGCTGAAGCCGTACTCCTGCGTCACGCGTGTGACGACATCCTTGACGTGTTGGATGGCTTTGGGATTAGTGAGGTCCAATCCGGGAGAGTACCATCCCGGGTTCGGCGGGTCTGAGATCAGGCCCTGCGTTTCCACTCCGCTTGAACTGAACGGGCAGAACCAGATGCCGGGCACCAATCCGAAGGACCTGATCCGGTCGGAGGTCACCCTCATGCCACTGGGAAACGGGCCTCGTGGGTTTCCGATCCAGCCCGGCATACCCCGCTGCCAACCGTCGTCGATCTGAATCACAGAGAAGCCAAACGGTTTGAGATGCATGGCCGCCTGAGATGCTCGCAAGGCCACGTGCTGCTCGTTAACGTGCTCATGGCCGTCGTTCCAGGAGCAGTATCCGACCGGCTGCGGTGGAAGATGAATATCGTAGACCTTGGCCACGGTATCAGCCCAGGCTTCCATACCCAGGCGTGCATCCTTGAACCACCCCAGAGCAAGGACTTCGCTCACCTCCTCCTTGCCGGGAGGAATAATCAGTCTGCCGTAGTGGATATGGGCGGAAACACGCGTCGTTCCGTTTGTGCGGTGAGAAAGCACCACCCCACCGCCACGATCGCTGGTCAGCCAGCCACAGACCAACCCGCGGCGGTTCACTGGTTCGGCGACCGCCAACCAGAGGTGGCTTCCAGGGTTCTCCTCGACGCTTAGCAGGCCTCCTGTCCCCATGGTCTTGAGTGGCCGGCCGTCGGCAGCCCATGAAGCTTCGCAGGACAGTAGCGGCAGGGACCGAATATGATTGGGCTGATCCGATATGTTGCGCACGGTTCTACGGAACAGAGCGAAGGGCAGGGCCGGCGAGACCATGATCTCGTCCCGTGTTCCGTTCTCGCGAACGAGGGACAATGAGGAACACTCTCCCAGCCCCCTCACCATGGCTTGAGTCTTGGTCACCGTGGCCGTGGCATCTCCGTCAAAGGCTATTCTGCCAACAACCGGCTCGCCCTCGGCACCGATGAGCATCGCGTATCCGGCCGATGGGTCATACGCCAGGGTGATCCCGTCGCCGTGCAACAACCACTTGCCGTTGATGACGGCGTCCCTGTCCGCCTGGGCTCGCGGCTGCCCAACCCTGGTGCTCGTGTCGGCCTTCGTATGCTGTGCCCAGACTGATTGCGGGTCGAGATGAGACAATGCGCCAAGCACGCAAACGCACGCGACGGCGCGTATCATCCGGCTGGATCGCCCTGCGAAATCTGTTCTCATACAGTAGATACTCCGTCATGGCCCTTGAGCTCGTAACCCCAGGAGCGCATTGTAGATGGGTGGACCGAGTCGCGAAAGTGCCCGGTTCGCGGACGTGCGCGCACGACAGAATCGGCGGGGACAGTTGCGCATCGCAGGCGAACGCGGTATGATGGCTGGCTCTCGTCCATCTTGAACGGGGTCCGAACGAAGCGGGTGTCTGTTTTTCGAGGTCACAAAGCGTGGGCGGGGTCACACGTTCTCAAGCATTGGCTTCGCGCATGGTGCTCGGGTCGATCGTGCTGACCGTTTACGGCACGTGGTCGAGCTGGGTGCGGTTGCCGGCCGACCTGAGCGCGGCCACACAGGCGGCGACGCTTGCTTGGGCGATCGGTCTATTCGCCTGCGTGGGAGCGATGATCGGGTTGTCGGCGGCTTCACTGGGCCTACTCGCTGGCCGGTGCGTCGCGGCACCCCGTCGGCCGGTACTGGCGGCGATCGCCGAAGCACTCCTGCTGACCGCCCTGTTCATTTGGCTGCTGCTCAACGAACTCCTCGTCGCGATGACCTCCGAGGTCCTGGGCCTGCGGTCGCTGACGCTGCTGTACCACAATCCCGCGGCCGTGATGGAGAACGCCTGGGCGATGGGCGGACGATACCTGGTTGTCACGGGCCTGGCGGCGGGTATGGTCTGTGCGACCGTTTACCGACTGTCGGTGCGATCCTTCCGGCGGGCACACGGTGAGCACGCGGAATTCAGGAGGCGACCGGCATGGGCGTCGCCGCGGCTCGCGGGGGTGATCAGCGGCGGATGTGCGCTGCTGGTCGGCTGGCAGATGATGGGCCGACCGAGCGAGGCCTTCGCCGTGCTCCTGCGGTCGGCGCCGCCATTGCGGGCACTGGATCTGTCCCGCCGGGTGTTGGGCGATCCGCTGGCGGGCCCGGCACCCACCGACTTCGGCCCACCCCTGATCACCGACGCCGACTACGTCGCCTCCTTCGTAGAACCGCGCCGGCCCGCACCCAACGTGGTCTACATCCTCCTCGAATCCACGCCCGCCAAGGCCCTGCACTGTTACGGCTACCCTAAGACCGACATCACCCCGAATCTCGACGCCCTCGCGGCCGAAGGCGTGCTCTTCGAGCATTGCCTCGGTACCGCATCGTTCAGTAGTTGCGGATTGACCTCCATCGCCACCTCGCTCTACATGCTCCGCGGCCCACAATTCGACTACTTCGCGGATACCTCCTTTCCCCTTGTTACCCTGCCGCGGGCCCTTAAGTGGGCGGGCTACCAACTCACCTTGTTCAGCAGCGGCAACGAAGCCTTCGACAGTATCAATAGCATCATTCCACGCGCCGACTTTGAGGTATACTTCTCGCACGACACCAGCGATATCCACAGAACCGACAGCATGCGTATGGATGACCGCTACGCCGTGGAGCACTTCGAGGCCTGGCTCGGCCAGCGCAACGATGATCGCCCGTTCTACAGCGGGTTCTACCTGCAATCACCGCACTTTAACTACGAAGTGCCAGAGCCCTGGTTCAGCCACGATCTGCCCGTCCCACCGGTCTACTCCAACGGCGACGGCATCCTGCACATCCCGCCCGACGTGCTGCCCAAGCTGCGAAACCAGTACGACAACGCTCTCCGCTATGCGGACCATTGGGTCGGACGCATCGTCGCCGCTGTCGAACAGGCGGGCGAACTCGACCGCACCATCTTCGTGGTCACCGGCGACCACGGCGAGGCGTTCATGGAGCACGGTCTCGCCCGGCACGGAACGCACACCTGGGAAGAGATGATCCACATACCACTGATCATTCACGTCGGTCCGGCCGTGCGGGCCGCGCTACCCTATACCCTCCCCTCTCGCGTGGTCGGCACGGTCTCCGGTATCGACGTCGCCCCGACAGTCGCCGCCCTGGCCGGCCTGCCGCCGCACCCGAGTTGGCAGGGCCTCAACGTGCTCGACCCCGCTTACACCGGCCACGACCGACCCGTCTTCTCGATGACCCAGTACACCCGCTGGCAAGAGGTCGCCTGTCTCAATCGCATCAAGTACATCTGCGACTTGAGCGACGCCTGCGAGTACCTCTTCGACCTGAGCACCGACCCCGGCGAGAAACACAACCTCGTCGCCGAGCGCCCAGCCCTCACCGCCGCCATGCGCGCCCTGCTCAGCGGTTGGCATATGCACCAGTTGACCTACTACGACCCCGTCAACCGCCCGTTCACCCATTACGTCGGCCGCTATGAGCCCTCCACTGACCTCCTGGCCCGCATCGCCGCCGCCCTCAACTGATCAACGGGCGAACAAGAAGAACAGGACAAGCCGGCCCAAAAACCATGCAGACAGCCCCTGCGCCGCGGAATTCATCGCCACAAAGCCTCGGCGCACACGGGGAAGACTGACAACGGGCTCGGTCATCAACACGCGCTCTTCTTCGTGCTTGCCGTGTCTTTGTTGATGCCATGCTTGATCTGACTGGGCGTAGACGCAGCGAGTAAACCACGACTTCCATCCCTGACTTAGACGCGTCCATCCGGGCGATCTGTGGGCATATTCCCACCGCCGCTATTTGTCGGTCGGCTTGCTGGTTCGCGGCTTCCACCAGGCGTCGAGCAACGCAACCATATCGCGCACGACCTGCGGATGCCCCGTCGCCAGGTTTCTGTCCTCCGTCGGATCGGCGACAAGGTCGTAAAGCTCGACCGGCTCGTTGCCGTCCTGGGACACGATCAGCTTCCAGCGGCCGCGGCGCATCCATCGGTGGGTGACATTGCGATCCGGATCGCCGAGCGCCACATCGTCGTGCCCGAAGACCTCGCCAAACACCGCTTGGCGATCAACCGATTCGCCAGTGGAAACCTCCAGCAGGTTAACCCCGGTCATCTCGCTTGGCGGCTGGATCCCGCATGCTCTTAGAATGGTCGGGGCCAGGTCGATGGCCGAGGCGAGGAACGTATGCCGCCCCGGCTTGATCCGACCGGGCCAGTGCAGGACGATCGGCGTGCGCACGCCGCCTTCGTAGGGACTTCGCTTGCTCTTGGGTGCGAACCAGCCCCAGCGTGTGGGCCGTTCGTCGGTCGCCTGGATCCAGCCGTTGTCCACAATGAAGACGATCAACGTGTCGTCGAGGAGCTTCTTGTCCCGCAGGTAATCAACCAGCTCGCCGCAGGTCTCGTCCAGCCACTCGCACATGGCCCAGTAGGCGGCCAGCCGGGGATGGCGATCGGGAGCGGTGTACTTGCTCAGCAGCCTTTCCGGCGGGTTGTGCGGCTCGTGCGGCAGAAAGGGAGCGTACCAGATGAAAAAAGGGGTATCGCCGCCCTGCTCGATGAAGTCATAGATCGGCCTCATCCCCTCGCGACCGATGACCAGGCCCGGACCACCGTGGCGCTCGCCTTCGGGAGTCATACCGTGCGAGAAGCCCGCGTTGGCGTAGGAGCCCTCCCACAGTTTGCCGGTCTGTAAGGTGCGATAGCCCGCTCGCCCCAGAAGCCGCGGGAGTGTGGGCACGTCACGGATGAAGGCCTGCGAGGCGGCCCGGTCCGCGGTCGCGTTGGGCGCGTCATTGCCGCAGATGCGGGTGCGATGGCCGTACTGTCCGGTGATGATCGAGGCGAGACTCGCGCGGCAAAGCGGAGCGGTAACGTAGCCGTGCGGGAAGAGGACGCCCTGCTCCGCGAGGCGGTCGAGGCTAGGCGTACGAGTGGCCGGATGACCCATGAAGCCGAAGTCCGTCCACGCCTGGTCGTCGGAGATGATCAGAATCACATTCGGACGCGTGGCCGCCCGCGCCGACGCGGGCTCACCCCAAACTGCCACTAACAGACCAAGGCCCATCATCAGGCCGCGGGTCTTCATGCCCCGATACTCCTTGCGCAAATCGCCGGCCCCGTGCCCCCAACACACTCCAAGCGTTAGCTTCGCCACCCGCTTCGCGCGGCAGCGTGGTTCCTCTTCGCGAAGGTGCCCGCGTGCCGGAGAACCCTTACGCTCATGCGCCGGCGTTCTCTTGGTAGATGTGCACGTCCCGCTGCGGGAAGGGTATGCTCACGCCCTGGGCGTCAAACTGCTCCTTGACGCTGCGGGTCACATCCCAGTAAACGGACCAGTAGTCGGCCGTCTTGACCCACGGGCGGCAGATGAAGTTGACTGAACTCTCGCCCAGTTCATGAAGCTTGACCACCGGCTGAGGCTCCTTGAGCACCATCGGGTGACTACTCACGATGGATTCCATGATCGACTGGGCCTTGGCGACGTCGTCGGCGTAGCCAATGCCAAAGGTCATATCCACCCGCCGGACATCGCTGCCTGTGATGTTGGTGATGACATTGCCCCAAATCGAGTTGTTGGGCACGACGATCATCTTGTTGTCGGAGGTGTTGATCTGCGTCGAGACCAGGTTCATCGATTTGACCGTTCCGGAGACACCACCCACTTCGACCGCGTCGCCGACGTCAAATGGCCTATAGAGCAGAATCATGATACCGCTGGCGAAATTGCTGAGCGTGCCCTGCAGGGCAAAAGCGACGATGAAGCCGGCGGCACCGATGACCGCGAGGATGGGTCCGACGTTGATTTCCAGGGCGCTCAAGGCCATGACGAAGCCCACGACGAGGATCGCCCGCCGAATGCCCGTCACCAGGAAGTGCCGGAGCAGGGCGGTCAGGCGTTTTGACACATCCAGGGCTTTCGCGACCACCTTGCCGACGATCGTGGACAGAATCCAGAACGCCAGCAGCGTGACCACAAAGAGTGCGATGTTCTTGAGCCAGCGCAGGCCGCCGGCCTCGGAGGTCAGCCAGCCCTTCACCGTCAACCAGGCGGCACTGGCGTCGGTGACGTCGACAGTCACACCCGAGACCGCGGTCATGTACTTGCGATATGAGGCCGGGTCGCCTCCCTTGAGCTCGTATTCCTTGAGAACTACTTCAAGGCGATCGAGCAGCCCGGTGCGCTCGTTGCGCAGTGTGCCGATCCCCTCGACGAGAGCCGTCCGGCGCTTCTCCTCGGCCTCGGCGGCAGCTCTGGCCTCTTCAGCCTTCTTCTCCAGAAGCTGGGCCTCCTCGGCGGGCCTGGATTGCAGAACCTCCTCTTTGGCTTCCTCCGCCGCGGCGGCTGTCTCCTTGACCTTGGCGATCTCCTCCCGCTTGCGCCTGACTCCCAGTTCCGCGTCGCTGATTTCCTGTACCTTCGCCTTGAGCAACGCCAGCCAGGCATCCGCCTCCACGGCCAACTCGTCCGTGGTCAACGGCTTGAGCATCAGCCGCAATTGGTCCACCGGGATGGCGGAGTCTGCGGTCGTGACCGCACGGTAACCCGCCTCACCCTGCTCGGCGGCTACCGCGGCACCTCCCGCTCCAATCGACAGACACAGAAACAACGCGATCACCAGCCTCCCCGGGAACGCTTGCAGACGCAGCATGATATGTCTCCCTATCAGCTACAGGTTGTATGAGGTGGCACCTGCCAGAAAGCATGCCCCAAGCCACTTAGCCGGGTTGCGCCAGGTCATTGTACACATTCTCTCCGCGGCGCCTATCCGAGGGCCAAACCGCAAGACCACATAGAATGCGGCACCTCACTTCGCCGGACGATGAGCATCCAGCCAGCGGCGATAGTCGGTGTGAAGTTGGGCGGAATCCGGGTGACCGACGAAGATCGGACTGCCCGGCGGGTTCATCATGCCCTGGTACTGGTAGATGAGGATCTTGTCGACGAAGGGCGAGATCGCGGTAAGCTGTTGCTCGATGCGGGCAAACGGAGCGGGGACCAGGGCGCTGCGGTAGACTTCGCCGGCAAAGGTGAAAATCTCGACATCGGCCCACAGGGCTCGTTGCGGCACGCGGTCGTGGGCCTTGCGCAAGCCCTCGTAGATGCGCGGCAACTCGTCGGGCGTGGTCTTGCGCACGCCGACCTCATCCTGGTAGGCGATGATATCGACGTCGAGCGCTTCCAGCCGGCGAATGTAGCGATCGTCGGGCACGGCCAGGCGTGTGCCGTACGGAGCGATGAGCGTCGGCTTTCCGGGCGTCAGGCGTCGAGCTTCGGCGGAGCAGGCGTTGACATAGGTGACGGCGTCATCACTGAAGTGTTCGCGAATGGAGGCCTCCCGAGGCCAGTACCATCCGTGAAAGCTCTTGTGCCGACCATAGCGTTCGACCAGTTCGCCCATCGCTTGCAGTCGCTGCCGGATGACCTCGGGAGCCATGCGGGTGTTGCCGTCCGCCCAGTTCCCGAACCATCCGCACCCAATGAAGAACCGCAGGCCGCACTCATCCGCCGCTTGCAGCAAAGCCCGAATCGGATCCTCGCACGCCAAGGGCTTGCGCGGCAAAACGCTCGAATCGTAGAACGCCTGCCCGTCCTGCGCGACGGACAGCAGCACGAGGTACTCGAAGCCCAGGTCGGCCATGTCGCGCACCATGCGCGTCCAGTCCTGCTCGCTGAACGCCGCGCAGGCCGGATCCCACAGCACCGCTTCCTTCGCATTGGGATGCTGAATGCTGATCCAGCTTCCGCAGATGGGCTTGGTGCCTGTCGCCGGTGCCGAGGATGGCCGCGAGGCAGCACGGGAGGACGCGGACGCGGCACAAACCCTGTCCACCCCCCTGACCGCCAGCCAGCCGCCCGCCGCACCAAGCAGTCCACGCCGTGTCATCCGTTCATGTCCACTCATGTCCGCTCCTGCCGCTATGCGACCACGACACCCGCACCGTGGGCAAGCCCGTTCAAGTAGCGGCCGCCCCCCGTGGCGGCCGACGAAGATCTACCGCAGAAGCCCCCGAGGGACCCGGGGGTGCGGATTTCAAAGCGGCGATGCCGGCTTCGTTCATACGTCCGGGCCGTTCTCCCGTTCGCCTCGTACGCCGGCGATCGTCCCATGTCCTCTTTGTATCATGTCGCTCTTGTTGGCACACCCTTGCCCAGTGGGGCACAGGCTGCGCGTCGGGGGCAGTGAAGCGTGTCCTCCTCCGGGGAGTCGCTCGGATCAGGCGGCCACAAGGGGTACCAGGTCCTCGGCCCGAACCGGATCCTGCCCGAGGCGTGTAAGCAGGTCGTTCAAGCCGGCGAGGTCGATCCGCGATGGCGCCGTGATCTCGATTCCAATCGCCCTGCCGTCGCGGGCGAAGTTCACGAGCAGGCCTCCTTCGGCGCGTTCGGTCCGAACACTGCTGTCGCCCTCCCTCTGCGGCAAATAGTAGTACGCTGCCAGAGCACGGCCGTTGCGGTACATGACTTCGAGGTATGAGTGTTTCACGTCGACTCCACGGAGTACGCCGTGATTACCACGAGCAGTCGGTCCGACTCGTCAGGCTCCACAATCACCTCCCAGCGCCGCGATTGGTGCGAGGTCTCACTAACCCAGGCCGTGACGGAGGTCACTACCGCAGACCTCGTCCGGCAAGCGAGCACGCGACACCGGCACCGTAAACAACAGTCGCGGCAAGCATCACCAGCAGATTCTGCATCATACCTCCGCTCTCGGGTCGGCAAGCCGGCAAACGCGGCTGCCACACCGGACGATACGCCAACAGGGCGAAGATCACGGCATGGGTGATCGGCCACGCATACATCATCGCGATGAGCACCGGCCGTGCGTCGGAGGCCAGGGCGACGGGACTCGGATCCTGGCTATGTGCTACAGCGAGGCAATCGAGGATCAGTAACGCGCCACCAACACCACCGAAGAAGGCGAGGGCCAACCGCCATGTTCGACCTCCCGGAACCTCAGCACACGCTCGAAAGAGACCAGGCATATCGACTCGTACGCCTCCATCAGTGCCGGCAGGATGTCGACCCTCCGAGCCTCAACACAGCTCCCCATCACAGCCCGCGGCCTAGTTTCTCATGGCCAGACCGAACGGGTTGGTGAACGTGCGGTAGACCTCCTTGCCGTCCGTTCGCTGGAGCTCGACGCGCACGTAGTTTTTCAGATTGGTCGCGTTGCGGTAGTTCAGCGTCTCGCCCTCATGGACCACGCAGCCCAGCGGCCAGGGAGCATTGTCGGTTTTGTAGTCGGCCACGGCTTCCAGCGATTCCGGCGAGGAGATCCACCTGATGAGATCGTGGTTGGCCGCTCGGACGGTGATCGTGCCCGCCTTGTCGTCGACCTCGATTGCCCGGATCCGCGGATACAGTGTCTCGGCCGGCTCGCGCTGGCGGAAGTCGTTGCGCCGGGTTGATTTCCGGAAGTAAAACTGGCCTGCCTCCATGGCCTTGCGGACCGCGCTCTCGCTGAGCTCCTTCAACACAAAAACGGAGTCCGACTCGCGCGCGTCGGCCAGCTTGTGCGTGTCTTCGGTGCCGAACCCCCAGATCGGGCGCCCCGGCATGAACCTCGCGAGCAACTGGTCCCACAGGCCTTCGTCGTACGTGTACGTCTCGGTCGTGCAGTTGGTGACCTCGATGCCCACCAGGTATGCCGGTCCGTGCTTCGCGAAGCGCTCCACATACCAGTCCACCGGCCGCCGGGTCCACCACTTCGCGGCAATACCGGGATGATTCAGGAACGCCAGACCGCCATGGTCACGAATCGCAAACAACTGCTCGTCTTCGTCCATGTTCTTCTGCGGAACGCCGAAACCGTTGAACAGGCTGTTCATATGGTGGCGATTGGAGATCTCGTTTCCTTCAATGCCGACCATCCCCAGCGATTCGGGCGCCTTTGCGCCAAAAGCGGTCCACGGCCAAGTCGTGTTGGCGGGATAGTTCTCCGGCTTGGGATCCAGCGGATACGGCGAGGCCTGCTCCTTGGGTACGTTGCCACGTTCCACGTGGCGGTTGGGTTTGTGAGTGTCATGGTCGGTGATGGCCAGAATGGCAAACCCTGCCTGGTGATATGCCGTGACCACATCCTTGGCACTATGGCGTCCGTCGCTCTGTAGCGTATGGGTGTGCAGCGCCGCCCGGTAATGGCCGAAGGTATCCCAGTCGACGTCTGCGTAAGGATTGACCACGATGGTCAGGACGCGGGCTTGACTGTTGGTGGTCAGACTGGATCCGCATCCCCCGACCGCGATCAAGCAGCCGACCAAAGCGATCGCGACGAACCGGCGAAGCCGTGTCGCTCTCTGTGTCAAGCGGCTCAATAGCATGCTGGAACCTCCTTCAATCTTTGGGGTGTTCGCCTCGTCGGTATTCACGGGCCGGTTGCCTCCCCGGCGCCGTTGGTGGGCGTTATGGGGGCATTGTACCGCATCAATCCGCGGCGTCGCAAAGATCCAACAACCTGTCGTCTCGACAAGCATCGGCGTTCATCCGTGTTCACTCGTCTCGGCATAACAAGGCGGAGCTGGATCAGTGGTTCCCAACTGCCCGAACAGCGAGCGACTCCCCACTTTGCGATGCTCGCCATCCGCGGCGGTTGAACACATTGGTCTATACGAGAGATCTACTGCAAGGTCTCGAACCCTACGGCCGTTCGGGGGCGGCCCCTTGGGCCATCGTGGCCCTTCCCGACAGGAACGGCCATCACTAGACTTGACCAGGGGCGCGATTCCAGGTATTTTGCAGCTGAGGTGCAAGATGGCCGATACACTGCGGGGTTACCATCCTCGGACAATGCGCGATTGCTGGCTCGATGCATCGCGACAATTCCCCGTCCTGCTGCTCACCGGCCCTCGCCAAGTGGGCAAAACCACGCTCCTTCAGCATCTGGCCGAGCAGAACCGTCGGTACGTTACCTTGGACGATCCCATGTCGCGGGCCCTGGCCAGCGAGGATCCGGCGCTGTTCCTTCAGCGGTTTGAGCCCCCTCTCCTGATCGACGAGATCCAGTATGCCCCCCAGCTTCTGCCGCACATCAAGATGGCCGCCGACGCCCGGCGGACAACCGGGTTGTTCTGGCTGACCGGCTCGCAGCAGTTCCTTGCCATGCGGGGAATCTCCGAAACCTTAGCCGGCCGGGTCGGCATTCTGAACCTGCTTGGTTTCTCCTTGCGTGAGCGGCTCGGGCTCACGCTGGATATGCCGCCGTTTCTGCCTTCGCCGGATCGCATTCTGGCCCGTGAAGCGTCGGCGCGGAAGCTGTCGCTCAAGCAGGTGTACGAAGCCATCTGGAAGGGATCCTTCCCCGCACTGATTGCCGGCCCGGCACGGAACCACGATCTGTTCTACAGCTCTTACGTGCAGACGTATCTGCAGCGCGACGTGCGCGACCTGACTCAGGTCGGCAACGAAGCGGGTTTCCTGCGGTTCATCAAGGCCTGTGCGGCCCGCACCGGTCAGTTGCTCAACTACTCCGACCTGGCCCGCGATGCCGACGTCAGCGTCAACACTGCCAAAAGCTGGTTGTCCATCCTGCAGGCCAGCTTCCAAGTCGTCCTCTTGCAGCCGTTCCACCGCAATCTGAGCAAGCGGTTGGTCAAGCGTCCGAAGCTCTACTTCGTGGATACCGGGCTGTGCGCGTATCTGGCGGAATGGACCTCCCCAGAGACGCTGGAGGCAGGAGCCATGTCCGGGCCGATCCTCGAGACGTTCGTCTTCGGGGAGTTGCTCAAGAGCTGGTGGCACCACGGCCAACAGCCCAGGCTCTATTATTATCGCGACAAGGACGGAGTTGAAATCGACTTCCTCTTTGTGCAGGATGACAAGGCCTACCCGGTCGAGGTCAAGAAGTCCGCGGCACCGGGCCAGGAGAGTACCAAGGCCTTCGCCTCACTTAAGCATGCGGGCCTTGACCTGGCAAGCGGCGCTGTCCTGTGCTTCTGCAAAGAGCGGATGCCCCTGACAGATAACCTTCAACTGGTGCCGATCGGCACCTTGTGAGCCACTGAATCAGCCCTGGATAATGCCCAGCGGCGGATTCGTTTTCCACTGCCCACGGGTGAAATCGGGGACATCCATGGACCGTGAGCGATTGGCCACCGAGCGTTCGGTCAGCTCGGAGATGGCGCTCCACGCGGCCGCGTCGTAGACATCCATATCCGGCGCCGTCCCGGTCCGCAGGGCGTGGATGAGGCGGTAATCCTCGATGAAGTCCATCCCGCCGTGCCCGGCACCCACCGCCTTCTCCTGCATCGCCTTCCACAGCGGGTGCTCGAACTCCTTGCGGTACTCATCGAGCGGTTCCCAGTCGTGGCCCTTGGTGCGGCCGTCGATGTGGATCTGGTCGGGGAACCCACGGAAGATCCCCTTGGTACCCTGAATCGTGTTGAGGCGGCTGTAAGGCCGAGGCAGGTTGGTGTCGTGTTGCAGGAGAATGCTCCGCCCGTTGACCGTGCGGATCAGGCTGGAATTGACGTCACCGAGGACGTACTTCTCTTTGCGTCGCGGGTCGTCGACCGGGAAACTCTCGGCCGCGTATGCCTGCAAACCCCGCGAGTTGCAGCTCATCGACACGAGGAAATCAAACCGGTCGCCGCGGTTGATGTTCATGTACTGGGCGATCGGCCCCAAGCCGTGCGTGGTGTAGAGGTTGCCGTTGCGCGTCATGGCGTGGGCCCGCCGCCAGAGCCCCTCGCCGCCCTCACTGAACTTCACGCTGCGCAGATCGTGCATGTAACCGCCTTCGCCATAAACCAGCTCGCCGAACAGTCCCTGGCGAACCATGTTCAGCACCATCAGCTCACTGCGGTCATAGCAGCAGTTCTCCATCATGATGCAGTGCTTGCCGGTGCGCTCGGCCGTTTCGACCAACTCCCAGCATTCATCGACAGTGACCGCGGCGGGGACTTCGGTCGCGGCATGCTTGCCGGTCTTCATCGCCGCGACGCAGACGGGCACATGCCACTCCCACGGCGTGGCGGTGTAGACGAGGTCGAGATCCTCCTCATCACACATGCGCTTGAAGTCCCACTCGCCGCGGGTATAGGCGGTGGGTTGGCGTCTGCCGGCCTTGACAGCCAGCTCCTGAGAGCGAGCGGCGTGCTCCGGGACGACATCGCAGACCGCGACCAACTCAAGCCCCTCGATCCGCAGCAGGTTGTTCACGTGCCCCGTGCCCATGCCGCCGACGCCGACAAAACCGATACGCACGACATCGCGCGGCTCGGGATCGGGAATGCGTCGAAAGCCCGCGGCCCGGGCCGGGCCGGAACATCCCGACAACGCAAGGCTGCCGAGCGCCGTTCCCACGGACGCCAGGGCGGCGGACTTCATGAAATCGCGGCGGTTGACGTGACTGTCTTGCGGGTGGTTCTGCTGGTTCATGGGTTTTCCTTCCATCATGACTCTAACCCGGGGACTTGCGTCCCCGGCTCGCTACTTGCGTCCCCGGCTCATCTGCGATCTGCAATCTCCAATCTGTAATCCCCGATCCCCAATCTGTAATCTCCGATCTCCAATCTGCGATTTCCAATTCTCAATCCCCAACCTATTGCTCCGCCGGTGCGGTCGCGGTTGCGGGTTGTGCCGCGAAGTACTCGGCATACTCCGGCAGGCTGCGCAGCACGAGGTCGACCGCGCCTTTACGCACCGACTCGATGCTCGGCGTCTGATCGACCTTGCCCTCCTCGGCCGGGAAGGTCCGGTTGGTCAGCAGGACCATGAAGGTGCCGCTGTGCTTGTCGATCCAGACCCAGGTGCCCGTGTACCCAAAATGCCCGACGATCTGCGTCTCGGGCTTCTGGTTGAGCTCGGTGGCATAGGGGGCGGAGCGATAGATAGCGAATCCCAGACCGTGGCTGGCGGTCACACCCTCGGGTGTCTGCCGGCGCGTGGCCATGCGAAGCGTTTCCGCCTGGAAAATCCGCCGGCCTCGCCATGAGCCTTCGTTGAGGATCATCCGGCAGTAGATCGCCAGGTCGCGAGCGGTCGAATACAGCCCGGCGTTGCCAGGGCAGTGTTCGGCGCTGCCGTGGTAGCGGGCCAGCGGGTCGTGCACCTCGCCGCGGCAGAGATCGCCGTCCGGCCCACGGTGCGTCGGGGCGGTGCGGGCAAGCTGCTCCTTGGTGAGCACATAACGGGTGTCCTTCATGCCCAGCGGGCCATACACACGTTCGACGAGCAAGTCCTCCATGCGTTCGTTGGCCGCGACCTCGTTCACCCGAGCCATGGTCTGGAAATTGAGGCAACTGTAGCGGTAGTCCGTCCGCGGCGGATACGCAAGCTTCAGGGCGGCATACGCCCGAATGAGAGCGTCGGCCGTGCTCTCATCCTCGCGGCGGGACTTCTCGACCGCGTCCTTGCTCTCATACGGCTTGAGCCCGGAGACGTGGGTCATCAGGTCGCGGATGGTCACCGCTTCCTTGCCCTCGGCCTCGAAGCCGGGAATGTACTTCGCGACCGGGTCGTCAAGACCCAGCTTACCGTCGTCCAGGTTCAGCAGGGCCGCCGACGTCGTGCCCACCAGCTTGGACACCGACGCCAGGTCGAAGATGGTATTCAACGCCATGCGCGGCGAATCGGGGTCGAAGGTCTGTCGGCCGTAGGCTTTGGCGTAGAGGGCCTGCCCCTTCTTGCCCACGATAATGACCGCCCCGGGGTAGCTGCGTGCCTCGATGCCGGCGGTGATGATGCCGTCGAGGGCCTTCAGTTTCGGCGTTTGGGCCGACAGCATCAACCCTGTGGATTGGCATCCACCCGTCATAGCAAGCACCCACATCGCCGCGCACAACACACCCTGTCTGCCATGCATAACACGATCCTCACAAGACTTCGGAGCCTCCCCCCGACGATCCTATCCCTCAAAACCACCCAGACAGCCGATGAACCCGCCCCGATCGGCTGTCGTCAAGCCGCATGGACGGTCGTAGTATAACGGATGTCTCGGGCAAGCCCAGTATCGTCCGCGTCACACCAAGGAAGCTCCGCGGCGGCTGATCCAGCAACATCGGATCGCGTCTCCCGGCGACCCGCGAGCCCCGGGACCTTCTCGCGGCGGTCGTGCAGTTGACCCTGCCGCGGTTGTGTGATAGTCGATTAGCTCCGAAGATACGCCGGTCACGGCCAATGGGGCCGCGAACGGGTATCCTGGCGGCCGTCGCCGCCGCGGGAGAGATTGGGCGATATGTCGCCCGGATCGGGCGCGTGACCGCGCCTGGCCGGCTGACGAGGACTGGGTATGTACCGTGTGCTGATTACCGGAGCGATCGACCCGGTTGGGGTGGAACTGTTGCGGCAGGAGCCGGACATCGAGGTCGATTTTCGCCCCGACCTGCCCATGGCGGAGATCCTGGAGATCATCGGCAACTACCACGGGATCATCACCCGGTCGGAGACCCCGGTGCGACGGGAGTTGATCGATCGGGGAACCAACTTGAAAGTCATCGCCCGAGCGGCAGTCGGGGTGGCGGACATTGATGCTGAGTACGCGACCGAGAAGGGCATCCTGGTGCTCAATACGCCGGGCAAGAACACCAACTCGGCAGCGGAGATGACCTTCGGCCTGCTGCTGGCGGTGATGCGGAAGGTGGCCCTGGCCAACGAGGGCATGCGGCAAGGGCAATGGGATCGCCACCGGTTCACCGGACGGGAGCTGCTGGGCAAGACGGTCGGGATCATCGGGTTAGGCAACGTCGGGCACCGGATGGCCCGTTTCTGCCTGGGTTTCGAGATGCGGGTGCTGGCCTACGACCCGTACATCCCCGACGAGGTGTTCGAGCGGAACCGGGTGGAGAAAATGGATCTGGAGACGTTGATCTGTGAATCGGACGTGATCACGGTGCACACGCCCAAGAACCGCGAGACAATGGGCATGATCGGTGCGGCCGAGATCGCCCGGATGAAACAGGGCGTCGTGCTGCTCAACGCCGCCCGTGGCGGGATCATCGAGGAGAAGGCCCTGCTGGAGGCGCTGCGGTCGGGGCACGTGGCGGGAGCGGGCATCGATACCTGGAGTACCGAGCCCCCACCTGAAAACCCCTTCCGCGATCTGCCGCAGGTGGTCATGTCACCGCACATCGGAGCTTCGACGGTCGAGGCCCAGCGTCGCGTGGCGGAGAGTATCGCCGCCCAGGTGCCGCGCGCTCTGCGCGGCGGGGTGGTCGACTACCCGGTCAACATGCCGCAGATCCGTATGCTCGAAGGCGACCTGATGACCTCCTACACGGTGCTGGTCGAGCGGCTGGGCATGTGTGCCGACCAGTTCATGGACTTCCAGCCCACCCAGGTCGAGATCATCTACCGCGGCTCAATCGCCCGACACGACTGTACGCTGCTGCGGCTGGCGTTTCTCAAGGGCTTCCTCAAGAGCCGGCTCGAATACGTCAGCTACGTCAACGCCGAACAGCGGGCGGCGAGTATCGGATTGCAGGTGACCAACACGAGCGAGCCGGGCTTCACCGACTACGAGAGCGCGGTCAAGTGCGTCCTGCGCCGCAGCGAGCGGGAGTTCGCGATCGGCGGCGTGGTGTTTGCTGGCCCGCATCCGCGGATCACCTTGATTGATGACTTCACCTTCGAGGTCGAGCCGACCGGAAACTTCCTGGCCATCCACAGTCGCGATCGGCTTGGCGTGGTCTCAAGCATCGCCGGCGTGCTCGATCAGCACCGGCTGCAGATCAACAGCTTCGCCTTCTCGCACAGCGACGCCCGTCGACGCTCCATGTTCCTCATCCGCGTGACCCGCCAGGTGCCCCCGGCCGTCGTCGAGCAGTTGCGCAGCCAGCCGCACATCACCCTGGTCCGCACGATCGGCCTCTGACAGCTCAATGCAGATGTAAACGCGCGGCGTGGGGGAAAGGGGATAGCGGAGCAGCGCCTCAGCAAAGCCGCGCCCGTGAGGAAGCGATTCTTCTCATCAGCCGGGAACCGTTCCCTTACGGTCGCGGCTCTGGCTCACCGGGTCGAGCAAGCTGTCACAGTCGGCGCTGTTCGTAGCTGGCCGCGGGCTGCTGCTGGGTGAGGCAGTGGAGCGTACCTAAGCCCCAGACCAGATCGAGAGCATGGATACCGACCACCTGCCGGTCGGGAAACAGATCGGCCAGCGTGGCCAGGGCAAAGCGGTCCTTGGTATCGTTGTAGGTCGGCACCAGGACGCAGGTGTTGGCGATGTAGAAGTTGGCATAGCTGGCGGGCAAACGCTGGCCCTCGAAGACGACCGGCTGCGGCATGGGCAAGGTCACGATGCGCAACGGTCGGCCGGAGGCGTCCGTCGCCTTACGCAATCGCCGCATGTTGTCCACGCTGGGTTCGTGGTTCGGGTCGCGCACGTCGGACTCATAAGCGACCACGACCAGGCCGGGCCCGACGAATCGGGCGATGTCGTCCACGTGGCCGTGGGTATCGTCGCCGGCACATCCCCGCCCTAACCAGATCACCCTGCGGATGCCCAGGTAGTCGGCAAACGCACGCTCGTATCCTCGCCGCGTCAGGCCCGGGTTACGCATCTGCACATCCGACAGCAGGCACTCTTCCGTCGTCAGCAGTGTACCCTGCCCATCGGTGTCGATCGCTCCGCCCTCGAGTACCAGCGGCTGGTCGTTGTCAGGGCGGCGGGCCTCGATGGTCTCCCACTTGCTCATTCGTGCGACGACATCCGGCACCCCGGCGTCCTGCTGGTAGTTCTCATACTTGGCCCACGCGTTGAACCGCCAACGGACCCAGCGAATGCCGCCCTCGGCGGTGCGCACCGCGGTCGGAGCCGAGTCACGCAGCCAGCAGCGATCGTTCGGAGCCAGGTGCAGACGGTAACCCTCGCGTTCGACGCCGACCCGATCGAGGCAGGCACGGGCCCGTTCGAGCGTGGCCTCATCATGGCAGAGGATCTCGACCCGCTCACTGACGTGCAAGACCCGGACGATATCGGCAAAAACCCATTGAACGGGTTCGAGCTTGCCCGGCCAATCGGGCTCATGGTGCGGCCAGGCAATCCAAGTCGCCTCGTGCCGGTCCCACTCCGCGGGCATGCTTCGCGACGCTACAGGGCCGTAAGTACTGGTCATGAGAGCTACTCGTCTTGAGGTTCCAGAAAGCGTTGGGGGATCGCGGCGTAGGCATCGACGCGGCGGTCGCGCAGGAAGGGCCAATGCCGGCGGGTCGACTCCAGGTGGTCCCGGCTGCATGGCGTCACCAGGACGGCAGGCTGATCGCCGGGTGCCTCGGCCAGCAGTCGGCCGAAGGGATCGTACACAAACGATCGGCCGAAGAACTCGATACCGTCCGTGCCCGGCTCGGGCTCGTGCCCGACACGATTGGCGGCGGCCACGTACACGCCGTTGGCGATCGCATGACCTCGCTGGACACCTTGCCACGCCGCGGCCTGGTCTTTCCCGAACTCCGCCTTCTCCTTCGGATGCCAACCGATCGCCGTCGGATAGAACAGCACCTCCGCCCCCAGCAGCGTGGTGATGCGTGCCGCCTCGGGATACCACTGGTCCCAGCAGATGAGCACGCCGATGGTCGCGTACCGCGTGCGGAACACGCGGAAACCGCCGGCCGGTTCGGCCGCGTCGCCGGGGGCGAAGTAATACTTCTCGTAATACTGCGGGTCGTCAGGTATGTGCATCTTGCGGTAGACGCCCAGCAGCGAGCCGTCGGCGTCGAGCACCGCGGCCGAGTTGTGATACACGCCGGCCGCCCGTCGCTCGAAGATCGGCACCACGATCGCCACTTCCAGCTCGCGGGCCACCGGCCGCAGGGCCTCAACCGTCGGACCGGGGATCGGCTCGGCCAGGTCAAACCGCTCGGGCGACTGGGCCTGGCAGAAATAGGGCGTGGCAAACAGCTCCTGCAGGCAGATGATCTGCGCTCCCTGAGCAGCCGCCTCGCGCACGCCGGCCAGCGCCCGGCCGATGTTGACCTCGCGGTCCGGCACACAGGCGTGCTGCACCACGCCGATCGTAAACACGTCCTTGCTCATGCCCTTTGCCGCCTTCTCGATGACCACCATGAATGATCCTCGCGCCAAGCAGAGCCACTTCAAGCAAAACCGCGACCGTCTGGGAGCGCAACTCCGCGGAACCGCTTCCTCACGGTCGCGGCTCTGCCTGGCGCCACTCCGCTCGGCCTGAGGCCGTTCTGTCCGCTCGCAGTTCTACCTGCCCGCTGGACCGCGAATAATCCGCAACGAGATATCCCTGCAAGACGGCATGGCTTAGCCACCTCTCGCTTCTTCTCTCGTCGCGAGGTCCAGGCCGGGGGACGAATCAGCCCAGAATCGAGCCGGCGCCCGAGCTGATGCCCTTGAGCCGCATCTTGAGTTCCTGCGGGTTGGGCGAAGCAGCATAGGCCACGTGCGTCTCGATGAACTCGTCCTCGACCAGCCGCTTGAGGCACTCGTTCATGTCCAGCATGCCTTCGTCCATGGACGCGCGGATGACCTTGTTGATCTCGTCGTCACGCTTCTCGTCGATGAGTTTGC
>JAAYDF010000128.1 GCA_012729395.1 Phycisphaerae bacterium
AGGATCCCGAGCTCCTGTTGGCCACGGAGAGTCGCAGCGGCGAGCACTGGATTCGACCGAACGCGGGGATCGTCTGCGGGCTGAGTTTCCTCTACCGCTTCGGGCCGTATGACGAGACCGAAGTGGGTCTCACGCGGGCGACCGTGGCCCGGCTGTACAAGGACGGCGACGAGTGGAAGGAAACGTCCGGCTTCGGCCGCGACGACCTGCTCGTCCTGGCCAAGGCCCTGGACCAGGCCCACACGTGGATCTTCGAGCAGAAGGAAACCCCGGCGGAAGCCAACGCGGGATCGGGTTCGTAACCGAGCCGGTACCGGCTCATAACGCAAGGTTGGTCAAGCGGGTCATGTCTCCACCTGGCCCCATGAAGACCGGAGGCCACCATGACCCGCGTGATCGCTGAACCGTGCCGGGGACCAGCCTGCGCCGCCTGCCTGGCCGTCTGCCCCGCGGACTGCATCGGCCCCACGCCGGCGGACCTGTGCTGGCCGCGGATGAGGATGCTCTGCATTGACCCCGACCGCTGCCTGGATTGTGGCTTGTGCGTAGATCGCTGCCCGGCAGGAGCGATCCATGCCGAGCACGACCTGCCCGCGGAATGGTGGCTCTACACGCTCATCAACGCCGCCTTTTTCCGGCTCAGAACTCCGGCCCATCGGCCGCCATGAACAAGAATCCGCCCGGTTCGGCTGAACATCTAAATGGCAGTGCGGGTACAGGCGGACGGCAGTTTGACAGAGGAGACAATGCCCATGATCAAAACCATTCACCTGTTCTGGTCCCGATGGCTCACCGGCCAAGTGATGCAGGCCAACTCCGTCACCGGGGAGAGCTACACGCTGGGTATCTATCGGCTCGATCCCGACACCGACAAGGTTGAGCCGATCATGCTGGTCGATGGCCGGGAACTCTACGATATACGTGTTCTGGTGGATTCAGCCCTCAGCCTGATCGAACACATGCTCGACGGCGGATCGCACACCGCCTGGTGCGATCGGCGGGGCTACGTTTGGCCACAGACTCCCAGCAGCCCGCCCCGGTCCGCCGCCGAGATCGTGGCCGAAGCCTTGCAGCCCTCTGGTCAAGAAAGCTGAGGTGCCCGCCGTCTCCGGAGTTATTAGATTGGTTGTACATCCTATAGGAGTAATTAATACGCTTTACTCGCTTCGACGCCAGCAGGGACCTCCGGTGGGCAGAGCCTCCCCCGATTCCAGCCAGGCGAGGATTCGCGACGGGTCAGAGAGCACAGTCTGCTTCTCCTCAAGGCGGCGCAGCTCTTCCGGCGTGAGCGTGCGGCAAACGACAGCCGTATTAGAATCAGCGTCGCTGCACTTAATCAAGAGAAGTGAACCTAGTTGAATGCACGCGCACTTCGTTTCTTTCAATGCCGCGATCAGGGCCGCGGCAGCTTCCGCCTGGCACTTATTCACGTCAGCCTGCGGTTTCTCACACGCGCCATGAAGGGCGCGCTTGCCAGCTTCCAGCGTGTCACGAACCTCAGGGTGCGTAGCCAACTCTTTCGTTTTGAAAAACAGCTTCTTCCACCAGGAGCCCGACTCCTCCGGAAGCTCTTCCGACGGGAGCAAGTCCAACGTACCTGCGAACCTCCGCAGCGCCTCGACTAGCCGCGCCAGCCGATCGGAGTCAGGAAGCGGGTCACCAACATAAAGGCGCGACGGAACGAATCGTACGAGTTCTGCCTCCGCGAGATTAACACCGCAACTAGTGGCCCAGAGAAACGCATGAAGCTCTGACCGTGCGCCGACAAGTTCCTGCTCTGTCGCGACCACTCTGCCAGTCGCATCTTTGACTTGGGCCGACAGCCCATCGATCGCCTCCCGCACATGGCCCAGGTCTTCCCGAACCCTTGGCTCGAACGCCGATTGGAAGCCGTCCACAACAGACTGCGCGATTTCCCGAGCCTCCTCCATCCGACGCCGCGTCCGGCTCCCACGACGCGGCAGCATCATGAACAGTTCTTCGAGTTCTGGGGACCAAGATCGTTCACGGCGATGGGCCCACCGCTTCATCGTTCGATGCAGTAACTCGGCAGTGAAATCGTCATCTGCATCCGAAGCAAGTATCGCAAGGAGCATCAGAAGGACATCATCATCGCGTTCCATCATGTTGGCTTACCTCCTGGACGTGCTTGCTAGGCTTCAGCGTCCCAATCAATCTTCTCGGCGTATCTCACAAATGCCCGTTTCGTGACCTCTGCCCAGCTATGCCTAGACCTGAAGCATGGATCGACAAAACCAAGCGACTTTGTCAGGTAATCGGTGCCGGAGCGGAACAAACGCGGCTCCTCAACTGCAAACGCCTCAACAGCGTGCCGTGCACGCTTGTAGGCACATTCGATGTCGAGGATGGATCGATACAGCAATGCGTCCAAATCGGCGAGTAGGTGAGTTTGCCAGAATTCGTCCACCGGCAAGTTGGGGAAAAGACGCTCAGTCAATGCGCGGAGAGCTTGCGGCGTGATGGCGGGATGCTCCAGCCTATCCCGCCTCAGCAAGCGTGTGACTCGCTCCACAATTGCGGAAACGCCGTCAGCAGATCGGGCGGCCATGCGATCAGCCAAGAGGGGAGCGTTGGCCAGCAAGTCTGCGAGTTCGATGTCATGCCAGATTGGAATAATGTGGCTTGCTCCATCAGTCTCTTGTGCGAACAGTGCACCTAGCTCTTTTTGTGGCCAAGGACGCGAGAAGAAGGCCCTGCTCAATACCACGATTCCGAAACGAGATCGCGTGAGTCCCTCTGAGATCGAGCCGGAAACACTATGACCAAGGTCGATTTCCCAGCGGTCCAGCCATACGCTGATGCCCCGTGCGCGAAGCGCCTCCGCCAGCGGAAGAACGAATCCCTCCTTATCAACGCTCGCATGACAGATAAAGACATCCCACCGCTTGAGTGGCCCGTATTCGAGTGCGGGTTCTCTAGTCGCAAGCGACCTGTCCGAGTTGCCTCGCTCCACTGGTCACACTCCTGCCCAAGAAGGGTCTGCCGAGTATCCTGCGCCAGCTTGCGACATCATACGCCCTGACGTGTTCGGGAGCAAGGAAGGCAGAAGCGCGGGTACGGGGCGAGACGCTGCCGAGAGGCCCGAAACCGTTGCCATTACTCACGGTGAACCGAGAGTCCGGCAACATAATCGGGTCGATCCACGGGGTGACCTACACGCGGCTGTACGACGCGGAATCGTTCTAGATGGCGATCCAGGTCGAGCGAGCCTCACCCTCACGAGCTTGGCTGGGCCATGGACGAAGCGATGACCACGTTACATATCGCCTCCAACCACGCATAACCCTGACGAGAGCCGCAGTTCCTCGATGCACGCAGCCGGACATGCCACATGAGAGACCGGTGGTGCCAACAAGAGAGGTTTGTTTTCGAGGTTGCGTCAATCGACACGCAAGAAAGGATGGATTGCCATGCAGAATCTGACTCGCGCGAGTGAGGAACTGTTTCGCCGAAGCCCGGACGAACGCTTCGGCTCCCTGACCGAGCTCTGGCAGTTTTGCCAGAACGAGAAGCAACACGCGGCCGAGCACTGGCCGGCCCCACAGAGCGTGCGGCCCAACTGCCAGCCGGGGACGGTAGTTCTGGGCTTCGACATGGACCGGGAGTTCTACTTGAACGACTGGTCGTTCTCCCAGCTCTGCCGGCTGGCCGGGGTGAGCAAGGACACGCTCAACCGGCTGTCGCCGGAGACCGCCAGCCGGGCCTTGCAGGAGACCATGCCCACGGAGCGACCGGAGGGGCCATTCAACCAGCACGATGGTTGGCGTGAGATCATCGAATTCGGCCGCACCCCCGAAGGCCGCTGGTATCCCACGAGGGTCCGCAGCGGCAGCGCGGTGGTTGTCGACGGCAGGCGTTCTGTGTACGACCCGATCGAGACGCGCATCGTGATCGATTTCAGCGTTTCTGTTCCGGACGACTTCTTCGCTGCTCCGGCCGCACCGGCGGAGTAGAGTCGCGCTACCCCATCCGTTTGAACGAGAAGCCCACAGGGTCGGCGAGGTCGGGCGGAAGCCGGCCTTGACGGCTGTGGCGCTTTCCTGAAGACTGCGGCTTCGCTCCAGCCGAAAGGATGAACCATGCATCATCGGTATAGGCTCTGTGTTGCGGTGCTTTGGGCGATGGTTTGGGGAGGCGCGCCCGCTGGTCTGTCGGCCGAGGGGATGCCGTGGAAGCTACCCGCGATCGCGGCTCCG
>JAAYDF010000129.1 GCA_012729395.1 Phycisphaerae bacterium
CAGATCGCCCAAGACTTGAACACCGCGATCAACGACGTTCGCCAGAGCCGGCTCGACGTGCCCTGGGGCCAGTTGGTGTTTGACTACTTCACCGCGTTGCCGCTGGAGGAGCTGGTCCGGCTGTACAACCTGAAGACGATGGGCTTCGACGACCTCCCCACGGCGGCCAGAATGGTCAATCTGAGCGACGAGAACTACCGCCGAGTCTACGAGGCGATCTTCCTGTATTACCCGCGTATGTCGCCGGTGGCTGAGGCGCCATCGCCGCTGGGGGCGCGGGTGGACGGGCGGATCAACGTCAACGCCGCCCCGTGGTGGGTGTTGGACGGCCTGCCCGTCCTGCCGGATAAGCAAAGCTGGACCGGCGCCGCGACTTGGCCACCCGACTGGCACCCACTGGCCGACCTGCCTGTTCGCGAGCTGGAATCCGGACGCATGGACCCGCAGGATACGCTGTACGACCCGGTCGGCAGCATGTTCCTCGACCTGCTGATCGACCCGCTCGAGCTGCCCAACGCCTCGCCGACGCTGGCCAAGTACATGGTCTCCTACCGCGAGAACCGCGAGGTCGACGACTTCAACGCCAACCATAACAAGCCCGGCTTCGTCACCGCGGGTGCGCTGTGCGACCTCATGGCCCGCGTCACGATTCCGACGGTCAAAACCAAGGGGGGCAACAATCTGACCGACCAGTCCTTACGCGATCTGCGAGACCACTTGGTCGAGGCCACCGGCGGCAACCAGGCCACCGCCGACAAGCCCTACAGCTACCTGGGTTATCTGCAGATCCTCGCCCCGGTGGTGCGGATGCAGGATTGGGTAACGGTCCGCAACCACGTGTACACCATCTACTCGGTGGTGGGCGACGGCTCGCTGTGGCTGCGGAGCCAGGTGACGGTGGATCGCACACGCTGCCTGTACACGCAGGATCTGCCGTTGCGGATCACCGAGACCCCGCCGACGGGCTACTACAACGCGATCAGTGATTAGGCTGAAGGCGGGAGTGCTGAGCGCTGAGGACCGCGTGAGCAGCGAGCCGGGGACGCAAGTCCCCGGGTAGTCGGCGCCAACGAGCCTGGCCGCCGCAAAGATGTGCGGTCGCACTGGAAATAGGCAGAGGAAAGGGCGTCCTTTCTGCTCGTTTCGGCGCCCCCCTTGTTGCAGAAAAGCCACCAAGTCTCTATAGTAAAGGTAGACGGAAGCGGTGTTTCTCGGTCCTCTCGAACGAGTGATGCGGTCGCGACGTGGGGAAAGGCCATTGCGCCTGGGTTTGTCGCGATCCCATCCGGCGGTGCGAGTATGTAGTCTGATTTCGCGGAGCGTTTTCAGTATTCGAGCTGGCACGCCTTGAGGACTGAACAAGGGGCAATCCGCGGCCGGCCGCACCCAGAGGGTAGCCGGACCGTGGAGGAGAGTCGCGCGGGCCGAAGATTCACCTCTCGTCATCAGTGCTGTCGGTCGTCATAAGTGGTTTGTCTGCGCCGTCCCCGATGGCCTTGAAGCCTTCGGCCGAAGCGCTGCACTGGCTGTGGTCGGGTGTCAACACATCAGTCCCGCACCGATCTGCAACAGCCTGGAATTAAAGGGTTTGGAGCTCCTTTCACGCGGAGAAGAGGATCAAGCGATGGCAGAGGAAAAAGTGATCGCGGCTGCGGCTCAGGCGTCCCCCAAGGGGCCGACTTCAGGACCGGGCAAGGCCAGGGCCAAGGCACCGGAGGCGTCCAACAGGGTCGACGGCACGAACCCAAGCATAGCCCTGACGGTGCTGATTGCCGTGGGACTGACGGCGGCCTTTTACGCCCTGTTGGTCTACCCGTTCGGTGCCGGCGACAAGGGAGGCGCGGCACACAAGTGGTATGAGCTGCTGGCCGAGCGCACCTGGGTCGTGCACGGCACCATCCTGCTATTCTTCTGGTCGCAGGCGATTCTGTTCGTGAAATACCGCAAGCTGACCCGCCAGCGTCGCGCCCTGGACCTGGACATTCTGCCGGAGCGACTACCGAAGCGCATCAACGCGGAGAACGTGGATGTATTTCGTCAACAGGTAGCCGGCCTGTCGGTTCGCCCAGGGACGAGTTTCCTGGTGGACCGCATCCAGCGGGCGCTGGACCACTTCAAGGCCCGGGGCAACGTGCAAGAGGCGGCCACCATGGTCACCGTGCAGGGCGACTTAGACTCCGCCATGGTGCAATCGAGTTACTCGATGCTCGGCGTTCTAAGCTGGGCCGTGCCGATCCTGGGCTTCATCGGGACTGTGTACGGTATTGGAGACGCGGTCGGCGGCTTCCGTCTGGCGTTGGACGCTGCCGCGGATCTGACGCTCATCAAGGACGCCCTGGGCCAAGTGACCTTGGGTCTGGCGGTGGCGTTCGACACGACGTTGATCGCCCTGGTGCTGAGTCTGTTCATCGTCTTCCCCGCCCGCGGCTTGCAGAAGGTCGAAGAGGATCTGCTGTCGGAGGTCGATGACTACTGCGTGGAGAATCTGCTGCCTCGGCTGGAAGATGGTACGGGGCAGAACAACCAGATGCTCAACGCGGTCAAGGAGGCGGTTCAGGCGGCCCTTCCGAGCAAGGACTGGGTGAAGGACGCGGTCCGGGCGGCGATGGCGGCCCAGGAAGGCGAGTTCAAGAACTGGACGCTTCACTTGCAGAAGGCCGGGGCCGCTGTCAGCCAGCAGGTGGTCGAGGGCTGGGACAACGTCAACCAGCAGTTGAAGGAAAGCCAGCAGGAGCAGTTGACGGGCATTCGCGGCTTGGCCGAGGAGATCGCCCGTGAACGGCAAACGTTCATTCAGCAGGTCCAGCAGGTCCAGGAGACGCAGGGCAAGCAGTTAACGACCACGGCGGCGACGATGAACGAGATGACCACGCGGGTCTCCAAGGAGATCGTCGGGCTGCAGGAGGCTCAGGTTCGTAGCTTCCAGGACGTGGTGGCGAAGCTGTCGGGCGACCTGCGAACGATCCAGACGCAGTCGAAGGAACAGCATGCCGCGGATGCGCAGGCCCTGCAGGGCATGAGCAACGCGTTTCTGCAGACGCTGCGTGAGATGCGTGAGCAGGCCGGCGCCACCCAGGCCGGCTGGAGCAAGCAAATCGCCGAGTTCGGCAGTGCCGTCACGCAGAAGGTCGTCGAGGGCTGGGAGTCGATTAACGCCCAACTTCGCGAGAGCCACGGCCAGCAGATCAAGGACGTTCAGGGCGTGCTGAACTCGGTGGCCACCGAGCGACGCGAGTTCATGGAACAGGTCAAGCAGGTGCAGGCATCGCAGCTCGCACAAGCGGCCGCGGCGACCAAGACCATGGAGGAGACCGCCGGGCGCATCCAGCAGCAGATCACCCAGTTGCAGGAAAGCCAGGTGCGAAGCATGAAGGAATCGGTGACGGCGATCTCGCAGGATTTGCAGAGCATGCAGAAGCAGACGGGCGTGGCCCAGGCGGAGGCGGGCAAGCACTTCGAGCAGCTTAGCGCCACCGTGACCCAGCAGGTGATGCAGGGCTGGGAGAAGATCGACGCCAAGCTGCGGGAACGGACCGAGGCCGAGGTGCGGGAGCTGTCCGGCGTGGTCAAGCAGATGGAAGAGACGGCCACACGGGTGCAGCGTCAGATCGCCGAAGCCCAGGAGGGTCAGGTGCGTGGGCTGCGTGAAGCGGTAGGCGGGATCGGTGGCGAGCTCCGCTCGGTCCGCGAGCAGGCGACGCAGCAGCAGCAGGCGGACGTGGAGAATCTGCAACGGATGGTCGGCTCGTTTTCGGAATCGTTGCGGGCGTTGCGTGAGCAGGCGACGGCGACGCAGCGTGACATGGCCGAGAGCCTCAAGGGCAGCGGCACGACGGTGCGTGATGAGTTGCGGCGGATGAGCGGGGAGCTGGCTGAGGCGTTCCGGTCGCAGCTTCAGTCGGCGGAGCAGGTCCGCCGATCCGCGGAGGAGGGCGCGGAGAAGTTTGCCGCGAATCTGGAGCGGATGCGGTCCGCACACGCGGAAGGGATGAAGGAGGCAGCGGAGGTTCTGCGTGAGATGGCCCGGGCCAGCCAACAGGAGTTTTCGTCCTCGCAGACCGATTCGGCGCACAAGCTGCAGGAGATCGCCGCAGCCGTGGCCGAGCAAGGCCGAACCGCGCAGCGTGACATGGAGAGCACGCGTCAGGCGTTAACCGAGCTGGTCAAGCAGATGAGCCAGCAGGCGGACAAGACTCGCGAGATCGCCGAGCGGGCGGCCAAGGAGCAGTTGGCCGAGCTGTCGAACACGGCTCGCGGTCTGGTGACATCCGTGGGCGAGGGTCTCAGGGGTGTGCAGGAGAAAGCCGCGGCGGCGGATATGTCGCGGTTCGAGCAGACTCGCGAGCTGTTGGCTGAGCTGAAGCGCGAACGCGAGGAGATGCAGCGTGCGACGGCCGACCAACTGGGCCAGGTAGCGGCCATGGGCAAGGACTTAGTGGCCTCGCTGACCGAGGGCGAGCGGAAGCTGGCCGATCAGCTTACCCGCATGGCCGAGCTGATGAAGGGAGGCGACAAGCTCGGCGAGATGCAGCGAACGCTATCGAGCAATCTGGAGATTCTCGCGACGGCGGACGCATTCAAGGAAACGTTGTCGGGCATCGACCGCGGGTTGAATCATCTGCACCCGGTGCTCAAGGATCTGAGCGAGCGGGCGGGTATTCCGTACAACGAGGGCTCCAGCGACGGTCGGCGAAGCGGAGCGGTGTCTCGCATCTGGCGACGGGTGAAGGGTACCTGAGGAGGCGAGCGGGAGAGGTGTTTCGGGTGACCGCGTGACCTGAGCCCAGAGGATCGACGATGGCCAGACGGCAAACCGAAGGCATGAGTGTCTCGCTCTTTCCGTTTCTCAGCGTGCTGGCGTGCATCATGGCCACGCTGACGCTGATGATCGCGGGGATGACGGCGGGCACGTACAGCATTGCCAAGGGGGAAGAGGAAGACTCGGCCTTGCGTTTGCAGGAGCTGGTAGCCAAAGCCATGTTCATCCAGAATCTGTTGGCGATTCGGACGGACCAGCCTGACCCCGCCCGGCGTCTGGAGGCTCTCAAGGCGGAATACCAAAGCCTCAGCGAGCAGAGCCGGCAGCTCGATGAGTTGTTGCAGGGCATTGAGTTGCCCACAGGTGCGATGGCGGAGGTGAGGCCGGCCGGAGGTGGGCGTCATGTCACCGCCACTTTCATTGACTGCACGCAGCATGCTCTTGTTCTGCATTCTGAGCTGGCTCGGATCGGTGATGTGCAAGAGGATGAGCCGCCGCCATTCCTCACGGAACTCGAGAAGCTGGTGCACATCCACAAGAAGTCGGCACGGGTTCGGCGAGATGACATTCCGACCAGCCAGGTATTCCGGCAGTTTCTGGAGAAGACCAGGGACCGAGCCTCGGGATCCGTGGTGTTTTTGATCCGACCGGACGGGGTAGCCACCTTTCGGCTGGCGGAGAAGGTTGCGAAATCCATGAATATCTCGTTCGGTTTCCTGCCCGTACCGGGCTATGGGGAGATTGATTTCAGCAGTTTCCGCGAGGGAGGCGAGGGGTAACTCGGACAAGGAGCGACTCGCGGGGAGACCGGCATGCGAAAGAGACGACCAGAAGCTATGGGCAGCCTTGACTCGCTGTTGGACACGATGACCAACGCGGTGGGCATCCTGATCGTGGTAGTGGCGGTGACCCAACTCAACGTCGCGGATACGGTGCGGCAAATCCAGGCTCTGGCGAACCTGAAGAGCCTGCAGGTTGAGGCGGCCAAGGAAGCGCTCAAGGAACGACACCGCATGGAGAAACTGATTGACCGGATCAGCATGTACTGGGGTTCGCTGGACACGTACATGGTTTTGCCCGAAGGGGTCACGGTGGAGGATATCAAGCGGCTGATTCCGGATCTGGAGATGGTGGCGGAGGATCCGAGCGTATTGCCGCCGCGTAACGATGTTCCCCTGCTGACGGAGGTCATGCAAGCGGAGATACAGGTTGCGGAGGCCCAGAAGAAGCTGGACGAGCAGAAGGCGGCGATGGACTATCGGGAACGGCAGTCCAAACCGATCCGCGACCTGTCGCTGCCGGTGGTCCGATCGGTCAACAACCTTCGGCCGCTGATCTTCTTTTGCCGGAACGGGAACATCTACCCGTTTGACGCGGATGGCTTGGTGAAGATCTTCAACAACGCGGTGCGTGAGCATTTGGAGATCACCACACCGAGGCTGGAGATTCAGACGGCGGACTTTCCTCGTCTGGAGTTGCACTTTGCCACGAACGTCATCGGCAACGACTACATTCGGATCCGGCTGCGGAACATGAAGGATTCGCTGCTGCTGACATTTGAGCCTTTGTCGTCTCGGCAGGGTGAGACGGAGGAGCGGATCGGGGAGGCGAATTCGCTATACACCCGGATGATTCGCGGGGCGGACGCCAAGCGGGTGTTCATCCAGTACCACGTGTGGGGTGACAGTTTTCTGACCTACATGCGGGCCCGCGACATGGCGGAGGAGGCCGGCCTGCGAGCGAGATGGATCCCTTACGCGACAGGGGAGCCCATGCAGATTCAGGTACGAGGCGAAGGGATGGACGCCGGCCGAGGCGGTGAGACCGTGGACTAGGGTGTGCAGCGTGACGCCGCGGTGTCCGCTTCGCGAGAAACGGCATGGTTCGGCGGCGTGATCGGCGGCTGAGAGACAACGTACTCCGGCGATGTCCGATCGGCGTGTGTTTGGGAAGTGAGCTTGCACGCGCCGTCTTTGAGAGGGTATCAAACGATGAATCGATCTGACGAGCAGCAATCAACGGAGTCGCGTCTGGGCGAAACGAGCTCCGAGACTGAAGCCGCGATCGAGTACTCGGGCCCGGCTTCACGGGACGAGGAGACCGCACAAGACGAGGGCACGCATTCCTTGTCCCTTGGCGAGGCTGCGTCGGATGCCGATACAGCAGATGATAGCCGCGAGGCCTCCGACGAGGAACTCACCAACCGGACGGACGCCGAAAGAGCAATCGATCCGGCCGAGGAGGAGGTAGAGGCGCTCTTCGAGTCGCTCGAGCCGGGCGCCTCCACAGATCAAGAAGGCGACGCTGAGGACAGCCCGGAGATCGAGGAGGAGGGATCGGGGAACGGCAACGGGAAGGCCACGGAGACTCTTCCGCCGGCCGTTCTTGAAGCAAAGAAAGACGAGGAGGAGCCGCAGGTGCAGGCTGCGCCGGCGGCGGCTGAGAGCGGGTACTTCTACGAACGCCGTCGCAACCCTGGGCGACGATGGGCGGACAACATCCGGCGGCTGGCGGTTGTGTGCGCGACGGTGGCCGGTTTGCTGCTGACCGTGGCGGTCCTTCGCTACCTGTCTTGGGTGTTGATGCCCTTCGCCGTGGCTTTCGTACTGGCGTACCTGCTGAATCCTGTGGCCAACGCGTTTCACCAAGCCACCAAACGGCGAGGGCTGGCGGTCGCGCTCACGGTGATTGTGGTACTGGGGCTTGGCACAGCTTTTTCATGGCATGTTCTGCCTCTGATCGGCTCACAGTTCAAGACCTTCGCGGACAACCTGAACACCACCTGGCTCAACGTCCACAGATCCATCGCCTATACCCGCCTCGACCGGAATTACATGCCGGACTCTATTGAGCAGGCGGTCATCCCCGACAGCCGGGAGGCGGCAACCTCAAAGACCCGCTCCGAAGTCGGCTGGCGGGAGTTTATGGCCGCGTGGCAGGACTACATCAAGAACGCGGACACCGACAAGGCTGAGGCCATCGCCAAGGTGCGGGAGAATACCCAGAAGACTTACTTGGGCGGCATTTTCGACAACGCCATTGTCTTCATCCGAAACCGGCCGCTCGAAGGCATGATCAACGCGGCCATGCAGGATATGCTCATCAGCGGCCCGACGGCTCTGGCGTCGATCATCATCGGGCTGACGATGGTGGGTGTGCTGATTGTGGCGCTCGTCTACTTTGTGATGTTGTTGACGGACTTCCCGGCGTACGCCGAGGTCTGGAAATCGTTCCTGCCGGCGAATTATCACGGACTGGTGGTTGAGCTGGCCACGGAGTTCCACGGGGCGATGAGCCAGTATTTTGTGAGACAGGCGATCACCGCCATTTTGACCGCGGCGTTGTTTACGATGGGTTTCACCTACACCGGGCTGCCGCTGGCGATCCCCTTTGGTGCCTTCGTCGGGCTGCTGAGCATGATCCCCTACCTGCAACTGGCGGGCATCGCGCCGGCCATCATGCTGGCGGCATTCCAGGCCCTGGATGCCCGCGTTCCCTTCACCCCCTTGCTGCTGGGTGTACTGATTACCTTTGTGGTCGTGCAACTCGTTCAAGAGTTGATCTTCAAGCCCTTCATCGTGAGGCGAGGCAGCGGGTTCGAGCGTATGGGCCTCCTTCTGGGCGCCTTCGTCTGGCCGTTGCTGTTGTACTGGCCGCTGGGAATCGTGATGGCCATTCCGTTTACCTGCCTCATCATTGCCGTCTACCGGCTCAAGGCCCGGCAGCTCGAGGCGGAGGCGGAGCAATACGCGGCCGCCGAAACCTGGGAGACCTGATATCGGGTACCCTATATCGCCGCTGACCGATTTCGCCCAAGCAACAGACCGCAAGCACACCAAGGCCCCACGCAGCGAGAGCCCGGTTGCCGATTCCGTCGTAGGCCGGATGCTTCCCGCTGGGCGGGGCGGGGGGCTGGGGCTATGCTGGAGTGGATGTTGGCGATTGGCGGACTCCAGTTGGATGTGCCTGTGGTTCAGGCGGCGTTGAGCGGCTACAGCGACTTGCCGATGCGGCGGGTGGCCCGGCGGCATGGGGCGGCGTACACGCTGAACGAGGTGGTGCTCGACCAGCTCGTGCTGACCCGCGGCAAGAAGCAGCGGGCGATCACGCGGGTGGCGGCGGACGATCACCCGGTAGGCGGGCAGTTGATGGGGGCCGAGCCGGAGGCCTTCGCCCGGGCGGCGGACGCCCTGGTCGAGGCGGGCTACGACTGCATCGATATCAACTTCGGCTGCCCGGTGCGCAAGGTGCTGGGCCGATGCCGGGGCGGCTTTCTGCTCAGTCGGCCGGACGACGCACTGGCCATCGTGCGATCGGTGTACGGGGCCGTGGCCGGCCGCCGGCCCGTGACCGTCAAGATGCGTCGCGGGATGGACGACTCGCCGGCCAGCGAGCGGGCGTTCTTCACGATTCTGGACGCGGCCTTCGATCTGGGCGTGGCCGCGGTGACCATCCACGGGCGGACCGTCAAGCAGCGATACCAAGGACACAGCGACTGGTCGTTCCTCGCCCGGGTCAAGACCCACGTCGGCGACCGCGTGGTGCTCGGCAGCGGCGACCTGTTCGCTGCCGAGGATTGCGTACGCATGCTCGATACCACCGGGGTCAACGGGGTGGCCGTCGCCCGTGGGTGTATCGGTAACCCGTGGATCTTTTCGGAGGCTCGGGCCCTTCTTGCCGGGCTACCCCTGCCGCCGCCGCCCACGGTCGCCCAGCAAGGTGAGACCATCGCCCAGCACTTCGGCTGGTCGGTCGAGACGCATGGCGAAGCCCGGGCCGGCCGGATCATGCGCAAGTTCGGCATCAAGTACAGCGAGCTACACCCCTTCGCGGGCGAGGTGCGTGCCGCGTTCATTGCCGTCAAGACCACTGCCGACTGGCAGGCGGTCCTGGCTCGGTGGTATGATCCCACACGCGATTGGCCGCCCGGCATTCGCCGCACCGGGCCCGGCCATTTGATCGCCGCCGGCGCGACTTTGTGACGTCGCCGCCGGGAGTTCGCCGTGTCACGGTGTAGCATCGGCTTCGTGTGGCCGCACCGGCGAGACGCCCACCACGGCGGGCAGGCTGATGCCACACTTGGTGAGATGTTGGTGCCACGCTTGGTGGGGCGCCGGGGCCACGGCCGGCGACGGAACGTCGGTGCAGATGGGGCGACCATGGATTTGCTGGTCCGCGTATTCTTCGAGGATCTGGTTCTTCTGCTACTGGTGCTGGCGGTGGGCCTGGCTGTGACACTGGCCGTCCGTCGGCGGCTGATGACCTCGCTGCGCACGCATCTGCTGTGGATCTTTCCCGTGGTGTGCGTCGGGCTGCTCGCCGTGCAGTCCTGGGTGGTGACCGATCGCGAGGCTGTCCGTACGCTCCTCAAGACGATGGCCTATCATGCCCAAGAGGGCGACGTGCCGGCTCTGGAACCCGCCTTCGCTGAGAACGCGGTTATCCAATTGCCTGCCGGAGACACCACGCGCGGCAAAAGCCGGGTGATGAACGCGATCCACTTGACCCTGCAGCGTTACGACCTCACCGCCGTCCGGCTCAGCGGCTTCCGCATCGCGGTGACTGGCGACACCGCCGAGGTTGCGTTTCAGGCTCGCTGCGACATCCGGGGTCAGGAGACACTGCCCTACGACAACACCTTGAGCCAGTGGTCCGTCTCTCTGATCCGCACTGCGGACGGCTGGCAGGTCGAACGAGCCGAGGGGCGACTGGGGCTCGCCGGCCTGGGCGGTTGACGCGTGCCCTCGTCGAGGCACACCGGCAACGGGAGTGAGCATGCCAAGGATCGCGGGCGACCGCACCTGCCCTGCCGCGCCGCCCCTGGCGGTCGCGCAAGCATGAAGCTATGCCACAAGAATTGACCGCAGCCACGATTGCCTCGCCGGGCGCAAGGCGATCGCGGATGGTTGCTCCAGAAAGCCGGCGCGGTACAATAAACCGCTTCGGCGCCGCGGCTGGGGGTTTCGAAGCCAGCCGGCGCAGGGAGCCCGATATGACCACCCGCGAAGTGATGGATCTTTACAGCCGTTGCGTGACCGCGAATTATTCCCGGTACCCCATCGTCATCACACGAGCCCAAGGTTCACAGATGTGGGACGCGGACGGCAAGCGCTATCTGGATCTGTTCCCGGGCTGGGGATGCAGCCTGCTGGGGCACTGCCATCCTCGCGTGGTGCGGGCGATCCAGCAGCAGGCGGGACGGCTGATTCACGTAGACAACCTGTTCTACACCGAGGAGGGCGGCCAGCTGGGTGAGTTGCTCTGCCGGCACGGGTTCGGCGGGCAGAGTTTCTTCTGCAACAGCGGAGCGGAGGCCAACGAAGCGGCGATCAAGCTGGCCCGACGGCACACGCCCGCAGACCGCTACCAGATCATCACCATGGAGCGTGGGTTCCACGGTCGAACCTACGGGGCCATGTCGGCGACCGCGCAGTCCAAGATTCACGTGGGGCATGACCCGCTGGTACCCGGCTTCGTCTACGTTCCGTTCAACGACCTCGACGCGGTTGCCCGGGCGATCACTGGCCAAACAGCGGCGATCCTGGTCGAGCCCATCCAGGGCGAGGGCGGGGTGAACATCCCCGACGAAGGCTATCTGCCCGGCCTGCGCGAGCTGTGCGACGAGCATGGCATCCTGCTGATCCTCGACGAGGTGCAGACCGGGTGCGGGCGGACGGGCAAGTGGTTTGGCTATCAGCATAGCTCCATCGAGCCGGACATCATGACCCTCGCCAAGGCCTTGGGCGGCGGAGCCCCGATCGGGGCGATGGTTGCCCGTCCGGACGTGGCCGCCTCGCTCAAGCCCGGCTCGCACGCCACCACCTACGGGGCCAACGCCCTGGTGGTCGCGGCCGCCTTGGCCACCTTCGAGGCGATCGAAGAGGAGAATCTGCTCGAGGCGGCCCAGCGCCAGGGCGAGTACATCTGCGACCGAGCCCGGGCGTTACAGGGCCAGTTCGGGTTCATCGAGCAGGTCCGCGGCCGGGGAGTGATGATCGCGATTGAGCTGTCAGTGCCCGGCAAGCCGATCGTCGACGCCGCCCTGCAGCGAGGCTTGCGCATCAACTGCACGCAAGAGACGATCATCCGGCTATTGCCGGCCATGACAATCACGACGGAGGAGGTCGACGAGGCCTTCATGATTCTGACCGAGGCATTCAAGGAAGTTGAAAGCAGACTGGTGGCTTCATGAGCAGCGACATTCCCCAATCCCTGCGGTCGATTCGGCACTTTCTGGCCATCCGCGACATCGACGGCGAGGTGCTCAAAACGCTGGTAGACTTCTGCATCCGACGCAAGGCGGAATTCCAGCGAGGGCGACTCAAGCCGATGCTGCAAGGCAAGGTGCTGGCCATGATTTTCCAGAAGGCCTCGCTGCGGACGCGGTTGGGCTTCGAGTCGGCGATGGCCCAGCTTGGCGGACACGCGATCAACCTCGAAGACACGCAGGTCGGCCTGACCAAGCGTGAGGACGTTCGCGACGTGGCCCGGGTGATGGCGTCGATGTCCAACGCGATCATGGCCCGGGTCTACGGGCACCAATTGGTGGTCGAGCTGGCGACGTATAGCTCGGTTCCGGTGATCAACGGCCTGAGCGACTGGGCCCATCCCTGCCAGGCCCTGGCGGATCTGATGACGATTCGTGAGCGGTTCGGCGAACTGGGCGGCCGCACCGTCGCCTACGTCGGCGACGCCAACAACGTGGCCCGTTCGCTGATGACCGCCTGCGTCAAAGTAGGACTGCCGTTCCGCATCGCCGCTCCTGAAGGTTACGGGCTGGACCAAGGCATGATCCAGTCGGCCCGAATGATCCGCGGCAAGTCGGGGGCCGGTATCTTCGAGACCCACGACCCCGCCGAGGCCGTCCGCGGAGCCGACGTCATCTACACCGACATCTGGACGAGCATGGGCCAGGAAGCGCAGCAGAAGGAACGCGACAAAGCGTTCGTCGGCTTCCAGGTGCACGCCGACCTGGTCAAGCTGGCCCAACCAACGGCGGTCGTGATGCACTGCTTGCCGGCCCACCGGGGACAGGAGATCACCGACGAAGTCATCGACGGCCCCCAGTCCATCGTCTTCCAGCAGGCCGAGAATCGAATGCACTCGCAGAGGGCACTGCTCGAGCTGCTGATGAGCTGAAGAACACCAACAAGTTGGCTGGGTCCGGAGCAACGAAGAAGGCCTGACACCTATGAAGCATCAACGGTCGGAAGGTCGGCGAGCGTCGCAGTTGCGCAGCTTGACGTTTGTTCGCGGATACACGGACCGGGCTCCCGGTTCGGTCCTCGTGCGGCTGGGGAATACGACGCTGCTGTGCACGGCCACGGTCGAAGAGTCTCTGCCACCGTGGCGGAAAGAAAGCGGGCTGGGTTGGGTGACGGCGGAATACGACATGCTGCCCGGCTCGACCGGAGATCGTCGGCCACGGCGGCGTCATTCTCCGGACGGCCGCACGGTGGAGATCCAACGGCTGATTGGGCGAGTGATGCGCAGCGTGATTGACTTCACCCGCGTCGGGCCGCGGACCATCTGGCTGGATTGCGACGTGCTCCAGGCGGATGGGGGCACGCGCACCGCGGCCATCAACGGTGCGTACGTCGCGCTGTGCGATGCCGTCCGCTGGCTGAAGAGCCGCAAGCTTCTCGACGGCTCGCCGGTGGTCGAGGCTGTCGCGGCGGTGAGCGTCGGCAAGGTCGGTGGTCGAATTCTGCTGGATCTGGACTACGAGGAAGATTCGTCGGCAGAGGTGGACTTCAATGTAGCCATGACCGCGTCGGGCCGGTTCGTCGAAGTCCAGGGCGCCGGTGAGGGCTGTACCTTCACGCGGGCCGAGCTTGACGGTATGCTCAAAGCCGCGGCCGGTGGCATCCGCGAGATCATCGCCGCCCAGACCAAAGCCTTGGCCCGCAGACGCGGATGACAAGCCTCGGCCCCAGGACGCGGATCATCGTGTAGCGAGGCCGTGGCCCGATTCTGGGCTCGGCGAGGACGAACCCGCAAGCAGCGCACCAGGGTGCGGCACCGGCGTCTCGCCGGAGCGGGGCGCGGCGGAGGGGGCGGTTGCGGCAAGAGCACGCGATCCAGCGCTGCTCATGGAGTCCGCGAGATTTCGGACTGTGGCTATGAACCACCATGACGCACCAACCGCACAAAGAGCAAGCCGACGACCGGTGGCGTGCGCTCGTGGACTGCTTCTGCTCACTGCTTCGCTGAGTCTGTGGGCACTCAGTGTGGTCGGCTGCGAAGGCTCGGGCTCGCCCAGCGGCGGGCTGCTGGGACTCGGCTCCGATGAGCGGGAGAAATGGACCATCCTGTGCTTGCGGTCCGAAGCCCCCGGACACGAAGCCTACGTTCGGCAGTTGGCGGAGATGCTCGACGGTGTCCAGGGCCTTCAGGCGCGCAAGGCGCGCGTTGTCGTGGACCCGACTGGCTCGACGCTCTACTACGGCGAGTATGCCAAGGTGACCTCACCCCAGACCGGCCGGCTGGTCTTTTCCCCTCAATATCAGCAGGACATCGTCCAGATCCAGCGACTGACGATCAACAACATCCCGGTGTTCCGGTACGCCAAGCCGGAGCTCATCAACGGGCGGCCGCAAGGCGAGCGAGGCGAATGGGACGTCGCCAACGCCAAGGGCAGCTACACTCTGCAAATCGGCGTGTTCTACAACACCGAAGGCTTCGATCAACGCCGCGAGGTGGCCGAAGAGTACGTTCGTCTGCTGCGGGCCGACGGCTTCTCCGCCTATTACCTCCATGAGCCTGTGCGCAGCTTCGTCTACGTGGGCGACTTCGAGGGCTCGGACGTAATCAATACTCCCGATGGGCCGCGGTTCGGGCCGCGAGTCGAGCAGTTGATCGCCCGCCGCGAGGATGAATTCCGCTACGTGCTCGAGAACGGCCACCGCGTCAGGCGAACCGGACCGGATGGGCAGATGATCGTGCCCTACTCGATGCTTGTCCCCGTCCCGCGGGACTGATCTTGAACCCCACACTTGGATGAATCCCCTGATGCGAGAGATTCTTCTGGCCACAGGCAATCCGGACAAAGCCCGCGAGATGGAGGAGATTCTGTCTTTCGCGTCGGCCCGGGGGGGACTCGCCATCCGCTGGCGTCGGCTGGCGGAGTTTCCGGACGTACGCGAACCGGTCGAGGACGGGGCGACCTTCCACGCCAACGCGGAACTCAAAGCTCGATCCTACGCCCTTCAAACGGGGCTGTGGACCATCGCTGACGATTCCGGGCTGGAGGTCGACGCCCTTGATGGCGAACCCGGGGTGCGATCAGCCCGCTACGCCGGCGACCAATCCGACTACCAAGCCAACAACCGCCTGCTTCTCGATCGGTTGCGCGGCACGCCCGCCGACCAACGAAGTGCTCGCTTCCGCTGCGCGGTGGTCCTCACCGACGGCCACACACTACTCGCCCGCGCGGAGGGGACCGTCGAAGGCCACATCGCAGACACCCCACGCGGAAACCGTGGATTCGGCTATGACCCGCTGTTCTTCGTGCCCGAGTTCGGGCTGACCATGGCGGAACTGGCACCCGAGCAGAAGCACGCCATCAGCCACCGCGGGCAGGGCCTGCGTCGCCTGCGCGACCAGCTCGAAGCGCTGCTGAGCGAAAATAGTCCTTGACCCGCAGGCGAAAAAGAGCACAATACATACATTGCGGTAAGGCAGCCTGGCGTGGGCCCGGCCGGTAACAGCGGTCGGCGCTGTTCCCCGTTCTTCTCCAGGCAACGATTTTTCCAACCCGACATTGCAGGACGTCGCGCCATGGCCAAGTTGCAGCATCCCATCTTCACCAAGCAGGACACGCTCAAGGCGTGGACCGTCCGCGATTCGATGGACCTTTACCACATCCGCAATTGGGGGGCAGGGTACTTCGGGATCAACGATGCGGGCAACGCCTGCGTCTACCCTCGAGGAGCCGAGGGGCCCAGCGTTGATCTCAAGCAGATCGTGGACGAGCTGCGCCGTCGCGGCATCCAGCTTCCCATCCTGATCCGGTTTTCCGATATCCTCCGCTCGCGGATCGACGCCCTCAACGGCGCATTCCAGACCGCCATCAGAGACTGCGGCTACCGCAACCGATACCTGGGCGTCTACCCGATCAAAGTCAACCAGCAGCGTCACGTGGTCGAGGAGATCGTCGCCCACGGCAAGCAGCACCAGTACGGGCTCGAGGCCGGCTCCAAACCCGAGCTCATCGCCGCCCTTGCCCTGCTCGACAGCAGCGAAGCCCTCATCATCTGCAACGGCTACAAGGACGTCGAGTACGTCGAGTTGGCTCTGCTGGCCACCAAGATCGGCAAGAGCGTCATTCTCGTCGTCGAGAAGTCCAGCGAGCTGCCGATCATCCTCGAGCTGGCCCGCAAGCATAACGTCGTGCCGCGGGTCGGGGTCCGGGCCAGGCTCAGCAGCCGCGGATCGGGCAAGTGGGAGTCATCCGGCGGCGACCGCTCCAAGTTCGGACTCAGCGTCCGGGAACTCGTCGGGACCATCACCTACCTCCGCGAGCAGGATATGATCGACTGCCTCGAACTGCTGCACTTTCATCTCGGCAGTCAGATCACCAACATTCGCGCCATCCGCGAAGGGCTTGAGGAGGCCTGCCGCATCTACGTTGAGATGTCCAAGCTTGGGGCCTCGTTGCGGTTCCTCGACGTCGGCGGGGGGCTGGCCGTTGACTACGACGGCTCCCAGACCAACTTCGCCAGCAGCACCAACTACTCGCTCCAGGAGTACGCCAACGACATCGTGGCCGCCATCTTCGAGGCCTGCGATGCTGCCGAGGTCCCCCACCCGGTCATCGTCTCCGAGTCCGGGCGGGCGATTACCGCTCACCATTCGGTCATGGTCTGCGAGGTGCTGGGCACCAACGCCCTGGGCGATGCCGAGGTGTCGGAGGCCATCGACCAGGAGAAACCCGATCCGCTCATCAACCTCTTCGAGGTCCACAAGAACATCACCCGGAAGAACTTTCAAGAAAGCTACCACGACGCCCTGCACTACCGCGACGACTGCATGAGCCTCTTCAAGCACGGCTACCTCTCGCTCGAGGATCGCTGCCTTGCCGAAACCCTCTTCTACGCCTGTGCTCAGAAGATCCTGCGCATCGTCCGCGAGCTCGAGTACGTTCCCGACGACCTGGAAGGTCTCGAGCGATCGCTGGCCGACACCTACTACTGCAATTTCTCTTGCTTCCAGTCGTTGCCCGACTTCTGGGCGGTGCAGCAGCTTTTCCCGATCATGCCCATCCACCGGCTCGGAGAGCAGCCCACCCGGCGGGGCGTGCTGGCGGACATCACCTGCGACTCCGACGGCAAGATCGACCGGTTCATCGATCTGCGCGACGTCAAGGACGTGCTCGAACTTCACCCGCTCAATGGTGAGGACTACATCCTCGGCGTGTTCATCACCGGTGCGTATCAGGAAATCCTGGGCGACATGCACAATCTCTTTGGGGACACCAACGCGGTGCATGTCAGCCTGGACGAGGCCAGCGGCTACCGGATCGAGCACGTACTCAAGGGCGATACGGTCGAAGAGGTCTTGCGATTCGTGCAGTACTCACCGACCGAACTCACCCACCAGCTGCGCCAGGCGGTTGAATGCGCCCTCCGGGCGGGCACCATCTCCTTCGAAGAAGCCGGGTTCTTTGTTGACAAGTACGAGCGCGGTCTGGAAGGCTACACCTACCTCGAACGCGAGTGATACGATCGGCCGCGAAGGTCGAGCCACGCGGGCGAACCGCCGGGCTTGGAGCTTTGCTACGCGCATCGCGGAATCGAGCAGGCCACGAGCGACAGATCAATGAACAAGGGCGGCTGATGCGCGTCGGTCTGGGACGACAGAGGGATGGGTTAACCGACGCGCATCAGCGTCAGCCGGGCCAGGCTGGGTAGAGGTGAGGTGGGAGGCCCGGTCTGCCCGAGGCGCCGCCAAGCGGCGCAATCGTTTCGCAAGCTCGTGAGAGTCAAACGGCTTAGCCAGATAATCAGCGGCCCCGAGGTCCAGACAGGTTCTCTTGACCTCCAGGTCTTCTTCGCCGGAGATCATCAGCACCTTCGCGCAGGGCCAGACGGCTCTGATCTGCCAGAGGCATTCCATGCCGTCCATGCCCGGCATATGCATGTCCAGGGTCACCATGGGCGGCGACAACTCGCGCATCAGTCGCAGCGCGGTCTTGCCGTCCGAAGCCACGATGGTCTCGAAGTGTTCTCGTCGGGCTGTGTGCTCGATGAAGGATTGAACGAGCGCGCAGTCATCCACGATCAGCAGGCGTGTCATGGTTCGAGACCCCCGAAACGAACCACACAGCGGCGCGAGTGCACAACCACGATGGCTGAGCATCTCCCAGCGCGACAGCGATTCCGTTAACAGCTAAACAAGGTATCAGCCACTAAACGGTAACGATGTCGTATCAGGCTATCCCCGAGACTGACCAGACAAAGGCATGGCAATCCATGGGGCGTTTGCCCCAGTAGTATCGCATCACCGGCGACACAACTTGAGGTATGAGGAAAAAGGATTGAGCGGATCCATCGGCTCCGGGGTCTGATAACAGCAAGCAGTGGGCACTGGTCCGATAACGATGGCGGCGGCCGTCGGATACGGCGATCTGGTTCGGGGAGCCGGCGGCGCGTGTTGACTGCGGAAATCGCGTTACAATGTGCCTGCCCGGAGCGAACCGGCCAGGTCGGCCGGGACGGATCGGGGCGAGCGGAACCGCATATACGGAGAACCCTCCATGCCCACCAGACCATCCCTGTCGCGACGCGAGTTTCTGGCCAGTTCCACGCGGACGGCTGCCGCTGTGGGACTCGGTGCCACACTGGCCGGCCAGACCGCCAAGGCCGCTACCCGCAGAATCGGAGCCAACGACCGCATCACTCTCGGACTGATCGGTTGCGGGTCTCGCGGCACCTGGATCTCCCACTCGGCCCTCACCGCCGACAATGTCGTCTGCACGGCCCTGTGCGACGTCGGCGACTTCCGCATGGACGAAACCACCGCCAAAATCACCAAGCAGATGGAAGACAAGGGCCATCAGAACATCAAGATCGACCGCTACGAAGATTATCGCCGGCTGCTCGAACGCAAGGACCTCGACGCGGTCATGATCGCTACGCCGGACCACTGGCACTTCGCCCCCTTCATGGCCGCCCTCGAAGCTGGCAAGCACATCTACATCGAGAAGCCGATGAGCTACTCCTATCTGCTGGGCATGGAGATGGTCGCCGCCGCCCAAAAACATCCTGAGCTGACCATCCAGATCGGCACCCAGCGGCGCAGCGGGCGACAGTACGCCAAGGCCAAGGAGTTCCTCGACTCCGGCAAGCTCGGCAAGGTCAAACTGATTCACGCCCACGACACGCGCAACTGGTTCTTCGGCGATGACCCGTTCTTCCGCAAGGAGAAGCCCGCCGGCCGGCTGGACTGGGATCTCTTCGAGCAACCCTGCAAGAATAAACATCCCTTTGATCTCTATCGCTACTTCACGTGGCGATGGTATTGGGATTACGCCGGTGGACTGGTGACCGACGTCGGCGTGCACGTGATCGACATCGCCCAGTACTTCATGGGCGACGCCCCGCCCAAGTCGGCGGTCTGCAACGGCGGCGTATACACATACGACAAATGGGAGACCCCCGATACCGTCCAGGCCGTCCTGGACTACGGAACGCATGCGCTGTCTTTCACCAGCAACTTCACGAATGAGCGGATGCGTGACGGCCTGTCGCTCTACGGGACCCACGGCACGATCGAGATCCTCGGCAACGACGTCTTCATCTGGGAAGAGGGCAAACGCGACAAGCCCGTCGCCCAGTTCCCCGCCGAGGACGACAACCATCAACACAACTGGCTCGCGTGCATCCGCAGCGGGGCCAAGCCCAACGCCCCGATCGAACTTGGGCATAGCTCGCTGCTGCCCAGTCATATGGCCAACCTCGCCTACCGACACGGCAAGAAGGTGACCTGGGATGCGCAGGCACGGAAAGTGGTAATGTGAGCCCCATTCGGCAACCAGCATCACATACGACAAGATTCTGGATAGCCCTGGCCGGGGCGATCCTCATGGCGGCTCTGCCGGCCGGCTGCAATGTGGATCGCCTCGGCCCCGCTCTGGCCGACGATGTCGAGAAGCCCGAGCGTTCGGTCGTCATCTTCTTCCCCGACGGCATGGACCGCACTCGATTTCAGCAGCTCCTCGATTCAGGCGAGCTGCCCCACATCCAAAGCCGCTTCGTCGAGCGAGGCGTCACCGTCCAACGCGCGTTCGACGCCTTGCCTTCGGTCACGTACGCCAACTGCTCGACGATGATCACCGGCTTGCTGCCGAGCCATCATGAGATCGCCGGCAACCTCTGGCTCGATCGACGCAACCTGACCACCGGCTACTACATGACCTTCGACCGCTACCTCATGGTCAACGACCACCTCGACCGCCCCACGCTCTACAGCATGCTGGCCAACCATTTCACGCTCAACATTCAGAACCACACCCACCGCGGCGCGACCTGCTCGCTGCAAGGCAAGACGATTTTCGTTCTCAACTGGATCATCGCCAACTATGGCGGTGTAGACATTACCATTCCCACGCGTTTTCGTGAGGCCTTCGATCTGGCCAATCGGGTGAAACGCTGGCCCAGCGTGATCATGACCTACTTCCCCGGCGTCGACGAGATCGGGCACCAGTGGGGTCCCGATTCGCCGGAATACGCTCGGGCCCTGCGCAGGGTCGATGAGATCATCGGGCAGGTTGAAGGCATGGTCGAGCAAGCCGGCTTGGCCGACCGCACCTCGTACGTGCTGGTATCCGACCACGGCATGCCGCCCGTCGGGCAAGGCCAGCAGTTCCCGCTGGCCCGCTGGCTTCGGCCACATCGGGGCCTGCGCTTCCGCGACGCTCCCGTGGACCACGCCTCCTACGCGGATCGACACGCGATCATGGATCGGTACGACTCGTTCCTCGCCATCGGTGCCGACCGCTCCGCCCTGCTCCATCTGCGCGGCCAGCAGGGCTGGCACCATCGCCCCACCGTCGAGCAGGTCGAAGCCTTCATCGACGCCGACCCGCCGCTGCACGAACTGCCCGCGGTGGACTGCGTGCTCTATCGCATCGACGCGAACACCGTCAAGGTCCGCTCACGCCGCGGCGCCGCGTTGATCGAGCGATACCCTGAACCCGTTCATACATCCGGCACGCTTGATGCTGAGTGCGTAAACGCCAAGCAAAGCCACGGCCGTCAGGGAGCGGTGGCCCCCGTAGCGGCCGCCCCCCGCGGCGGCCGGGGTCACGAATCGCAGTCCCAAGAATATACAACCTCCCAGGACAGCCAGACTCCAGGGACCACGCCGCCGTGGCCGGCCGCCACAGCCTGCCCGTCGTGGCGGGGGGACGGCCGCTGCGATACGCAAAGGTCTCTGTACCGCATGACCATGCTCGAAGGCGACCCGCTGGGCTACCTGGATCTGCCTGAACTGGCGGACTTCATCCGCGCCGGCTGGCAGCCCTCGCGCCAATGGCTGTGCCGTACGGCCGACACCAACCATCCCGACTTCGTTCCCCAAGCCGCCGCGATGTTCGATTCGCCGCGAACCGGCGACGTGATCATCTTCGCCGCCACCGGCTGGGATTTCGGCGCCGCCCCACAGCGCGGGGCTCACGGTTCGTGCCTGCACCGCGATATGCACATTCCCCTCTTCTTTGCCGGCCCTGACCTGCCCTCTGGCGCCAGCATCCCTTGCGCCCGGCTGACCGACCTGACCCCCACCATCCTCGGGCTGCTCAACGAAGCCCACCGCCTCGACCACTTCCCCCCTCTCGACGGACTCAATCTTGCCGACGACCTCCGCCAAGCCGGCGCGGCGATCAACCCCACGCCCCGCCCGTGAACCCTCGGCTCGCTGGTCGCTGCGATCTGCCGCACACACAAATCGCTCTGCGGGAGATCGTCACCTGACAGTGCATCGAGGCTTTATGACGGAGACGGGGCTTGCTTGTCGCGATCCGCTCTACCCTGTACCCCGCGGAGCGGATCGAAGAAGTTGAGAATGAGGCTGTAGGAGTAGGCCTGATTGTAGGGCCAGAAGCCGATGTGCCCGCCGCCACGGAGGATCAGGCCGGCCACGTTCGGGTTGTCCGAGGTGGCGAGCAAGTCGGCCACCGCCTGGGCCATGGTGAATGGGTCGTTTACCGCGTGGACAAGCACCACCGGCACGCGGATCGCGTCCAGCTTGTTGTCCCAGGGCAGATCGCGGTGCGGCACAAATCGCAGATAGCGATAGCCGTCCATGATGGGAAACTCGGCGGTCAGCGATGAGGCGGCAAACTCGTACTCGATCAGTCGCCGCAGATTACCGCTGTCCTCCGGATGCTTCTTCAAACGCATGCGGTCCCTGACTACCCGCTGCAAAGCGTGGATGGGCGGATTTTTCGACCATCGGGCCGGCTGCTCCGCCTGCTCGATGATCGATTCCCAATCCACCACCGTCGAGAAAGCCAGCACGCCCGCGGTGAAACGCGGTCGAGGCGTGATCGGCCCCAGATGGCGGGCGACAGTGTCGGCAATCGCGGGATGCCGACCGCCGCACGCATCCAACCAAGTCGCCAACAGGGCAATGTTAGATCCCCAGCAGAACCCGATCACACCCGTACCGCTAATCTCTGGATAGCTGTCCTCCAGCCAGTCCGCGACGCGCAAGAGATCCAGCGCCTCCAGCACGCCAAACGTGTAGTACACGTCGGGGAAGCGTGCCTCGGTCTGCCCGTGCCCGCGGATCTCCAGCGACAGCACATGGAGGCCCTCATCGCGCAGGGCCATCGCCAAATCCCGCGAACGCAACACACCGTTGTCGCCCCAGATCCCCGGCAACAGAATGATGCAGTCCGCCCGACGGATGCGCCCCGCCTCCCGGGCAAAGCCCAGCCGACCGCACAGCTCGACCCCCTCGGCCACGGGGATCCACACGTCCTCGAACCCCGCCCACGGCGGAGCCGGGCTCTCGATCGCGTACCCCGGTGCCGCCGCTTGCGTCGAATGCACCAAGGCGTTGAAGTTCTTGAACAGCAGCTTGAGATGTTCTTTCGGCTTATCGAGCTGGGCGTAGACGTCCACCGCATGCCCATGCCCGTCGCCGAGGTCCTCGGTGACCAACGCGGTGCGCCCCTTGGGCGGCAGCAGGCGCTGCAGCTCGCCATGCGCGTGCACCACCCACTGACGAGCGGACAGATCGTGCCCATCGCCCTCGGCTACCTCGGCCGGCGGAGTGATCCACACCACGTCCTGGTGCCGCAGGGGGAAGGACTTCTCCTCCAGGCAACCCGTAACCGCCAACGCGATAGCCGCACCGGCCAGACAACGCGAAAGTGCCATCCGCCCACTCATGACAACCGCCCGTTGACCGGGTAGACTACCTCCCTTGGCGAGAGCCGCCCTCGTCGCCGAAGCAGGGACAAACCGCGTTTGTTTGGTTGACATGCCCAGCGAATACTCCGAAACAGACACACCCACGCTACCGTCTCGCCCGGCAACCCCGGTCCGAGCGAACTTGCCCGCAGCCCCTGGGTCGGCCGTCGATACGCCCAGTATCCCGAGCGCCCACTCTCTCGCCTGCACCGTGCTGGTCCTGGTGATCCTCACCGGCGCAACCCTCGCCGCTCACGGCTGGTCGCTCGCCGACGGGCTCTTCCTCGATGACCACTGGCACCGCCTCCGCCTCGCGGAGAACGACTGGTCCTTCTCCGCCCTGCTCGAGGCCGCCACCATCCAACCCGACCGCTTCATCGACACCTGGTGGCAGGAGAAGCCGGTCAGTTGGCATTACCTTCGCCCGTTCGCCATCCTCGTCGCCAAGTCCGTATACCACCTCTCCGACGGAAGCGTCAAGGCATGGCACGCGGTCAGCATCGTCGCCCACTGGCTCAATACGCTGCTGATCTACCAACTGGCCCTGTGGCTCACCCGCCGCCGGCTTTGGTCGCTCGTGGCAGGGCTGCTCTTCGTCGTCTATTCGCACAACGTCTACGCCGTCGCCTGGCTCGCCGCCCAGAATATCATCCTGCAAACCTTCCTCATGCTCGCCGCCTTGATGTGCTATGTCCGGGCCTCGCGACTGGATCTCTATGCGGGACCGCGGGCCACGAGTCAGAGTGCGCCCGCCGACACGACTCCGCCGATCCGCCTCGGCCTGCTAACCTGCAGCATGCTCCTGTGGGCCATGGCCCTGTTCTCCCGAGAAAACGCCGTCGTCCTGCCCGCAATTCTGGCCGCCCTCGACTTGGCCTTCGGCGGACGCCGCCACCTCCGTGCCCGCTGGCCCGTCTATGCTCTGCTCTTCGCCTTCGCCGCCGCTTTCACCTTGTGGCGCATCTTCATCTTCGACCACCCCATGCCCGACTTCTACATCCGTCGGCCGCACGGCGACTGGCCCGAGTACCTCGGCTGGTGTCTGGTCAAGCTCATGCACTTCTGCACCGCGGCCATCTGGCTTTCGCCGATGACCGTCGGGCCCAGCGGCCGCTTCAACCCGCTGATCGAAGTCCCCGGTGACTGCCTGCTCATGGCGGTCATCCTCGGCGTCATGGGCGGCTATTACTACTTCGCGACCCGGCGGGTCCGCGGCTGGTGGATCTGGCCGTTGTGGATTCTGCTGTCACTCCTGCCCGTCGTCCCGCTGCTGGCCACGCCGCACTCCGGCTACATGCCCAGCGTCGCCTTCGCCATCGGCATGGCCCTGGCCCCCGCCCTGCGTCGCGAGCTACCCGCCGGCCGAGCCAGCCGCTACAGCGCCGGCGTCGCCACCTGGTTCCTCATCGCCACCACGATCTACATGCCCATCTACCACCCGATGTGGTACTCGTTCCTCGCGGCCGAGCGCGTGACCATTCAACGCATCCTCAATGATCCGCCACCCGCCACCGCCGCCGACCTGTTCTTCATCAACCTGCCGTTCACGAACGTCTACGGCCAACTGCACCTCCGGCACGCGTGGGGCCTTGATCCCTCACCGCCCGGCACGCGCATCGAGGACTTCCTCGGCGAGTTGCCGCCCGACTTCGACCCGGCCATCCTGGCCCGTGGGCCGCGAACCGACTTCCGCCTCCACGCCCTCACCTACGCCCCAGATGTCCTGCACATGGACCAGACGTGTCGCATCGAGCAGCTTGACGATCACAGCTTCTCATTGGCTATTGAGGGCCGTCCGTATTTTGGCGGCACGCTCGGGCGGTTTCTCGTGGAAGGCATGCGAGCATCCGGACCGTTCACGACCGGGCAGGAGGTGATCGCCCCGCGATACACCGTCAAGATCGCCCAAGCCGACGACCACGGCGTCTGGAAACTCGTCTTCCGCTTCCGTGAGCCCCTGGCCAGTGAACGCCACGCCTTCTACCTGGCCACCACCGAATGTGCCGCCGTCCGGCTGCGTTTTCGGCCGCCCGACACCTCACCTCTCAGCGATCCGCCTCCCGCGTCGGTCAGCCCGGCCGAGGTCGAGCAAGCCGCCCAACACTTGGCTCAGGGTGACGCCAAGGCCGCCGAGGTCCTCTTCGCCGCCGCCGGGGCAACCGATCCTCAGCTCGCCCAACCCGCCCGCGCCGCACTCCGCCAAGTGGGTTCGACCGTCGCCCGTGCCCTCGCCGCCCCCGCTCTCGATGTGTGGACTGACACGCGCCAGGATGACCCCGCCGCATGGGCCGACGCTCGCGACTGGTGGCTTCAGCACGTCGACGACCAGACCCTTCGAGCTGTCCACCAAGACCCCGCCCACTTCGCTACCCTCCGCTGGACCCGCGGCAGCCTCTTCAGAATCCGGCACACCGCCAGCCGGATCATCCGGACCGACGCTTACTTGACCGGGCCGCCCTTCCCCGGGCCCCGAGAAAGCATTGGCGAATCGGCCTCTCCGCGATAGGATATGAGTATCCGCACCCCATTGAGGCCACCGGGGCTGGTCCATAGCCGGGCGTGCGTCGTAAAGATCAGTATGCCGGTTCGCAGGCTCCTTGACACAACCAAGACGCCTTCGCGTCTCAAGGCCGCCAAACCGCCTGTTGCGTCAAGTGAGCCGCTCCGGTTGGAGCCGCATTCGAGAAAGACCTGTGCAAGAGAAGATGAGTACCGGCAATCCTCGAACAACCTTCATGACCGGCGCGAGCGGTTTCCTCGGCCACTACGTCTTGCGCGATCTGCTCACCCGACAGCGCCGCGTGGTCGCGGCCCTGCGCCACCCGCTCGCCAGGAGTGCCCGGCGACTGGCGTACCTGCTCGAACAGATCGGCTTCGACGCCGCGCCGTGCATCGCGTCAGGACAGCTGACCCTTGTCGAAGGCGCCCTTCCGGACCACCTGCCCGAACCCACCTGGGGCCACACCGACGACGTGCTCCACAACGCCGCCAGTCTGGAGCTTTTCTCTAACGGCAACGGTGACGGCGACCCCTTCCGCACCAACGTGAAGGGAACCCGGGCCCTGATCGAGTGGGCCAACGCCCACGGCGTCAAGACCATCCATGCCGTCAGTACCGCCTACACCTGCGGCTGGAACGACGGGCTCATTCCCGAGGCCTTCCACTCGCCCGCCCCGCGATTCCAGACCGACTACGAGAGAAGCAAGTGGCTCGCCGAGAGCCTCTTCCGCGACTGGTCGCAGCAGCCCGAAAGCGTGCTCACCATCTTTCGGCCGAGCTTCCTCGTCGGCGATTCCCAGACCGGATACACCACCCAGTTCGCAGGGTTCTACCAATTCGCTCGCCTCGTCAGCGTGCTCAAGAACCGTTACCAGGACCCCCACAACGGGAAGCTCACCCATATCCCCTTGCGCATCCCAGGGCGACCCGAGGACGTACAGAACATCGTCCCGGTCGACTTCGTCGCCCGTATCATCACGGAGGTGGTGCTCGACTCCAATCGGCACGGACGGATCTACCACCTCACCAACCCGCAGCCGCCGACCAACGAGCTGATGAAACGCTGCTACGAGGATTACTTCGGACTGCACGGAGGGTATTTCGCTGACCCAGCCACGGTGCTCGGCCACTGCACCTCAGCCGAATCCCTGCTCTGGGATGAGTACCACCTGCTCACCCCGCGCGTCGTCCACGCGCCGCACTTTGATACCGCCAACACCCGTTGCGTCATGGACGAGGTCGGTCTTACTTTCCCCATCCTCGATCGCGAGCGCATCTGCATGCTCATCGACTGGGCGGCTCGCCAGCAATGGGGCCGCAGGTCGCCCGCTCGCCGACGTGAACGCGAAACCGCCTCCTAGAATATCTCGTGCGGTTGTGTAGCGACCGACGCGGGCTTGCCTGCCCTTCTGGCCGCTTCGATGGCCTCGCGGAACGCCTGCCTCTCGGCATCCGGCACCACGAACACCGCGTCGCCACAATCTCGGTGGGCAAGCAGACGCGACATCAGACTCGACGAGGTCGTCTCCGCTTGGTGAAAGGCCTTCCATCCCTTGTACTGGCTCAACAGATTGCCGTCCCGGTTGGGTGTACTGCCGGCGATGTAGGTTTGCAGCGAGGCAACCGGACAGACATACAGGGCCAGCAACTCCTCGACATTGGCGATGCCTACCCCGGCCAGCGACTCGGCCACCGCGGGGTTCCGATCCCAGTCTTTCCGCAAACGCTCCACGTCGACGCGGATCGGCCCCGTCGAGGCCATGAGCAGCACTTCCTCCTGCGAAAGCCATACCAACCCATCCGGGAAAACCTCCGCGAAAGCCGCCAACAGCGACCGAATCCCCTCCTCGTCAATCCCAAAGAGCCCGAACCACTGCATGAAGATGCCACCCTCGACCAGCCTGCTACGGCATAGCTCGTAGTACTCCGCTGTATACAGGGCGGCCGACCCCATCCAGTAAGGAGCGATCGGGTCGCTCGACAGTACCCCGAACCGCTCGCGGCTCGTCGCCAACAAGTGTCGGCCATCCTGAAACAGAATCCGCACCTTCGGGTGCTTGGTAACGCCGTGGTTCACCTCCGCGAAGCAGGCCGCCGCTCGCACAATGTCCGGCTCAATCTCCGCCACGGTCACGCGCCGCACACGCTCATGCAGCGCGGCCGAACCAGCCGACGCACCAGCCCCCAGACCAACCAGGACAACATCCTCCGGCGACGCACTCAACATGGCCGGCAAATGACCCAGCAGCCGCAAATGCTGAAGCGCCATCGGCTCGCTGCCCGCACAAGCCAAACCGTTCACCTTCAGCATCAGAGCGTTCTCGCCCATGCGCTCCACAACCACCGGGGCCATCGCCCCTTCGCTGAAGAACACCATCTCCTCGTCGCGCGAGCCCAGCAACCCTTCACCGCTGTAGGAGTGCCCCTGCCTGTAGAGCTGCTTCGGCACCGGCACGTACGCCGCCACCAACACCCCTGTCAACGCGCCTCCCAGAGCCAGACGCCGCGGCACGCGACGAATGAGAAACAACTCCAAGCCGACAAACGCAGGCACCAACGCGAGTCCCAACAAGTACCATGAACTGGTAAAATGCTTGGCCAACCCCTGCGCCACAAAGCACAACCGCAGAGGCGCCGACGTGAACACCGCGACGACCACCCCCAGACCCACAACCAGCCCGACCCACCACGGAGTACGTCGCCCGAGGAGCAGGATCGCCGCCGCGGCAATCGGCAACCAGACCAGATGCGCCCCCGCTGTCGAACTACCGAACCGCGGAATCAGCACAAAACTCGTCAGCAAGGATCCCGCTACCGCACCCAGGGTGTTGAACGCGTACAAACGCCCGATGGAGCGGGCCGCATCGTTTCCCTCTTGCCCGAGGCACCCCACCGACAACGGAAACGCCATACCCCAACCGATGGCCGCGGGAAACACAACCACAACCACGCGAATCAGATCGCTCGCCGCCGTCCCCGCGAAACCGCCGCCCAAGACCAGCCAAGGCAGGAAATAACGCCAGCCGGCCACCAGCGGAACCACCAGCGAGATCACACCGATCAAAGCCGCCGTGCCCAGCTGAACATCGATCATCGCTCGACGCGGATCATACCCCCGGCGCACCAACTGGCCGCCAATCGCGCTGCCTAACCCCAAACCCGCAAGAAACACCGCCAACAACAGACCGAACGCATACGTCGTCGTTCCCAGCAACACCGAGTACAGCCGCCACGCGACAACCTGAAATGACATCGCCGCCAGCCCACTCAACGCGTAAGCCAGCATCACCGACAGATCCGCCCCCCCGGCAGGCGCCGCCAGAGCTACCCCTGACGCCGCCCCTTCCTCCTTCGCACCCGCCCTGCCGAGACCGCCGGAAACAGCCACCGCAATCAACGCCGCCGCCACGTTCATGCCCACCGCGAACAGGTTGGCTCCCAAGAGCCCCCACATCGGCAGCAGCAACAAAACGCCCGCCAATACGCCCGCCACCGCCCCAATCAGGTTCGCCGCGTAAAGCCAGCCGAGCACGTAACCGCGACGCGACTCGTCAAAGCAGCGGGCCAAAACCGGAAAAGTCGCCCCCATCAACAACGTCGGCGGCACCAGTAGAACAACACACAACAACGAGCCAAACACCAATGCCTGACCGGGCGAGGCCGCTAATGTGAAGTAGGTCGCTCGCACAAGCATCAGTGCGTGAGGCAACAAGAGGGCCAGCAGCCCAATCCCCAGCTCCATCAGGGCGTACATGCGGACAGAGTTCAGACGCACGGGCACCAGCCGGCCGCAGACCAGACTACCCAAGAACAACCCGCCCATGTAGCAGGCCAGCAACACGCCGATGCTTTGTGAACCCGCCCCAATCGTCAGATGCAGCAGTTGAAACCAGACCAGCTCGTAAACCAGCCCCGCCGCTCCCGAAAGCAGCAGGGCTGCGCACAAAAGTGGCCAGCGATTGTCACGTGAATTCATCATGCCGCAAAGGTATACCCTGCGACCGCTCCCCGCAATCTCAGATCCGCCATATCGGGCCGCATCCGCAACGCTCGGCTCGCACAGCCCGCCCAACCGCCGCATGCCCTCGCCGGCACTCTACTCGCACAGCGGTACGCCCGCCTCGCACAGCGCCGCTCGCAGGTCGGCCAGACGCAGCACGCGCGGCAACGCACCGGCCATCGTCATGCCCATCCCGTTCGAGCTCGACGCCCGCAGACTCCCGTGTGCTGCCTGCAACGAGATCAGCGTCGACTGCAGCGGGCTGCCGAAATGCCAGCCATCCTCGATACTGAGCAAGACATCCGGCGTGTGCGTCACCAAGCCGTGAAACGCTCGCCACAACCGGGCCACCACGTCCGGGTACACATGATCCGCCGTCGCCTCGAACAGCACGCGATCAGCCACCTCACCCGCGGGCCCGACCAGTCCCTCCTGCCGCAAACGCTCCCACACCAACCCCAGTTCCAGCGGATCGCCCTCCCACGGCTCATACCGGAAGCCATCCACGGTGCGGCCAATCCGCGCCCGGCCCGTCTTGCTCAACACCACCAGCGAGTCCTCGCCATCACGGTACGCCGCCAACTCCACCCCCTCGACGCCAATCACATCTCCCGCCACGCGAGCCGGCTCATGCGTGTGCAGAGCCACACAGGTCACCATCCCAAACTCCGGCAGCACCACGTCGCCCGGCCGGTCCAGCGATGACCGCACCCGATAGCCCATCCGCTCAAGCAGCCGACCCAGCCGAAGCCGCCGACTGGCCACCAGATTATGCCCGTGATCGCTCAAAAGCGTCACCCGCACCCGCCCCCGTGTCGCGTGTACCAGCGTGCGGCACAACCGGTCCACCTGGACCAGCGCATCCGCGTGCCCGTTGCGACCCGCCCGGGCCCCTTGTGCCGACGTGCCTACCACATAAACCACCGTCAGCTTCTCGCCGCGCTCGTACCGCTCCATGAACAGCCGCTGGATCCGACCCAGCTCGTGATGAAACCACGGGCGATAGTCAAGATAGGCCAGCGAATGCATCGTCGGCCGAAGCCCGTAATCGACCCCCGCACGCCACGGCGTGTTGCCGCCTTCGGCATAAACAAAGTATCCCGCGGTCAGCCGCCGACCGTCAAAGTACTCCGACTCGATACCCGGACACGGGGCCATGCCGAAAAACTCCGTCAGGGCCGTGTCCGTCATCACCGGAAATGGACTGACCACCTGCGAAGGCGGTGCAAAATATCGCAGCCGACCGTGCCGCCACACCTCGTCGGCGATCGCGATCGGGATGCTGTCCAGGATAATCACCAGGTGCCGCTGTTCCTCCACTGGAACAGACGCCAGGTCGATCTCCTCATCGACCCGCCCGTCCTCGTTCGTGTCGTAGCCGATCGCAGCAATCCGACCGTCGCTCGCCAGAATCTCGCGGAAGTCCGCTCGCCCGCTGCCGTCGGTATCGTACCCGTACGCCAGCCGCTCGCCGGGCAGTGTTTCGCTCGCGACCGGCACTGCCGGCACCAGCCGGGCTCCAGGCCCCGCGCACCCCGCGCCACATGCCGTCGCCACAATCCCACAAGCCGCAATCGCCAGCGCAAGCAACAAGCCCCTCACGCCTTCGCCCCTAACTAACCCCGCTGACCCACACTTCTCAATTCGCACTGCTGACTTCTCGCTTCTCGCTGACAACGTTTCACATCTCACTTGCAGCGTCGCACGTCCCACGTCTCACGTACAACGCCGCACGTCCCCAACCCGCCCACGCCTCCGTGCCTCTACCCCTTCCGCCTCTGTGCCTCCGTGCCTTCTGCCTTTGCGCCTTCTCCCCCTACCCCTCCGGCCCCTCGTACTCCGCGCACGTCCGCGGCGTCTCCCACACGCACACCCGCTTGAGCTCGGCCGGCCCGAAGCGCCCGTGCAGCAGACCCCAAATCACCCGCACAATATTCTCCACCGACGGATTCATCGCGGCGAACTCCGGACAGTCCGTGTTCAGATACCGGTGGTCCAACCGGTCGATCACTCGCTCCTTGACCACCTGCTCGAATTGCGACACCGGCAATAACACGCCCGTCCGCCCATCCGGCTCGCCCGCCACCGTCACCTCGACGACGTAGTTGTGCCCATGTCCGCTGGGGTTGCCGCACTTGCCAAACGCCTGGCGATTCTCCTCCTCGCTCAGCGCCGGGCAATGAAGCCGATGAGCCGCCGAGAACTCGAAGACCTGCTTCACCTCAACCATGTCCAGCTTCTCCGCCTTGACCCCATACCATAGGCAAGGTGTCAGCCCCACCCGCCAATCCACCCATCGACCTCCGGGCGGCACATGGCTCAGCAGCTCGCCCGCCACCGCGCGGACCAGCCGCTCGCCACCACACGGACCATGAGCGACGAGCCCATTCACCGCCGGGACGGCATGCTCCCGGACGACCCCATCAACCCACGAGATGTTGCACACGTACCCCGTCAACGCGTCCGGCTCACCCTCGATTCGCGCCCGCACCACCAAGTAAGGCTGCACGCCGGTCGTCGCCGGCCCACCGCCCCATGCGTGAGCCTCGGGCAACCCCGACGACGAGCCCACAATGAATCGCACTTCACGGGTTAGGAGCATAGGAATCAATTGTAGACCCGCCGGTCGCCCACGCAACAGGGACACAATCAGGAATGGAGAATGTGGAATGCGGAATAAGGGACGGGGAATGGAGCACGCGGAACGCGGAATGAGGAATGAGGAATCACGAGCACCGAGCCTGAAGGGCTCATTCCGTCAGCCCAGGCCGCAGGCCTGGGGACGGGATCACCCAATCCAGGCCGGTCCTGAAGGGACCGTTCATGCCGTCGCTTCCGTTGGCCCAGCTCGCGTTGTCTTTCGACGCACGATCTCCGTTTGCACCCTTCTCCAGCATCTCAGTGTCCTCCTTGAACCGCTCCGATACGGCACAGACATCTTACATGCGTGCCGCCGGCCAATCCGCGCCACCACCGGTCAACCCTGTCCGGACGGAAGGCCGCACAACAAGGCTGTGCGATTCGACCCTGGCCGGTTTTCCGTCTCCTTCTGTCGTCCCCGTGGCTTGCTTTGATTGCGTGATAATGCAAGTGCTGACCAGTACTTACAGGAGTCCTCCCTCAGTGGGCATTTTCCATTCTTCGATTTGACACGCTTCGTTTCCTGGTGTAAGCTAAATATACTAGAGACAGGCTCCCGAAGGCGTGCTGTCCATGCCGGAGGGTCACCCCACTCAGCACGTAGCTGCCTGTAGGACAGTCGAACACCGGATCGCTGCGGGCGTCATGGCGTCGCCTGCGGGCGCTGCCCAGCAATTCTGTGCTGCCCCTGGTTGCCGGAGGTCGAGCATGAAAACCGGCCCGTCGGCTATACGCACGATGAGTCTTCCCCAGCGATGCAAAATCCATCACCACGAAGGCACGGTGGACACGGAGAAGACTGGCGATTCTGGCGAAAACCAGGGGATCTCGGAATCTCACGTGAGGTGCGGTCGTGGTTTTGTTGGTCTGTCAGCACAAAACGCTCTTCTCCGTGCTCTCCGTGCCTCCGTGGTGCCATGTTGTATGCAACTGGGGGGTCTTCTATGGCCTGTGGCGTTCTCGTCCGACCCGGCCGGCGCTCCGTGTAGTCCCCTCCCGGACGCTGATCGCACGCTCTACAACCAGTTGTCCTCCAGGAAGTATCGAGTACTTCACGCGAAACCCGTATTTCCGTGGGGCTGTGCTCGTCCGGCTTCGCCCCGGGGCGAGCGAGTTGCCGGCGGCGGGGAAGACCCCTGTGAGTCCGACCCCTGCCTCCCCAAGTGCGACCCCTGCGGGTGCCCCGAAACGAATGTCTGCCCGGACTGCCCGTGCGATACCGGGGAATGCTGTGACAGCGGGAACTGCGTCGTGGCAACCTGCAATGACCTGAACCCCTGTACCGATGACGTGTGCGTTGATGGGGAATGCCAGCACACCAACAATACCGCCACCTGTGACGATGACGGTAACCCCTGCACAACGGATGTATGCTCGGGAGGCGTCTGCACACATCCGAATAAGACCGATGGAAGCCCCTGCCCGGATGACGGCAAACCCTGCACGAACGATCGATGCCAGTCTGGAAACTGCGTGCATCCTGACAAAGTCGTCGGCTCTCCTTGCCCCGACGACGGCAACCCGTGTACGCAAGATCTGTGCGATGGGACTGGCTCATGTGTGCACCCTCCCAGATGCCCAGCCGGTGATTGCTGCTTCCAGGGAGCCTGTGGGGCCTCAGATTGTACGCCCACGAGAATAACTGGGGGCACGAACTGTTGTGACGGTGGAGTGTGCGGGCGCTACGAGACCTGGGCAACTCACCTGTGCGGTGCGTCGAACTGTGCCAATGATCCGGAGGGCATCAAAGTCTGTCAAACCATTGGAGTTAATCCAACAGGCGGAACGAGGTGGAATGGGGCCTGCAGTAGCTATTTTCCCCCAGAGGAGTGCCCAGATAACTGCTATCTTTTTGTGCTGATGCCGCCGTATTTCTTTCCGGCGGACACGACATGCTGCTGTATTGAAGGTGATTAGGACGAAAAGAATCCGGCGCCGATCATGGAGCATAAGCGATGATTTCCTCTTTTGTTTGGATGACCGTCTTCTTGTCAGGTCCCTCACAGGTTCCAACGGTTGATGCGATCCGCGATGCGGCTGCCGCCAACCGCGATCACATCGAGTCGTTTGTCCTCAAAGCTCATGCGATCGAGACAGAGAGGGGAGAGATTCCCCCCGACCAGGATGACAGCATCATCAACGGCACTGCCGAGCCATTTGCTTCACTCGCGCCGTACGCGACAACCCGCCCCGCGCTCGCGCAGTACCAGGAACGCCGTTATCAGGAGGCCCGCGTCATCGGCCAGCAGAATGCGATCGCCGTCCGGGAGAGGTCCAAGCCAGCACCCATTGAACTCGTCATCTCATGCGACTTCTCAACACCCATTCTGGCTAAGGAAATAACTGACAAGAGGGATATTGCCGGAATCGCGCAATCCCTCGGGCTGGGCGAGACGGCGACCGCGACGCTCAACAAGACTCATGTCGAAATACTGACCCCGAAGAGGTAGTGTCAAGTCCTGTGTAAATTGCCTCGGGGCATCCTGCCGGTCCAATTCGTTACGCCACTTTCGATTTCTTCTTTGAGGATGAAGAGGGTAGCGGCACCGTCGGGCACAGGTGTGCCGA
>JAAYDF010000130.1 GCA_012729395.1 Phycisphaerae bacterium
ACCAGTGACATGCTGACCTCTCCCGTCGAGGAGACCGAGAGTACGCATATTTACTGACCATGAGGGTTCATGAATAGGAGAGCGGGGTGCCAGAACACTGTGTGATGGCACCCCGCTTTGTTCTGGCCGCGGGACGGGCGCGAGATGAATCCACCGAGACAGTTGGCGCTCCTGCTCATCGTTGGTGGGCTGAGCTGTACGGCAGGATGCACCTCGTCCAAGATGACGTTCGTTTCCGCGCGTTGTGAAGACGCCCGGGAAGGCAAGCGTTTGACCGCCCTGGCATTTGTTTCCACGCTCGAAACGCGACATCTCAAGGGCGAGCAGCTCATCTACCGGGTACGACTGTTCGCCCGCGACCGGCGGCCGCTTCGTTCCCGGGACGGACGCTACCAGACCTCCGACGGTACTGTGGCGGCGACGACCACATTGATGGTTCTCCAGTCGCCCCAGACCTTCGAGGATGTACGGGTGACCATTCCCGCCCGAGAGTTGGGGGTACCCCCCAATGCCCCACCGGCTATTGCGGAAATTGCCGTGTATAAAGCGGACGGCGAGTTGGCCGCCAGGGTCTGGCGCATGCTGCCGCCTCTGAGTGTGGCCGAGATCATGCCGCCGCTGACGACCGCCCCGGCACCGGTTCCCTACTGGTTCGTCAAAGTCACGGCTACCAACCGATTGCCGACTTTGCTAGGCCCATTCTCCAAGCGGGAAGAGGCTCAGGCGGCCGTGACCGAGGGAACGGGACTGCCAAAGCAGATCCACTCCAACGAGTATCTCTGGTTCGTCCCTTTCCACAATGCCCGGGCACAGCAGCGAATCGCTCTTGTGGGGCCATGCTCGTCCGAGAAGGACGCTCAGGAGATAGTGGGTCTGATCGCGAGAACACCAACGCTGGCTCCGAAAGGATGGGGGGCCGGCGCACCGATCGAGGTCCAGCTCGGACAGTGGCTGAAGGAACGAGAGGTGAGCCAAATCCTGTCTTCCCGTCCGGCAGGGGCCGTGGAGAAGGCTCCGGTCGCACAACCGCAACGAAGACGGCGATGATGGGAGCGTACCGTCGGTGAGAGCCCCGGTAGGGGGGCGCGGTCCGCCGACACGTTACGAAAGGCAATGCGTTGGCCAAGGTTGCCGGAAGCGAGGATGACGATGACACGCATACGTGCCCGCTTGGTTGTGCCGTGTGTGGTCTGCCTGGTTGCGGGATGCTCAAGCGCGCGACGGCCGGAAGTCCGTGCGGTGAATGTACGCATCAGCAGCATCGATTTCAGCGGTATTGGGGTGGTTTTCAATGTGGACGTCTACAACCCGTACCCCATTCGGCTCAAGACACCGAAGTTCCGCTACGGGATCGACATCGCCGAAACCACGTTCATGCAATCCGAACACCCGACCGAGATCGACTTGCCGGCGGGCGGCGTAGGCACCATGCCGCTTCCGCTCAGGATGGACTACGCGAAACTGTGGGAAGCGTATGCCAAGCTGCAACAAGCCGGGGAGATTGCCTATCGGCTTCATGGCGCCATCATTGTCACGACTCTCGACTATCCGTGGGATGTGCCCCTGGAATACAAAGGAACATTGCCAATTCTACGCCCACCATCCTTCTCTTCACCGCGCGTCAGCTTCGCCGACGTGTCCCTCAATGCCGCCAGAGTCGCCCTGGAAGTTGATGTGCATAATCCCAACATCTGCGGAATAGGCCTTGCGGATGTGGTTTATAACTTGGCCTTGGGACAGGTCCAGGTGGCCAACGTTCGAGCGGCCACAGCCGGTGAACTGGCTGCACGCTCCGACGGCAAACTCTCGCTGACAGGCGAAATCGCCGCGAAGGGGGCTCTGCTCCAATTGGTCCAGGGGCGAACGCTCGGCGAGCCCAGTCTGACTTGCTCAGGAGCGATCCAGACGCCTTATGGTAGCGTCCCTCTCGGGTCGGGGCTGATGGGATTCGAACCCTGACACCTTCGCCGGGCCGCGAACCCCAGCAAGTTGCGATCAACCAGGATCCTTGCGTGAATCATGCTTCACCGGGCGGTTACGCCGGACAGGGGCCGAAGTGCACGTGGGCAAGGGCCGCGTTGCATCCCACGGGTTTTCGCCCACACCGTCCGTCTCAGTTGAGACAGTCAAGAGACGCTCGTGAGACACCACACCGCTTCCATGGGGCCGGCTGAGCCCGGATTCGCGACGCATGCCGCTCCTACGGTTGGCCACGATACGGCAAGGATGGCACGCGGCATGCTTACAGAACTACGCATGTGCGGATCGGTATTGGATACCCGAGCCCGATGACGGGCCGCGGTGGATATGTCCGTATGGGCCCACAGGTGCACACCCGTGCCTCTCGATGCCCGTGTAGCCGCATGGCCAGGTAACGGGCATCTCCCATATCGAGGACGAATCCGCCAAACACCCGGACGCGGGCGTAGCGTTTCGGAAGCGTCACGCCGAAGCCGCGAGTGCTTCGGACCCACGATAGGAGTCGGAGCGGACAATCGAAAGGATTGCCAAGAAGGAGATTGAGATGATGAGCTCGCCTCACACCACAAAAAGAGCGCTGGTTGTAATGATCGTTTTGTCAGCCTGGTGGACCTCGTCGGCGGGGGCCCAGCAGGCACCTGGTGCCGGCTCGGTGAGGGGCGAGCTTGCGTTCCCCACAGGAAACCAAAGCACCAGCATTCTCCTCATCCAACACCTCGGGCCCGCCCAGATGCGCGCCAATGTTCCTTTCACCTATGAAGTCCATGTCCGTAATCTGACGGACGCGAATCTGCCCGAGCTGGTAGTCACAAACGCATTGCCCGCCGGGTTTAAGGTCAACTCCATTGACCCTGCCCCGGCAAGTTCGGAGGGCCAGACGGCGATCTGGAATCTGCCGCAATTGGGCCCCAAAGCGTCCCACGTGATCAAACTCAGTGGCGTGTCCGCCAGTGTAGGGGAGTTGTCTTACTGCACCACCGTGGCGTTCAAGACCAACACCTGTTCTTCGATGAACATCGTGGAGCCCGAACTCAAGCTGGTCAAAACCGCGCCCGCCGAAGTGCTCGTGTGCGACCCGATCCCCGTGAAAATCGTGGTCACCAACACCGGCACCGGGTCCGTGGACGGCGTCAAGGTGACGGACAAGCTTCCGCAGGGCTGGCAGACAAGCGATGGCAAAGACGCTGTCAGCTTTGACGCGGGTTCGTTGAAGCCGGGCGAATCTCGCGAGTTCTCCTTCCAGGCAAGATCCTCGAATACCGGAAGCTTCGTCAATGAAGCGGCCGCTTCGGAGCCCGGCGGGCTGACCGCCAAGGCCAGCGCCGAGACGGTGGTTCGCCGGCCGGTGCTGACTCTCACCAAGGCCGGCCCTGAAATGCGCTACATCGGCCGTCCCGCTGAGTACAGAATCACGGTGACCAATACCGGCGACGCACCCGCAAGAGACACCGTGCTTGTCGATACGGTCTCCGGCGTGGGCGAATTCGTCAAAGCCAGTGACAACGGCCAGTTCGCTAACGGCAAAGTCACTTGGGCAATCGGAACCCTCGCTCCTGGCGCTTCCAAGAGCGTCGATGTGTCATTTGTAGGCAAGAGGGCGGGCACGATCAAGGATGACGCGGTCGCCACGGCCTACTGTGCCGAAGCCCGAGCGTCGGCCAGCACCGAGGTCAGAGGTGTTCCGGCTATCCTGCTCGAGGTCGTTGACCAAGCCGATCCGATCGAGGTGGGCGCCGAGGAAATCTACACCATCACCGTGACCAACCAAGGCACGGCCGACGACAACAACATTCGTATCGAGTGCACGCTACCTCCCGAGATGGATTTCGTCTCTGCGGATGGTCCTACAAAGTCCAAGGTCGATGGAAAGGTCGTGACCTTCGAGCCTCTGCCCTCGTTGGCTCCCAAGGCCAAAGCCGTTTATCGTGTCGTGGTCAAGGGCAACAAGCCCGCCGATGTGAGATTCAAGACCGTGCTGACCAGCGACATGCTGACCAGCCCGGTGCAGGAGACTGAGAGCACACACGTCTATTGACGTGCCGTGCGTGATGTGAATACCGCTCATATGGAAGGAGGCTGCCGCATCAGGTCGGGCAGCCTCCTTCCGCTCTGCCTGGTACAGGCAGACTATAAGGAGACAGGAGATGAGAAGGGTTAAGAGTCTTCTATGGGTCATCATGACGGCCGCGCTGCTTCTCGGCTTGGGGTGCAGCAAGGTGACCTCCGACAACTATGACAAGATCGAGACGGGCATGACCGTAACCCAAGTTGAACAGATTCTGGGGAAAGGTGCCGAGGAAACCGGTGGGGCGGTCGCGATCGGGAACCTGAGCGGCTCGGCCAAGACGGTGACTTGGGTGAGCGGTGAGAAGACGATCACCGTGACCTTTGCCAATGACAAAGTGGTGATGAAGGCGAAGAAGGGTTTCTGACACCCCTGCTCCACTGCGGCGTGGCCTTCGTGGTGTCCGGCTTGAAGCGGGCGGCGCTGCACCGCGAGCCCGCCGACAGGTGATCAATCGCTCGTGCTGTGGGTGGCTTCATTCGGAGCCACGCTGCCCTGTGCGGGCAGGTACGCTAAATCAAGCGTGCGGTGTGGTTTGTATGAATGGAGCCGACGCGAGTCGAACGCGCGACCTCTTGCATGCCATGCAAGCGCTCTCCCAACTGAGCTACGGCCCCAGGATACGGTTGTCTTCACTTGTATCGGTCAGCGAGCGGTTGCGGCAACACCCGCGAGCAAGGTTTTGGCCTGCCCGGTCGCCCTCCCGACGGCTGACAGGCGCCTATTAAACCCGGATCCCCCCGGCCCGTCAAGTCTCGGAGACGGCGATTGTCGCATCCAAGCGGCTTGGTCGGTAGAATACCCGCCATGGCACACGAGAAACCATCAGGCAACGGGACAGGGCAGACGAACGCGACCGCAACGAGCGTTACCGGCAAACTGACGGCGCCGGCCCGCATGTTGGTCGTCCTGCCCAATTGGGTGGGCGACGTTGTTCTGGCTACGCCGGCGTTGCGGGCTTTGCGGACGCGGTTCGCGGGCTCGCATATCACCGGCCTGGTCAAAGGCCACCTGGCCGAAGTCCTCAGCGGCGGAGATTGGCTGGATGAGCTGCTTTTCTGGCCGCAAAACCAGAATCGCGATCGGCGTCGGCAAAGCTTCCTCGGGTTGGCTGGCGAGCTGCGCGAACGGAAGTTCGACTGGGCGGTGCTGCTGGCGAACTCATTCCGGTCGGCATTGCTGGCCCGGCTGGCGGGCATCCCTCGGCGTATTGGGTACGACCGTGATGGCCGGGGCCTGCTGCTGACGGACAAACTCCTCCCGCACAAGTTCGACGGCCAATATGTCCCGGTGCCGATGATCCGTTCCTACAACGCGGTGGCCCGCTATCTTGGCTGCCGCGAGTGCCCGACTTTGCCCGAGCTATTCACTACGCCCACTGAGGAAACTGTCGCCACCGACGCCATCGAGGCGGCTGGCGTTGGGCCGAAGCAGCCCATCGTGGTCATGAACCCGGGGGCGGCGTTCGGGCCCGCCAAATGTTGGTTGCCCGAACGGTTCGCCGAGGTTGGCGACGGGTTGGTCGAGCAATGCGGAGCGGCGGTGTTCCTCTCGTGTGGCCCCAAGGAGATCGACGTCGCCCGGCGAGTCGCGGCCAAAATGCGTCACCCGGTTGTCGTGCAGGACAACCCGGTGATGCGTCTCGGCCCGCTCAAGGCTCTCATTCGCCGGGCACGACTGCTGGTCACCAACGACACCGGGCCCCGGCATTTCGCCAACGCCTTCGGCACGCCGGTCGTCACCATCTTCGGCCCGACCGATCCCGAGTGGACGGCCACCGATGCGCCCAAGGAACGTTCCCTGATGGTCGAGGTGGACTGCGGGCCGTGCATGCGCCGAACCTGCCCACTCGACCACCGCTGCATGACCCGGATCACCAGCGAGAGTGTCTTCTCCATCGCACGCGAGCTGATCGAGCAGCGCACCTCGGCTTCCGTTGTCTGAGAGCTTACCACGGTCCCGACCAGCCTTGCTTGAACGATGAAGAACCGCCAACCCATTCGAGCGTTGCGAGGCTTTGACGACTTTGCCGCCCGGACCATGCGGGCATGGAATGTCCCCGGCATGGCGGTTGGCATTGTGCTCAACGGCCGGACGATTCATGCCCGCGGCTACGGACTGCGGGACGTCAAACACCGATTGCCCGTAACCGAGCAGACGACCTTCGCCATCGGCTCGTGTACCAAGGCTTTCACCAGCACCGCGTTGGGTATTCTTGTGGATGAGGGCAAACTGGGTTGGGACATCCCCGTCCGCGACTATGTTCCCCATTTCCGTCTCCATGACCCCGTAGCGACCAAGCTGGCCACCTGCCGTGACCTGCTCACGCATCGCACCGGCCTGCCCCGGCATGACATGGTTTGGGTCAACACGCCTCTGGACCGCTCACGGCTCTTTCGCCGCCTGCGATCTCTGCCTTTCAGCCGATCGTTCCGCGAGGCCTACCAGTACAACAACCTCATGTACATGGCCGCGGGTGTGGTCCTTGAGCATGTCGCCGGCCACCCCTGGGAAGCGTTCATCGAGGACAGGATTCTCCGCCCGTTGGGCATGACATCCGCAACTTTCTCGAACGTGGACATGGCCCGGCAGCCCGATTTCGCTTTGGGCTATGACCGCTCTGCTCGGCGGCTTGTCCGCGTGCCCCACGAGCCGATGATGCCTGTTGGGCCGGCCGGTTCCATGAACGTCAACATCAGCGACATGTGTCGGTGGGTCACGCTGCATCTTGCCGCCGGAAAGGTCGGGCGCACGAAGATCGTCAGCCCCTCCGTGCTGCGGGAAACGCACACCGCGTGCGTGGCTTTTCGCGAGGAGCCCTCCTACCCCGAATTGCTTGACCCCGGTTACGCCCTGGGCTGGACGGTGCAGCCTTATCGGGGCCATCGGCGGTTGACGCACGGTGGATGCGTCGACGGCTTCAATGCTTGCACGGCTTTCCTGCCCCACGATGGGATCGGCGTTGTTGTGCTGACCAACGTGACCAGTTCGCCGTTGCCCCGCCTGATTGCCTACGGGGTCTATGATCGGCTGTTGGGCCTCGATCCCCTCGCGTGGTCCGCCCGTTGCCGGCGAGAGGAGCAGGCCGCCAAGACAAAAGCCCGGAAGGAGGCGGCCCAAAACCGCGCTGCCCGCAAACGGGGCACTCGGCCGTCGCGACCTCTGGCCGCCTACGCGGGCGATTATGACCATCCGGGCTACGGCCGCCTCACCGTGACCTGCCGCGATCGCCGTCTCTACGCAACCTACAATGACGCGGAACGACCGCTAGAGCACTACCACGACGATGTCTTTGAACTCGTCTCCCGCGGTACTTGGCCTTGGCGAAGGAAAGTCACCTTCCAGCTTGGCCCCCGTCGTCGTGTCATCGCCCTCGCCGCGGCCCTCCAGGACGGCCTCGCGCCTCTCACCTTCAGACGCCGCCCCTGACAACCGCATGGGGTGGCGAACGGCCTCACGACTTGCTGATGTGATCCGGGTACTTCTTCAGGTGGGCGGTGATGTTGTCCGCGTAGTGCTGCATCGCGGTCTGCACGATCTCGGGAGTGTCCGTGGCCGTCTCGGGATCGACCAACGGCCCCTGCACGATCAGGTGAAAGTAGAAGTTCTCGCGGGAGACCACGAAGCCTTGCAGAATAGGCGCCCCGCAGCGCAAGGCGATCTGCAACGTCCCGGTCAGAAACTCACGCTCCTGGCCGGACATGATCACCTTGGCGCGTCGCAGGTGTTCGCCTCGGTTTCGCCCGACATCGAGGGCGCTGCCCAGGATGTATCCATCTTTGAAGCAACGGTAGAGATCCCGTGGGTAGCTGTCGGCGAAGAAGACCCGGAAGGCCCGGAATTCCGGGAAAGTCTCCTCGTACTTCTCCTGAACATACCGCCGGATCTGCCCTTCGTTGCGATCGCGAACGCCCGCTACCTTGTATCCGAGCAGGGCCATCAGCAACCCGCACACGTGGTGTGAGCCGTTGTGACTCAGGCAGACGTACGCGCCTTTGCCCCGGCTAAGGGCCTCATCAAGGATGTCTCGCCCGTGGAATTTGACCCGGTTGAGGATCTTCTCACGCGGCAGCTTGTCGAAGATCAGGTAGAATAGCTTGTCGCTCCGCGTACGCATGAAGTGCTGCCAGCAGATGCGGCTGGGCGAGTCGGCTAGTTCGCCGACCGCATCGCCCAGGTTCCAGACCAGCCACTTGTGAAACTTCCGGCGCCGCTTGTAGTTCAGAAGGTACTCGCACGTCCCGAAGAACTGCCCCAGCAGATACAGCCCGGTGAGTGAGAAACACCTCGCCCACCCCAACAGAAACCCACGCGCCAACGCATATTTGGCGCATGTCAAAGGGCCGGGCCGAGAAGCCTCGCCGGAAGTCGCAACGGACTCGATAACTGCTTGATCCGCAGCCATGAAACCTCGGTTGGTATGCTATCGCAGATTCGCCCCGCAGGGCAACCTCCATCGTTGCCTCTCCTGCGGTTTCACTGTCCGGCGTGTCCGACTCGGCATCGCGACTGGCGGTCAGTGCTTCTCGTCGGGAAACCTCAGATGCTCCGCAATCACCGCGACCGTTCGTGGCCCGATGCCTCGCACCGCGGTCAAGTCCTCCGGGCAGGTGAACACTGCGGGCGGTGCTGGTTCGCCCGGCCCGTGAGCCTGCCGTTCCTGGCGATACTCCACGATTCGCTTCGCGATCATCTCGCCGATACGCGGCAAGCGGGTCAACTCCTGCCAAGTGGCCGTATTCGGATCGATCCGCTGGTCAATCTCGTCGATCAGGTCTCCCGAAGCCCCGGCCGCGATCGGGGCGGGCTCTACTCCGATCGGCTCGTACAGCACCAGCGGCCACAGATAGCGCATCCCCACCACGGCAAGCAGCATCACGCCCAGGAGAGCATAGCAGGTAACGTGTACCGCCCAGTGGGTGCGTCCTTGTCCTTCTGTATCCAGGCCACAGTCGTCCATCATGCACAGAGCGTATACCAGACGGGCGTTACCCGCCATCCGCGGACGCGAGGCCGGCGACGCCGGGATCCCAGGGGGCCGGCTCCGCGCCGGCGATGCTTCAGGAAGGGAGCATCCTCGGATGCAGGTCCAGTCCACAGGGCAGGACACATCGCTCCAGCGGCGACTGTTCTCGTTTGGGCCGGATTCACTCGGGTTTTCAGGCCTGGGCACTCGGTCGGGATGCGGGTGGCTTGCGGGTCGCGCTGAGCAACTCCGCACGGAAATCCTTCACGACCTTGTAGGCGGGCTTGGGGGCCAAGTCCGAGCGCAGTAAGCCGCCGCCTTCGAGCCCTTCGGGACCGCCGATGTCCGCCAGGTCAAGCCAAGCGACGCTCTCCACGAACGGCTTACTCAGGGCGATCGTGTAGAACTCCTTAACCCACCGGGCTTGCACGGCTTCGTCCCAAGACTTCCGCCAGCAGCCGCCGACCGCGCCGTTGGCGCCTTGCTGGGACGGAACTTGCACCGCGGTCACATGAACCGATTTCCCGAGGTTGCCCAGCCGGTCCAGCTTCTCAGAGATCTGGAACATGTCCCGCACGTACATCCCGTCCGCTGGGCGGCCAAACAGCAACTGCACCCCCAGACCGTCAAAGCCCACGCCGCTCTGCACCACCATGTCGGCATAGAGCAGGGGGGGGATCGTCCGCTGGTTGCGAGCGTAGTACTCGCCCCACGGGGCCACCAAGTCGATCAGGGTTTGCGAACGCGGCGCCAACTGCTTGACCAGGGCCACCGTCACCCGCGTCACCTCCATCAACTGCTCGAAGGTGAAGTCGAAGGTGTTCTCCGCGTGTACGCCGCAGATCACCTGCCACTGGTACACGTAGTTCCCGTATCGCTCGACCAACCGCCGCACATGCTCGAAGATCAGGTTGCGGACGGTCTCGAAGTCCGTCTCGTACATGCTCACCCAGGCGGGGACATGGTTCTCATGGAAGCTGACCAGCGGCCCCAGCCGCATCGGCATGCGATGCTTCGCCAACCACTCCACCCAGGCGTCGAACGGTCGCCAGTTGAACTCGCCCTGTTTGGGCTCAATCGCCCGCCAAGGCACCGGCAGATAGGCGAAGTCAAACCCTTCGCGAAGGCGCTGGCGGTAGCCGTCGGTGGTGTTCTCAATGGCTACTGTGCAGCCGAGCGTTCGCCGGGTGAAGGCATGGATCTGCTTCCGTCTGGCCAGGAAGATGTCCGCGTGGAATTGACTAAGCCGCTCGCCCGCCAGGATCGCCTGCCGCAGGGCGGCGTCCGCCATCTTGCCTTGGTCGGCGGGCGTCTCCGCCTTCAGGGCTTCGACCAGCAGGTCCCGGGCTTGGTCGATTTCTCCCGCAACCGGCTCGACCCCTTCAAAGTCGAACAGGCCCCAGTCCTCGCGCTTGAGGTTGATGCGAGTCAGCCGGCCACGGGCGAGCTCGAGCGGTAGGACATACGGCTGCTCACGATCCATGAGCCGGCTGGTCTCCAGCATCATGGCCCCGCACTCGGGGACATCCCACAGGAGAGCCAGCGCCGCGGGCCCGTCAGCCCGCTTGGCGCACAGAATCGTCGCGTCGCGAAACTCCAGTTCGGCGCGCAACGGGACTCCGTCGCTGCCTACCATGTAAGCGCCGCCGAGATCGACTTCCTGAACAGCACGGCCCTCGCGGGTCACTGAAAAACGAAGCATGAGCGGTTCCGGATCAAGATAACGAAAATAAAACTATGAGTCCGGTGGTCTGCCTGAATACCCAACGGCCGACCCGGTATACGATCCGTCTGCCGCCTGCCTCCTTCCTGTGTGGCGCCTTGCCGTCTGCCGGCCGGCTTCCCGTCCAGCAACCGGCAGTTTAAGCGATTCCGCACGCAGCCACAAGCGGCACTGGCTGAGCACGATTCAACCATTCAACCAGCCCGGAGTGCCCGGGACGCTGGCTTAGTGCGACCGCAGGGGAGTACACCGCTCCACCATCTGCCGCCGCAGACGAACATAGAGCGGCAGACCGTCAGGACCGATTTCGATTTTCACCTCACCACGCATCAGCGGCACGGCGTAGTCTCGCATCGCCGTCGTGATGTGGTTCCCCGCCTCGTTCATGTACTCCCGAGGAAGCACCTTCTCGCCGTTGGCCACAGTGGCTAGATCGGCCAATCCCATTCCGCAGCAGTAGTTGTAGGGCTCGCTTCCTTGGCGGACCAGGGTCACCATCTTGCAGCGCTCGCCTGCCAAGGCCGCTTCGACCGCCGCCTGCCCACAGCGATACGCTTCGTCACGATCCGTCAGGCTGGCGAAGTGCATCGCTGTCCTTTGGCACAGGCCCAGCTTGTTCGTGCGGCACTTCACGCCAACTTCCTTCTCGACAATACGTTGCAGTGCTTCAGCCACGCCGCCCAACTGCTTATGGCCAAAGGAATCCTGGCTGAACGAGCCGCCCATTTCAGACACAAACCGACCTTCCGCGTCGCGGATGCCCTCACCTACGGCCACGACGCAACGGCCGAGTTGTTTCAGGCATTCCCGCACGTCCGCGACAAATCGGTCAGCGGAGAACGGGATCTCGGGCAGGTAGATCAGGTGCGGCGCATCCTCCTCGGTTCGGCGGGCGATCCCCGTGGCGGCCGCGATCCAGCCCGCGTTGCGGCCCATGACCTCGATCACGTTGCAGGTGTCCGCCGTGTAGAGCGACTCCGTGTCGCGCCCAGCCTCCATGACCGCCGTGGCAACATACTTCGCCACGCTGCCGTAGCCCGGACAATGGTCGGTTTCCGCCAGATCGTTGTCGATGGTCTTGGGAACGCCGATGGCCACAAGGTCGTACTTCAGCTCGCGAGCCAGACGGCTCACCTTATCGGCCGTGTCCATCGAGTCGTTGCCGCCGATGTAGAAGAAGTACCGGATGTCGTGGGCCTTGAAGACCTCCAGGATGCGTTCGTAGTCCACGCGGTCTTTGCTGAGATCCTTGAGCTTGTAGCGGCAGGAGCCGAGAGCCGCCGCGGGTGTCCGCTTGAGACCCTCGATGGCCTGGGGCGTCTCCTGGCCCAAGTCGAACAGGTCTTCCTCAAGCACGCCGAGGATGCCGTTGTAGGCTCCGTACACTCCGGTGAAGACCTCTCCACGGGCGAGGGCCGTCTGGATGACTCCGCATGCGGAGGCGTTGATGACCGCGGTGGGGCCGCCCGACTGGGCAACGACGCAGCGTCCTTTCATGATGGCCATGGTATGAGCCTCGTTTGGGTCTTGGCCCTGATTTCCACGCGCTGAATCCGTTTCAGCGGGCCAAACATATAGCACATGCCCAGCCGATCGCCAAGTGGGGCGAACATGCTGTAGACTCCACGGGCGCGGTGGATGGCGGGCCACGTCCGCACGCCGCCGACCGATGGGGGATCAACCTTGGCTCGCCACAAGCAGACATCGCCTGGAGTGAGATCGTGCAGCGGTTTCGCAGAAACGCTCGCTCACCCGGACCCCCGCATCGCGGCAAGTCGACAAGCTGTGCAGACGCGATTGCTGTCTTGGTATGATCGGAACAAGCGTGATCTGCCCTGGCGTCGTAGGCCGGACGACGCCTACGCCCAACTGGTGGCGGAGTTCATGCTTCAGCAGACGCAGGTGGCGACGGTGGTGGCGTATTACGATCGCTTCCTGGGTCGCTTTCCGACAGCCATGGCTTTGGCGACGGCGGACCTGGACGAGGTCCTGGCCGCGTGGTCGGGCCTGGGCTATTACCGCCGGGCGAGAAACCTGCACGCGACCGCTCAGCGCATCGCTGCCGAACATGGGGGCCAAGTGCCGGCCGACGTCGCCGAGTTGACCCGTCTGCCCGGCATCGGTCGGTATACGGCAGGGGCCATCGCCTCCGTGGCTTTGGGTGTCCGGGTGCCGATCCTGGACGGCAACGTCATCCGGGTGCTGACGCGTCTTCTGGCGATGAGAGACGACCCGTCCAAAGCTTCCATGCGTCGCACTCTCTGGCGTGTAGCGGAGGAGCTGCTGCCGGCCACCCGGTGCGGAGATTTCAACCAAGCCCTGATGGAATTGGGGGCGACGGTCTGCACTCCGCAAGGGCCGGCCTGCGAACGCTGCCCGCTGGCTGGTCAATGCCAGGCGCGGGCTCGCGAGCTGACGGATGTCATCCCCGCTGCTGTGCGACGGCCCAAGGTGCAGCCTCTGACGCTGGTGACGGCGGCGATTCGCTGCGGTGATGCGCTCCTGTTTGTGCAGCGCCCGCGGACGGGCCTGTGGGCCGGACTTTGGGCACTGCCCAGCGAGGAAGTCGAGCGCGGGGAGGATGCTTCGCTCGCCTTGCGTCGGCTGCGGGCGACACTTCCCGCGGGCACGCGTTTGGCCCGCTGTCCGATCAGTTCGCTCACCAGGCTGCTCACGCACCGGAGCGTGACCTTCCAGATCCACGCGGGTACCTGCACGTTGCCGAAGCAGCTACCTCCCCCAAAGGGCAAGTGGGTTCATCCGCAGGAATGGGCCGAGCTGGGCGTCAGCCGCGCCTTGACGGCGATCCTGAAAGCCGTCGGCTGGCCAGGGTGATTGTGGGCGAATGGGCGGCGGTGCAGAGGTTTCCGAACATGACTGCTACGGGGAGGTGCCGCTACGGGAAGGTTCGGGCGGCCCACCCATCGCACGGTCATGGGTGGGCCGCCGCGGGGCTGTTGGCTCAGGCGGAGTAGCCCTTGGCCAGGAGTTCCTGCATGGTCACCACCCGGTTGGTGTCGATGGCCTTGAGGCCGAGCAGGGCGACGAGGGCCCCGTCCCGGCCGCGGATCACGTCGGTGAGCGGATGCTTGCCCTGACGAACGCAGTCGAAGAAGTTCTGAACTGCGACCTGGGTTGAGTCACCGGCGGGTTCGGGATTGACCTTACGGGGTTCGCCGTCGCGTGGGTAGATCATGCCGGCCTCGACGTCGACGCAGCCCTTGGTGCCGTAGACCATTTCGACCCGCCCGCCGTGCGGGGCTTTCGGGATCGCGATCCACGAGTGGGTGTAGACGACGCGCTGGTTCTTGCCGTAGTCGAGGATGAGGCCGTAGTGGTCCATGATATCGCGGCCGGGCGGGTCGAAGAGGACGGCTTGTCCGCCGGAGGCGCTGGCTTGCGTGGGCACACCCTTGAAGATGGCGTTGAAAATGTCGAACTCGTGGACGGCCTGTTCGAGGATGGTGTCGCCGGAGAGCTTCCGCTTGAAGAACCAGGGGATATGGTGCGGCAGGTCGCCGGCGTTGTGACGCTGGGCGTGAATGAGCACGGGCTCGCCGATCTCGCCGTCATGAACGGCCTTGATGGCTCCATGCCAGGGGCTGGCGTGGGGAAGCTGAGTGCCGACCTGGAGGACTTTGCCGGTATCTTGCACAGTGCGGACCATTCGGTCGAGGTCGCGGGTGTTGATGGCCATGGGTTTCTCGCAGTAGCAGTGCCGGCCGGACTCGAGCACCGCGATAGCCATTGGCGCGTGCAGGTAGCAGGGGGTCATCACGAAGACCGTGTCGACCAGGTCGGACTTGAGCATCTGCTGGTAGTCGCCGAAGGCGGTGGGTTGGTCGTCGGCGACGATGCCCATGGCCCGATCGAGGTTTTCTTGATTGAGGTCACAGACGGCAGTGACGCGGACCTTGGGGACGTTGTGGATGGCCCGGAGAACACCGGTGCCGCGTCCGCCGACGCCGATGATGCCGCAGCGGATGTCCGCGTCGGGAGCCAGGTCGAGCGGTTGGGGTTGTCCGGTGAGCGTGGGGCGTGCGGCGGCCGGTCGGAGGGCTTGGCAACCAGAGGCCAGGAGCACCGCCGAGGCGGCACCCATGCCGGCGGTGAGCAGGTGTCGTCGGGAGAGATCGGATTTCTGATCGGTCATGGTTGTTCCTCTTTCGCAAAGAAGGCGAGACTAATCCCAATGGTCATGTATTGTACCTGTCGGGCGGTGAGTCGCCAGCGGTGCGGCGTGTTGTCAGGAAGAGGGGGAGGGTCTATCCTGAAGCGTTGGTGGGGCGAGACCTTGTGCGTATTTCATCGCGAAGCGGCAAGCCCGTTCGACGGTTCGGCTTGCGGAGTGGGTTCGCACGCGATCTGCGCTGCATAGAAGGCAGTGATGCGGGGTGTGGTTGAGTTGGGAATTCGAAACGAGGGAGCCAAGATGGCACGACCATTGAGCAAGATTGCACCGGAATGGTGGGACTACACGACATTGCCGGCCGACCTGCTGCAAGAGGTAGCCCGGCTGACGGTGAAGGACATCGAGAAGCTGGGGCGCCACGGGTTCCGGATCGTGATGTACGACGATTTGCGGGAGTTCTTCCTTGCGGAGGCATTGGAGTACATCGATGCGTGGCGCCAAGCGACGGCGGACCAGCCGGCGGGGATCTGCGGGCCTGTCGGGCCGACTGAGCAGTTGCCCCTGGTGGCTCAGCTGGTCAACAGCCTGGAGATCGACCTGCGGCACGCGCACTTCTGGGGCATGGATGAGTGGTACCTCGACGGCAAGGAGGTCGGCGAGGATCACCCGTTGTCATTCGCTCGGGCGGATCGGGAGTTGTGCTTCGACCGCATTCGGCCGGAGTTGCGGATGCCGACCGGCAACCAGCACTTCCCCAAAGCCGACGCGACGGCGTACATCAAGAGTTATGCAGGGGTGCGCTGCGTGACCATGCAGGGCGGGCAAGGCGAGATCAAGCACTGGGCGTTCAACGATCCGCCCAAGCGAGAGGGACGGTACAAGGATGAGCCGCCGACCGCGGCCGACTATCGCAAGCTAACCACGCGGGTGGTGGACCTGCATCCGCTGACGGTGGTGCAAAACGCGCGGACCTCAGGCGGCGGCAACATCCCCAGCGTGCCGGCCAAGGCCATCTCGGTCGGGCCGACCGAGACGTGGAAGGCGGAGCGGGTATCCATCTGGCATCCGGGCTGGCACGATAACCCGTTCGGCATGCGGTTGACGACGTTCATGATTTCCAAGGGCATCGCCGACCCATGTGTGCCCATGTCACTGCTGGCGGAGCATCCGAACGTGCAGTTCAGTTTCTACCGGCCCGGCATCGGTACGTGCGAGGCCGAAATGCACTGAGACAAAGGGCTCAGCGCCGAGGATCTGTGGCCGCTGGTTCAGGGGCGGATCCGTGCGCCGAAACCGCCGCCGTCGTTCAGGTGGATGGTCTGCTTGGTGGAAGGCGTCACCTTGACGTTCTTCCGTACGTCCAGTTCGGCCGCCTGACCGGACACGTCGCCGTAGAAGTCGGCCTGATACTCGCCTTGACCCAGAAAAGCGAAATCCAGCTCGATCTCACAAGCCTTGCCGCCATTGAGGATGCCGACATACCACTCGGTGCCCGAGCGCCGGGCGAAGCTGGCCAACTCGCCGATCTTGCTGCCGGGTAGCACCCGGGTTTCATCCCACACCACCGGTAGCGAGCGGATGAACTCCACTGCAGGGCTCTGCAGGTAGAGCTCGGGTTTGTCCGCCCAGCACAGGAACGGACCGGTGAGCACCACGCTGCAAGCCAACTGCTGGGCGAAAGTGGTGCCCTTCAGCATCTTGGCCTGGAAGGTGGTCGGAGTGAAATCGGCGTGACCGGCGATCATCCGGGTGAACGGCAAGGTGGCATAATGGCTGGCGGGCAGGGTACTCCATTTGTTGTACTCCAGCCCGCGGATGCCCTCGCGATTCATCTCGTTGGGCCAGGTGCGAGCTTCGCCGGCGGGCTTGTTGGCTCCGTGGAAGTTGACCATGACCTGGTGCTGGGCCGCGGTGCGCAAGCACGCCTCATAAAACGCCAGCATCTCGTGTGACTCGGAATCCATGAAATCGATCTTGACGCCCTTGATACCCACCTCACGGCAACGGCGGAAGAACTCATCGCGCTTGGCCTGGGTCTCCAGCCCGGGCCATTGGCGGTCCTCGTCATAGCGCCAACCTCGCCAGACCCAGATGCCCACGTTCTTACCGGCCGCATAATCACATAATTCCTTCATCCGCGACCAGACGTCGTGGCGGTCGCCGGCCCACTGCTGGCGGGTGTGCTCCCAACCCTCATCCACCAGGTAGTACTGGCAGTTGAGCTCCGCCGCCCGGTCCACGAAGTCCTTCTGCTTGCTCCAGTGGGTGCCGGCATCGTCGTAGGCCCACCATTGCCACAGGCAACGCCCGGGCTTGAGCCAATCGGTGCGGATGCCCTCCGGGAACAGCTTCTTATCCGGCGGTGGGCAGAGCGCCGGCACCAGATCATTGTGGACCAGTTCGTTCAGATCGTTGGCTAGCATCACCACCCGCCATGGCGTAGTGATGGTACCACGCATGCTCCAGCCGTCGGGATCGTCGCGAAAAGAGCACTTCAGTTGGTGCGAGCCGGTGGGCTCCAAGGTCATTCCGCTGTACCCCATCACATCGGCCTCGGTGATGACAGCCAGTTTCCCGTTCGGCAGCTCCAGCACGGTGGGCATGCTGATGCCGTTCTTAAACCGCTCGGCCGGAATCTGCTCAACCGGGTGACGCTGGTGGATACCCTCGCAGTTCTTGGTATCCGGGTTGCACCAAGCGTAGGTGCCCGCCGGCAGGTTCCACGCCGCCGCCTCGCCGGTCACCCTGCGATCCCCCTCGCCCGGGATAATGCACCGGTAGGCCACCCCGAAGTCCCAAGACTGCACTTCGAGCGTCCATTTGAGTTGTCCGGTGGCAAGTGAAATCCTCTGCGAAGTGCGGGGCGCTTGGACCTGGGCATGGTTACCGCGCCAGGGGAATTCGACGATCGCGGTCGAGCTTTCGGCTGGATCGCCAAACTGCACGTTCTTGCCCAGGTCGATTCCGTTCACGACAACGCCGATCGGCGACGGGGCCAACACCGGTTGCGGGCCAAACCGCACGGCGTATGCCAGCCGGCCGTCCGCGCCACGCGAAATCTCCGCCTGCACCGTGCGATCGGGGCTTGGTACTGTGATCTGTGCGTGAAGCACTGCCGCCATGATCAGAACCCAACATCCTGCTGATGCGACCAAGCTGTTCATGTCACCACCCTGCGATAGAAACCATTGAAATCTCCGTCAGCCAAACGCACATCGTATGCTGCCATCCCGCCAATGCAACCAGGCAGCCCCACCCACGCCGACGGATGTCGTTCCGAGCGAATCGGCTGGGTGCCGACCCTTGAGGACCGAGTCAACTCGTGGATACCAGGACCGAGTCAACGTGTGGATGGACACCCCCGGATGTATGTGACTTCTACGGTAACAGGTTGTCTTAGCCCTGCGGCCTCGCTTCGCCAAACCGCCACAAAGGTTCCTGACACCTTTGCCGCGTCTGCCTGCCCTTGACACCTGGGTGGGGTATACTATTGCGAGAAACTGGATTGTCTCACGGAGCGATGAACGGCCAACACACCTTGTGCCAGCTATGGATGAGGAGGTCCGATGAGTTCGCTGCGATGCCTGGCTATGCTGTGTCTGTGGATTGCTCAGCCCGCTGCAACTCCCACAACGCAGCCCTTGCCCACCAACTGGCCGCCGCTGCCGGACTTCAAGACCCGGGTGGACTACATCGCCTGGCTGCACGAGCGGCTCAGTGCCGATCCGACCGAGGACGCCCGGCCACTCTACGAGGAGTTGACCGCGCAGGAGGACGATCCGCCCGAGGTCCAGGCGGCCAAAGCGAGGATGTGGGGAGAGGACGCAAGAGGGGGCATTCACGGCCTGTTCACTGGAGAGGATCCCACGCCGGAGCGTTTTGCCTGGCAGCCGGCGGATCATCCCAAATGGGAAACCGCCTATCAGGCCCAGCTCGCGGCCGGGCTGCCTGCCAAGCTGATGGCCATCGCTCAGCGACCCAAGCTGAGTGCTTTGCCGTACACATGCGGGGCGGCGGGGATACTGGAGTACATGGAAGAGCAGCGCAAGGAACGCAAGCTCGGCCCGCTCGATTTCGGCCTCAAAGCCGACGATCGGCTCGCACGCCTTTGTCTCCTGCCCTCGCTCGCCTTGCCCCGTCAGACGGCCAGGGTCCTCCTGCAGAACGCCTGGCGGGCGCCTGGCGGCACAGTAGACCAGGAAGCCATGACGGCGGCGATCGAAGCATGTCTGAAGCTTGCCGATCATGTCGGCGAATCTACGCTGATCGCTCAGCTGGTGAATGTGGCCATGAGGGGTTACACTTACGACACTACCCTGCGGGCGCTGTACGAAGAAGTCTACGATCAGGCAGGCGTCAGCCATCTCTTTCAACTGCTGCGCCGGATCGATCGGGCCAGCCTGGTCTCGATGGAGCTGGATGCGTACGAACTTGCCGATATGTTCGATGTACTGCAATTCTGCTACACGCTCGACGCAGAGCCCACGCGAGTGTCCACTCAACCCCAGATGGAGAGGGTTCAGCGGTTGGCTCGGTTTCTGGATGCCCAACACCGACTCCATTCGGACTGGCAACCGGCCCCACTCGACCTTGAAGGCGAGATCCGCAACTGTGACCCGCGAGCGGGTGTCCAGCAGGCCATCGACCTGCTTCTGGAAATCCGGCGGGCGGTAGAGTCTGAACTGCCTCCCCAGGCAGAGCACCGCGCCAAAACGCTGGTTGAAGCGTTCCGCGCTGACTCACGGAACCACGTCGTGGTCCGCGAGAGCTTCTACCCCTTGTATGGGCAGTCCTTCATGATCGCCGTCCGCGCGGAGGCTCGTCGGCGGGCGACGCAGTTGGTGCTCGCACTTCATCGTCACCAGCACCGAACCGGAGAGTGGCCGGCGAATTTGCGGATGATCCGCGGACTGCCGCGCGACTTGCGGACCGACCCATTCTCCGGCCGGGATTTCATCTACCGCATCGAGGACGGCAAGCTCATCCTCTACAGTGTCTCCACCAACGGCCGCGACGACGGCGGCAAGCACGACCGGGACTGGGGTCGGCTTCCTGCTCAGGAGGGGGAGGATCTCCCCGCCACGGATTACGTCTTCTGGCCCGTGCAAGTCGAGTAGCCAACGCAGAAAAGGTGTCAGGAACCTTTGTCGCATATAAGGGGTATCTCGTATCGGCAATCTGCCCCCCGCGACAAAGGTTCCTGACACCTTTTCGTTCCTCCGTGGCCCGCGAGTTACGCTCACATGTTCGTTCCTCGCTGAAATAACCGCGCCGCTCCCGCGACTACCCTCATGAGGACGGCGGTGGGTCCGCGGGCTGTCGGCGGACCTTCACCGCCGGTTGGTGAACTGTAACTGCCTATCGAAAGGAGGCTTACGATGTGCTGGGGACTGATGAAGTGGGCGGTCATGGGGGTGGTCGGGTTGGCCCTGGTGGGCGGATTGGTGCTCGGGACCGACGTGGGGAGCTATGTGACCAGCTCGGCCAAGTCGGTGCGGACGGCGGTCAAGGGGGCGGTGCCGGTCGAGTTCGAGCTGCAACGGGCGCGGGATCTCCTGGACAACATCATCCCGGAGATGCACGCCAACGTGCGGCTCATCGCCCAGGAAGAAGTGCAAATCGCCAACCTACGGGCGGAGATCGAGCAGGGGCAGCGGGCCCTGACTGACGAGACGACCCGCGTGGCCAAGCTGCGGGATACGCTGACCGCTCAGAAGGTCAGCTACACGCTGGGCGGCATGAGCTACAGCCATCAGCAGGTCAAGGAGGAACTGGCCCGCAGTTTCGATCGACTCAAGGAGGCCCAGGTCCACCTGACCAGCAAGGAACGGCTGCTGGATACCCGCGAAAAGGCCCTGCAGGCCGCGATGGCCATGCTGGACCGCACGCGAGGCCAGAAGGTGCGGCTCGAGGACCAGATCCAGGCTCTCGAAAGCCAGTACCGGTTGGTGCAGGCTGCGTCCGTGGGCTCCGGCGTACACATCGACAACAGCAAGCTGGCCCAGACGGAGAACCTCATCCGGCAAATCAAGCAGCGGCTCGATGTGGCCGAGCGGGTGCTGGCCCACGAGACCCGGTTCGTGCAGCCGATCGCGGTGGACGTGATCAACGAGCAGGATCTGCTGGCCCAGGTGGATGATTTCCTCTCGCCGGGGCAGAAGCAGCCTTCGCAGACGGTGGCGATGAAGCCGGAGTTCAACGACGTGGTGGAGCAGGGTGACTGACGAGTCGCGCCGCGAGGGTCTGGCAGACGGCGTCGCGCTCGTCGAGTCAGATTGGGCGGTCGCATCTCTTCGGACCCATGTTGAGCGGTGCCGCGTGCGGCGAGACTCCGTGTCGCAAGCGACACGGCTAAACGGGCTGCTGAGCGGGCGGTGAAACGGGCTGCTTAACGGGTTGTTCAACGGGTTCTTGGACGCGTGGCTCGAAGGGTGGGGCTCCGAGAACCGGTGGAGTCGGAATTGTGGTAGCATGGACGAGGCGATGATCTGGGAGATGCTCCCGTGCTGATCTTGCGAATCCGACAAGCGGAGACGGCTCTGAAGGACGGACGGCTGGACGCGGCCTACGAGTTGGCCGGGGCCGACGACCTGCGGAGCCATCGCCGTGGGCAGGAGCTGATCGGACGCCTGGCCCGGGCCCTCGTCGAGCGAGGGCGGGAGCATTTGCTTGCCGAGCGATGGTCGGAGGCACTGGCTGATTGCCACAAGGCGGGCCAACTCGCGGGCAACCTGGACGCGGTGGCGGATCTTAAAGCGGCAATCACGGCGGCCGTCGAGGAACGGCAACGGCAGGATCGCGGTCGGGCCAACGCTCTCGCGCATGTTCGGCAGTGCCTGGACGACGGGCAGCTCTCCATGGGTGAGGGCCTGCTGCAGGATTTCGGCTCCGAGGCCACGCGGGCCGGTGTGTTCCAGAAGGAGTTGGCGGCCCGGCGGGTATCGGCGGAGACCGCGTTGAGTCGCGTGCGGGCGGCCATGGAAGCGAGCGACTGGGATACGGCCATGGACGCCCTCAAAGGGGCTGAGCATGCTCACGCCGCGAACCACGAACTGCCCGAGCTTCGCTGCCGGCTGGCTTCGGCGGTGGCAGCCCGGGTGCGGGAGGCTGTGGACCAGGGGCGGCTGGATCTGGCAGGACCGTTGCTCGACAAGCTGACGGGACTGACGGGGCCGACCTCGGAAGTGACCGCTCTGGCGGGCCTGCTCGATCATTGCCGCGAGGCCATGCGGCTCATCGAGCAGGGCTGGTTGCGGCAGGCGGACGAGGTGCTGCGGCGGGTGTGCACGCTGGCGCCGGGGGCCCAGTGGGCCCGCTCGGCGCAGCAGGCGGTGAGCCAGGCGGCGACTGGGGTCGAGCAGGTCCGCGGCGGGCCGCTGGGGTTGGTTGGTGTGCATACCAGGCCGACGGCTGCGGGCGAACGACCGCGAATGCCGCAGCCTGTGGGAGAGGTGACGCGAATCGTGCCCAACGTCGAGCCGGCCAACGGGGGCGAGCGGTTGCCGTCGCGGTTCATGCTCCAGGTGGATGGCGTGGGCAGTTACCTGGTGTTGCGCGATCCGGCGGTGACGGTGGGGCCGGTGAGCTCATCCGCCCGGCCGGACGTGGGGCTGCTGGCCGAGGCCGGCCTGCCGATCGCCCGCATCGAGCGGCACGAGGATGATTACTTCCTGGCCGCGGATAGGGCGGTAGCGGTGAACGACACCGCGACGACCCGCCGGCTGCTGGCCCACGGTGACCGGATTGCCTTGTCGCCGCGTTGCCGCATGCGGTTCGAGTTGCCCAGCGCCGCCAGCACGTCGGCGGTGCTGAACCTCTCGGGCTCGCGGTTGCCGCAGCGGGACGCCCGGCGGGTGATCCTGATGGATCGTTCGCTGGTCATCGGGCCGGGCTCGAGCAGCCACGTTCGGGCGGACGGCTTGGCGGAGCCGGTGGTCTTGCACGTCCGCGATGGTCGGCTTTGCTGCCAGACCAAGGAGCCTGTGTTGGTGGGCGATCGCCCGTCCAGCGGCGGTACGGGCTTCCCGCTGGGCGTCAATGTGCGAGTGGGTAGCGTGTCGTTCGTGGTGACCAAGGCGTAAAGAATGCGGGCGTGAGGTGGGCGACCGTGGCGGGTGGATGGGCTGACGGGGTGACGGCGAAGGCCGTGGAAGCGCAACAATGCAGACGTTCCGATACAAGCATGGAGACCGCCCGCTGGAGGGTTTTACCATCCAGCGGGCCGTTGGCCGGGGCGGATTCGGCGAGGTCTACTATGCCCTGAGCGACAGCGGTCGCGAGGTGGCCCTCAAGGTCATCCAGGGCTACGAGCAGATCGAGCTGCGCGGCGTCGGGCAGTGCATGAACCTCAAGAGCCCGCACCTGGTCACCATCTTCGACGTGCGGCACAACGACGACGGCGCCCCCTTCGTGATCATGGAGTACGTCGCGGGGCCGTCGCTGCGCGAGCTGATCGACGATGCCCCGGCCGGGCTGGGCCCGCAAAAGGCCGCCTTCTTCCTCCGCGAGATCGCCAAGGGCCTCACCTACCTGCACGACCGCGGCATCGTCCACCGCGATCTCAAGCCGGGCAACATCTTCTACGAGGACGGCTACGTCAAGATCGGCGACTACGGGCTGAGCAAGGCGATGAGCGCCAGCCAGCACAGCGGGCAGACGGTCACCGTGGGCACCGTGCACTACATGGCCCCGGAGATCGGTCGCGGGCGTTACGACAAGAGCATCGACGTGTACGCTCTGGGCATCCTGCTCTACGAGATGCTTACCGGGCAGACGCCGTTCCTGGGTGCCTCGCCCGGCGAGATCCTGATGAAGCACCTGATGGCCGAGCCGGACCTTGAGCACGTCGAGGAGCCTTTCCGCACGGTGATCCGCAAGGCGATGAGCAAGGAGCCCGGGGAGCGCTACACGTCGGCCCAGGAAATGGTCGAGGCGGTCTTCGGCACGGAGCATATCCGCAACAGCGTCTCGCACTTCCGGGCGGAGGATCTGTCGCTGGCGGCCGCACGGGTCGGCGAACGGGTCGCCGTGGGTGGCCCGGGCTCGTCGGCGGAACACGCGGGCCAACTGGGCGGCTCACCGGCGCAAGGCGGCATGGGGTCGAGCGACGGTTCGCCCGAGTTCGGCAGGCAGATGGGCGAATTCGGCGAACGCATGGGTCGCTGGGGCGCCGAGTTCGGCGAACGCATGGGGCGATGGAGTGAGGAATTCAGCGACCGCATGGCGGAGGTCGGTCAGCGGTTAGGCGGGCGGCTCGGCAGCCCGTCGCCCGGCGACGCCGGTTGGCCGGCCGGCGAGCAAGGCCTCCCGCCCACCACGGACCCGCTGGACTGGAACCAGAGGCGCTTCCTGGCCATCGTCGCGGCGGGCGTCTTTGCTGTGGGCAGCGCTCTGCTGGGTGGCGCCGGACATGCACCCGCGATGCCGATCGCTCTGACGCTGTTCGTGGTTATCGCGGCAGCCGGGGGTGGCTTGATTTCCGCCCGGCTCAAGGTCCTGCCCAAACTGCGTTACGAAAGCGGCTGGACTCAGCAACTGGTCTTCGTGCTCTTCGCCGCGGCTTTCACGGCCTGCTTCCTGGTTCCTGTCGTCATGGCTTCACAATTGCGCCTGGGTAAGGGTGATCAAGCCACTCTCGCCGTGTGGATATTCATCGGCGTGTGCGTCGGGTTGGGCACGCGATACTACCACCGGCATAAGAAGGGTGGGATGCAGTGGGGGAGGCTCATCTATCTCGGACCGCTGGCCTTGGGTATGGTCGTGCTGATTCTCATGGCTGCGGCGGGTGACGGTTGGCTGCCTGCGGCGACCGATGAAGATATGGCTTGTTCGGTCCTGTGCGTCCTCCCCGCTCTGCTGATCATCAAGTGGCGGTCTCACACTTCGCCACAGCGCAAGGAGCGACTCTCTCTTGGCGATGCCCTGAGTGCGGGGCTAATCGCGGGGCTGGCCGCGCTTATCTTCGATGGGTGGACGATCGTGGCGGCGGGAACCGCGGCGGGCATCGTGCTGGTCACCCAGACGCTCGCCCCTTGGGATCCGCTGGCCGCCAAGAACCGCAAACGCACCTCGGCCAACGACTGGAAACATGACTCAACGATTCTGGAGCCTTCGGCTGCATGCCCCGCTCCCGCACCACAGGCCTCCGCTGGCGGCACCGCGCAGGCCGGCCGACACGCGATGGCAGCGGCGCATCACGCTCCCGCCGCGGGCTACGCCGCCCCCGGTTATCCCTTCGCCGGCTATGCGGTACCCGCCTGGGCCCGGGCGATCTTCACACTGCTGTTCATCGCCGCGGCAGGCACCGCGATCATGCTCTTGATCTGGATCGGCATGGCCAACTTCCACGATCCGGTCGAATGGGGCATCGGCCTGGCCTTCGGACTCGGGCTGCTACCTATGGCCGTGTTTTTCCTCGTCCGTGCGGTTGGCTCTACCTACCGCGGATTGTGGAGCTACCTCGTCCGTCCCGTGATCATGCTGCTCTGCTGCCAATCCGCCTTGGTCGCCGCGATCTGGCTGGGAGCCGAGCCGCGACTCGACGAGTACGATATGCTCGGCGGGCTGGCGTTCATTATCTTCCCGGCCATCATCTGTCTGGTCGTCGCGTTCATCCCGCAGCGGACGGTGGCCGGCATTACCGCCAGCGCGGTGGCTCCCGCGATGCAGGCGCTGGCGGCGATGCGACCTTCAACCGAGACCGGATCCATCCCGAACGCGTCGCCCCGCCTGCGGCTGTACGCTTTGCTGCTGTCTTGCGTGGGCTTCCTGCCGATCCCCTTGCCCTTGGCGGGACTGCACCGCTTCTACGTGGGCAAGATCGGCACGGGTATCCTCTGGCTGCTGACCGGTGGGCTGCTGGGGATCGGCACGATCATCGACATCATCCTGATCGCCAGTGGCGGTTTCACCGACGCCAACGGCAAGCCACTGCTCGCCTGGACGGATCTCAACGAACTGCGCGGCCCAAACGCCGGCCGTGCCCGGTACTCAACCGCCGCCGCCATGCAACCGGCCCAGGTCGCCCCGGGAGGGCAACAACCCATGAACCCGGTATCCAACCCAACTCCGGTCAACGCCCTCGACCGCGACGTGCCGCCGGGCTCGACGGATCTCGTCGAGCATGCCGCCGGGCGTTCGGGGTTGTCGTCGTCACCTCCCCCGCGGCAGCCGAGGAACACCAACGTGGTTCTGACGCTGCTCGGAGGGTTCCTGCTGACCATCGGCCTGCTGATCGGCCTGATCGCGGCGATGGATCTGTCCGCACTGGTCGCCGCTGGCTGGCCTGATCCCAGCCTCGCCGACGAGCTGACGGATTCTTTCGGCTACACCGGCTGGCCTTTGCTGCTCAGGCGGGTCGGTATGTTGGGGTCTTTGGGATTCATCGGCCTAGGCATCCTGCTGGCCGCACTGGGGCGACGACGGGCAGGTTTCGCTCATGCCATGCGCGCCCTGTTGGCCGGGGCCGCCCTGATGTTGGGCGTCGGTATCTTCGCCGATTTCTTTGCGGTCGTCCGCTGGCCGATGGTCGCCGATATGCTCCAGCACGACCGCATCGGGCCGGCCATGGAGTACCTGCTGGATCAACTCGGCCGCAATACCGAGGACGGGATCTTCTCCGCGGGACTGCTGCTCGGCGGAATCCTTGTGCTGGCCTGGCCCGAACGACGGCCGGCCGCGTTGGAATCCGTGAGCGAGAGAGGAGGCATGTCATGATGCCGGGAGGCCTTGAATGGGTCATTGTATTCCTGCTGGGGCTCGTGGTTGTCCCGGTCGTTATCGCGGTGATCCGCCGGCCTCGTCTGGTGCTCATCCCCCTGGCGGTAGTCGGTGTGTTCGGCGTATTGGCCGTCGCGGCGCTGTTTACCGTGCGGGTGAGTGTACAGAAGGCGAATGACAGTAGGGTGGCACAGGTCATCCCCCATTCCGCCTTGCTTGCATCGGACGATGTGGTCGTTGGCAGGCCGGTCGACACCAGCCAATGGAAGGGGGCCGCGTGGGATCCTGATATCACCCGCCGCTTCCTGGCGGACAAGTACCCTTCGGCCCCCAGTGCCGCGACCGGGTTGACGCATCATCTCGTGCGGACCTGGAAGGAGCAGACCGGCTCGAATGCGATCCCGGCTCGGGTGAAGGTGTGCGGCTTCCCTGCGATGGGCGTGCTGGCGGCCATTGACGCGGCCGTCCGCGAGGAATGGCCCGGTGTGCCGGTCGAGATCTCGCCGCAAACCAGCGAGCCGGTTACAGCGGAGCGCGTTGCGACTACCCTGCCCGCGGGAGACGAAGCGGTCGCGCAGGCGACTGTCGTCTTGGAGGCGCAAGTACTGGCCACGGTCAGCGATGACTTGGGCCCACCAGTTCATTGGGGATCGCTGCAAGTGGTCCTGGACCCGGCGACCCACCGTCTTTCCGCGGTGGGGGAGTGGAGCGACAAGCCTTGGCTCGATGATTTGCCGGCGTACAGGTCGAAGCTGGCTGCCTCTGGCGAGAGGCTTGATCTCCTCGTCGGATATTCACAGGGCCTGGCGGCCACGCCGATCGAGGCTCATCGGGGAGCCGTGGCCTCCGCCGCCCAACTCCTGCGGACGGAGCTCGCCAGGCGGGTGCCCGGAGCCGTCGTGCCCGATGCGGCTGCCCTGGAGGTGTATGCTCAACGTGGCCTCCGCGACGAGTTCGTCCAGCTGTTGCGGCGACCTTACGGCGACGTCTACCGGGCGGCGGTCCTGGTCAGTGTCTCGCCGGATATGCTTGCCACCCAGCGGATGGGTGACGTGAGGGGGACGCTCGCCCGGCTGGTCGGCCTGCTACTGCTGACCGTATTGGTCTACCTGTTTCTCAACGCGGCGACCAAGGGCTACTACGTGTGGTCCGTCCGCCTGGTGGCGGTGGCGGTCGCGGTGGTCGGGCTGGGTCTCGTCCTCATATCGGCCTGACCGCGGACGCGCCCGACATCGCGGGACGCCCGTAGCGGCGGCCACGGACCCGTCGCGCAGGCTGTGGTGGCCGTCGCGCTATTTGTTATCGCCCCCACCAGCGATCGTCCACGCCGCGAGCCGCTCTTGTCTTTTCGCGCGTTTCGGCTTACGCTAAGTAGCTCACCGGCGGGGCATCCTGCCGGTCGTGAACCCGCCGATGTAGCTCAACGGTAGAGCACGGCTTTCGTAAAGCCGGGGTTGAGGGTTCGATTCCCTCCATCGGCTTTCCCATCACCCGCCCCGGCCGGCTTGCTCCGTGCGAGGGCATGCTCATCGGCGTTCATCAGTGGTTCCCGGCTGCCTCCGGGCTCGCGGGCACGTCACCGAGGAACGCGACCGTTTCGGTACTGATCTTCTTGAGGGCCTCGGCCTGGGCGTTGATCTGCGCGAGCTGCACCGTCTCCGCGAAGTTGATGTCCTTGCCAGTCTTTTCAGCCGTGTAGTCGCGCACCGCCGTCGAGGTGAAGGGGATGACCCCGGTGCGAACATCGAGCAGGACGGACTCGACGACGCAGTACGCTCGGACCTGGTCGGCGGCAAATGCCCGTTGCTTCTCGTACGTGTAGTGCGATGTCCGGTAGAGCAGTACCAAGTCCGCTTGGCAGCGCGCCGCCGCTTGCCGCAGATGGGGTATGGAATGCGACGGCGGGGCCAGCATCGAGGGCAGCAGCATGGCCGATCCGACACGCGGGCTCTTACGCAGCTCATCGAGCAGCCCGTCCAGTGTTCCCTGTTCGAGCCGGGCCGCTTCCGGCGAGGACCACCACCAGTAGTAGCGGGGCTGCGTCTCGCCAAAACGCAGAACAACGATCCGGCTGTGGGCCGGCAACACCACCGTCGAATCCAGGATCCGCTCGATGGACTCGTTGGTCATCACCTCCTGGTCGCTGCGGAATAGCGATTCCGTCAACGCCGCCCGCCCCGGTGACTCGTCCGGGGCATACATGACGTTGGATGTGCTGGCGGACTGGCAGCCAGCCAGAAGAAGCATGAGCATGAATCCACCGCAAGTTCTGACCATGGGGTTTCTCCTGTTAGTCCTTGTCCATCTGTGTGCTCTGCGGACGATCTCTCATCGGGTGAAATGACCAATGACCAAGCCGCAATGACCAATCAATGACCAAACCCGAAACCAGAACGCCTGCTGCCGCCAACGCCTTCGCCATTGGGCATTCGGGTTTCCTTGGTCATGGGTGCTTGGGCGTTGGTCACTCCCCGCGTCCTCTTCCATCCGGGTCCATCGGCGGTTCCACACTCCCCCGGCCGCCGCGGGGGGCGGCCGCTACGGAAATACCATCTGTCGCCGTCGCATCCCGCGTCCTCTTCCATCTGCTTCATCTGTGTGATCTGTGGGCACGTCCTTCTTGCGTCTCCATCTCTTCATCGGCGTTCATGCGCGTCCATCGGCGGTTCCACACTCCCCCGGCCGCCGCGGGGGGCGGCCGCTACGGAAATACCATC
>JAAYDF010000015.1 GCA_012729395.1 Phycisphaerae bacterium
CGCATCGCACAATAGCGCCACATGTGCCGAGCGAGGCCTTGGCATGAACGGTCCCTTCAGGACCGACCTGGAGGGCGTGTTCTCGTCCCAGGCCTTCAACCTGCGATGTGTTTGGCGTCCCTCCTGGATACTGCTTCGTCTGCGCTAGGCCCGGCATTCATGCCGGGTGGCTCGGGATCACCTGCCCCTATCGTCCAGCTCGCCTTGGCGAGCTTCTCGATGTCTGGATTGATCCGATCGCCACGAATGCTTCGAGCGTCCAAGCGCCGCGCTGTACGATTCGATCCGCTCGAAGCACGGCCGCAGGCTGTCAGAGACGCCGCCATACGTCAATCATTGGACTCATCCCGTCCTTCGCCCTTACCCTCGCCCGGGTCCGCCGTCAATTGGCGTCTGCCCCTGTTTATCCCCCTCCTTCATGACGACTTCGTGCCTTCGCTTGTCTCCTGGAGTTCCTCAAGAAGCAACCGCGGCAGATCGTATTCCGGACGGCACTTCAATGCCTGCGACGCATAATCAGCAGCTTTTGCTCGCTCGCCTCGGTGGAATGCACAATATGCTATTCCGTACAAAGCTCTAGGCCTATTCTTAAAGCCTTGCCGAAGTGCTTTCCTGAAGTGCTGCTCAGCGGCATCCCATTCACTGCCGCATAGGGCGTTGCCTAACTCGTACTGTACTTTGGCGTCTTGCTTATTCACTTCTGCGGCTTGACGAAACAGCATCACTGCCTCGTCCCAGGATTCCTGTCTGGCCTTCAAAAGGCCTAACCCATACAACGCCTCGAAGTAATGGGGTTCGCGAGAGAGCACCTGGCGATACAGGGCTTCTGCCTCCTGGCTATCGCCAGTACAGGCGGCAAGGCCAATGAGCGATTCCTGCAACACCCCCTCGTTGTGCTCACGGCACGCTAACTCATACGTGGCCCGAGAGTAGTGGGCAGCCTTCCCTCCCGTTTCGCCCCTCGCCAGCGCCCTTTCTGTTTCACGGCAACTGCGAACGTAGTAAACCCACAGGAGATCCTCCCCCCAACGCTCAGCCTCATCAAACAGTCGCTCCGCGCGTGCCTGATCGCCCAACTTCCACAGAGAAGACGCCAAGTAGGCCAGTCCCGCCCCTCCTAGCCGATTGTGATGCAAGAGCCTGGCCAAGAGCGAAGCCCCAATAGCATAGTGTTCCCGCCGATGAAACTGTATGCCATACCACTCCGCCTTGTGGGCGGGTAAGACGCATACAGCCACACGGCTGCTCAGATCGAGAATCCATTTCATCAGAAGCATGAACTCTACCTCAGTCTGGTCACTCCGCTTCCGGGGCGGGTGCTGGACGAGGGATCCAAGGGGACATTACTCATTTCGTCTTGTCTCTGTCATTTGATCCCCAACGAATCAGCGATGTCCCTTCTTATCCGTCCGCGCCGCGAGATGCGGCGTGTCAGGGGTCCACAGGGTCTCATCGAAAGGTTTCAGCGACTCAGCTCATTCACATCCCCCTTCCCCAGGTTGCTTGGCGCAAACCCGTTTTCCCGTCCATGCCCCTTTCCCAGGTTGCTTGGCGCAATCCCGTTTAATCCCCGAGATCACAGCCAATGACCCCAGAAGTACCCCGCACATAGAAGCCCTAATAAACCAAGGCAGAAGTACATACATGGAACGTACAGGAAGATAATAACACTCTTTGCCCAACGGGAGAGCGATGATAGCCAAATACACCGTACGCCGAATGCAAGGAAACCACACACTGCCACCACATCGGCAAACGTAGACACCTCCACGAACCACTGCACAACCCAGAAATACAGAACCAGCGCGGGAAAAGGCCCGATGGCAGCGCACAGGAGGAGACGGAAGTCTCGCGCTTGTGTCGCCGTGTGGTTCTGTTGGCACATAACACCTTTTTGCGGATCGTGATTGTTCATTGCCCTCTTCACCCAGCAGTACGTGGCCATGGCCGGGAGACCATGGTTTCGTTACTCAAGATCCTTGCAGCCAAGCTTTCGGGGTCACAGGGGACATCCTTCATTTCGTCTTGTCTCTGTCATTTGATCCCCAACGAATCAGCGATGTCCCTTCCTATTCGTCCGCGCCGCGATATGCGGCGTGTCAACGGTCCACAGGGCCTCATCGAAAGGTTTCAGTGACTCAGCTCATTCGCATCCCTCTTTCCCAGGTTGCTTGGCGCACACCCCTTTTTCTGGACCAGTCTTTCCCGGTCGTACTTGGAGTATCAGACCACTTATTAGCAGCACCATGCCGGCAAGCATCAGCAAACCGAGCATCCGATCAATAAGCCCTGAGTACAGCGGCGCCGCAATCAGCAAAAGAGCACCAGTGGTTGCTATATTTCCAGACATGGATACCTCCGCACAATGTACACTATCTGCAGGCCCTCCTGGGTGGCCAACACTCAGTCATCTGGCACAGCATAAATGACTGGTGTCCAGCAGATCAAACTGATACAGCTCATGACTGTAGTCTCTCAGGTATATCTCGGTTCGGGTTCTATAAGTTGTCGGATCTACCCATTCCCATTTATCTGCGTATATATCAGCCTTCAGGGTGCGCACAACGACACCACAGCCAGAGGGGCTCGCGCCGAGATCACACGCAACGCTGCTTGATACTGAGTAGACAAGATGCCAAGTCCAGCGTAAGCCAAATGTAACAGTGAGGGTCATGTTCGATTTCGAGCCACACGAGCAACGGACAGAACCGGATGCCTGATAGGTTGTCACAGACACATGGCTGCGGATGAGTCGTTCCCGGATGATGACATAATACAAACCAAGCATATCAACAGCATGGATAGGGTCATTATGGGTATACTGGCTCAGGTTCCTACCACCCCTTTCCTCAATCGGATCTCTGCTCATCCACCGCCCGAGCGATGGCGAGTAGTAGCGGTATCCCCAGTCGCTAAGGCCGGTGGTGGTGTCGAACCACTTGGTGGAGAAGCGGAAGGGGTTGGCGATGGTGTCCGTCCAGTTGACGAGTTGGCCGTACGGGTCGTACTCGTACTTGGCGCCGGGGGTGGCGTTCACCGCCGGGCCGGTGGCGTCGTAGGCGAGGAGTTGGCCGACGTTGCCGTTGCCGTCGTAGAAGTACCAGTGACGCAGCGGGTCGCCTACAGCCTGCGGCGCTTCGACGGCGAGTAAACCACCTATGCCGCCGGCGTTGTGGATGCCGGCGGTCGCACCGTCCGAAGGACCGCGCGGGCTGAAGCCCGCGGCTCCTTGGGTGCCCGCGGCTCGTTGGCCCGCTAAGCCAACATGGTACGCGTCCCAGGTATACCGCCGGTGCAGCGACACCGCCGGCAATGTGCACGCGGCAGAGGTGTTCAGGCTGTCGCGAAGTGCTGCCATGCTGTGCGTCACCTCCACGGCACGTGCCGGGATGATGCCGGGGCTAGGCCGAGACGATTCTCCGCGGCCGATGCGGCTGAGCGAACATCGAATGGGCAACGCGCTGCCCGCGGCCCAGCCTTCGCTCGGCAGGTCGCCTTCCCGTTGGCGGGGGCAAGAACCCGGCTTGGGGATCGCGGAGCCGACTGTCGCCATAGGCCACTCGCCCAAGGTAGCATACCACCAAGGGCGGGTCAACTCCCAGAACGAGAGCAGTTCACGTCATGGCGTAGCGGCCGCCCCCTCCGCTGCGGCGGACAGGTTGTGGCGGCCGGCGGATCTGCAGAGAATACGCCGGTCGCCGCGGGGGGCGACCGCTACCGTGGTTCGGGAAACGCTCTCGCAATTCCTATACGTATTGGGTGCAACTTGCTGGCCGCGCGGCTCCCGGGGCACAATGGCGAATGCCCAAGGCCCAATGACCAGTCAATGACCAAGCCCGAAACCCGAACGCCGACCGCGAGCGGAGACCCATCATCGCACCGGAAGCGATTCGCTCAAGATGGACTTGGTCGAAGGTTCACGTTGGTCATGGGTCACTCGGGCTTCATGGGTCATTGCGGCTTCGCTATGGGTCATTTCGCCCACCCATGGCGAGTTACGCCCAAGTGACTTGGTCCTGACGAACAGCAACAAGTTGCCTTGGTCCCAACAAACAACAGCAAGTTGCCTTGGTCTTGGCAACGGGTCCCCACCGATTTCATCGCGGATCCGTTTGCGTTGCCAGATGGCCCCGGCCTTGAGCACGTGACGGCGGGCGGTAAGATGGGGCCGAGCAAGGGGATGGAGCCGGCAGAGGGGACAAGGATGGATGGGCGTTGGACACTACGCGGAACCCAACCGCGTGCATAAGGATGGGCTGATGCGGATCGCGGTGATTGGTGCCGGGGCGGTGGGATGTCTGTACGGCGGTATGCTCGCACGGCGCGGGCACGACGTGCGATTCCTCATGCGCCGCGACCTCGAAGCCGTTCGCCGCGACGGCCTGCGGATCCAAAGCTGCCAGGGAGACTTCCACCTGCCAACGGTCAAAGCCTTCGGCGACCCAAGCGAGATCGGCACCGTCGACCTCGTGCTCTGCGCCCTCAAGGCCACCAGCCTCGATGACGCCGAGCGGCTCATCCGCCCGTGCATGGGATCCGATACGCGCATCCTGGCCATGATCAACGGCTTTCACATCGAGCAGCGTCTGGCCGAGTGGTTCGGCCCCGAACGCATCCTCGGCGGACTGGCCTTCGTGTGCGTCAACCGCGGCGAGCCCGGCATCGTGCACCACCTCGACTACGGGCGCGTGGTGTTCGGCCATCTGCTCGACGACCTCGACCAAGCCACCAGAATCGCCCGGCTCTTCGCCGACGCGGGCGTCGAATCCCACGTCGCCGCCTCGCTTCGCCAGGCCCGCTGGGAGAAACTCATGTGGAACATCCCCTTCAGCACCGTGGCGGTCAGTGCCGGCGCAGTCACCACCCGTGAGATCCTCGCCGACCCCGGCCTCGTCGCCCTCGCCCGGCGGCTGATCATCGAGACCGGCACGGCCGGCAACGCCGACGGCTGCCACATCGATGTCCCCGCCATGCTCGACAAGATGATGGCCAACACCGCAACCATGGGCCCCTACCGCCCCTCGATGCTCATCGACTACCAGGAACGCAGACCCCTCGAAGTCGAAGCCATCCTCGGCGAGCCCGTTCGCCATGCCGCCCGGATCAACGTACCCGTTCCAACCGTCGAAACCCAGTACCAGCTTGTCGCTTTCCTCGACCGGCTGAACCGAGGGGAGATCGCGACCGATCATGACACCGCCACCCGCCGATGAACTGCCGTTCCTGACCGCCGACGTACCAGGCCTGGGAGGACACATCAAAGCCCGGCCCGAAGACTTCGCCGTCGACGAGGTCCCACTCTACCCGCCGAGCGGCGAGGGAACGCACGTCTACTTCCGCATCGAGAAGATCAACCTGCCGACCATGCACGCCGTCCACCAGATCGCCCGGGCCCTGGGCGTCGCCGCCCGAGAGATCGGGTACGCCGGCCTCAAGGACGCCAACGCCGTCACCACCCAAACCCTGAGCTTAGAACACATCGACCCCGCCCGCGTCACGGCTCTCGACCTCCGCGGCATCCGCGTGCTCGACGTCGCCAGGCACGGCAACAAGCTCAAACTCGGCCACCTGGCGGGCAACCGCTTCACCATCAAGGTCCGTGATTGCGACCCCGAACGCCGCCCGGAGGTTGAGTCTGCCATGGGAATGCTGGCGAGTCGCGGCGTGCCCAACTACTTCGGGCCGCAACGGTTCGGCACGCGCGGCGACACCTGGCTGATCGGGCTGGCCATCCTTCACGACGACTACGAAGCCGCCCTGGCCCAGATACTCGGCCGGCCCGGCCCACTCGACCACGGCGAAATCCTCAAGGCCCGGCAACTCTACGACCAGGGCGACTACCAAGCCGCCGCCGACGCCTGGCCCTACCGCTTCGCCAACGAACGACGAGTCTGCCGAGCCCTTATCCAGAACAAGGGAACAGCCCGCAAAGCCTTCCGAGCCGTGGATCTCAACCTGCAGCGGCTGTACCTGTCCGCGTTCCAGTCGCACCTGTTCAACCAGGCCGTCGCCCGCAGAATCAACCACCTGGATACCCTCTGGCTCGGCGACCTCGCATGGCGACACCCACAGGGTGCGGTCTTCGAAGTCCAGGACGTGGACCGCGAGCAGCCGCGCTGCGCCGCCTTTGAGATCAGCCCGACCGGTCCGCTGTTCGGCCACCGCATGCGACCCCCCACCGGTCCACAGGGCGAACTGGAAGCGGCGCTGCTGGCCGATGCACAGGTAAGCCCAGAGCAATGGGCAGCGGTTCGTCAGCGGGTTGCCAGCGGCGCTCGCCGTCCGCTCCGCTTCCAGCCGCAAGGCTGGAGCGTCGACGCCGGCAGCGACGAACACGGCCCCTACGTTCGTCTTCAATTCCAGCTCGAGGCCGGCTGCTACGCCACCACGTTGCTCCGGGAGATATGCAAGTCCCCCACCACCGTCGCCTCCCTCGGTGCATCTGAGGTCGAGTCATGAGCAAAATCTGCGTTCTTCTCCTCGCCGTCCCGATCCTGTCGGGGGGCTGCACTTTCACGCCCGACTGGGACGACGCCCGCGTCGAGGTTGACGAGTGCCGCCTGGAACTCGAAGAACTTCGCAAGCAAGTCGCCGCGACTCCAGGCGATGGCCGACTGGCAGCCCAACGCGATCGCCTCGCCGCCGAGAACGAACGCTTGAAAAGCGATATCGCTCGCCTCCAAGCCGCAGAGCGGCATTTGTCGGAAGCGCTGGCAGCCGCGGAGGAGAAGACTCGACGTGTTTCACGCGAAACAGCCATGCAGCGTCAGGAGCTTGAGCAGGCAATGGCCCGGCTGACGCACAGCCGCCTGAGCTGGGAACAGGATCTGGCCGAGCGGCAGAGGCAGATTGACATCCTGACCAGCCAAGTCGAGCAACTGGAAGCGAAGCTTCGGCAGGCGTCCGCCCCCCCCGCCTCGACCGCCCCGGCCCCTTGAGAAGTTGCTCCCAACCCCTGCCGCACCCGCCTCACGGGAGGGGAGAACATTCCCCATTCTTACGCACAGCAAAGGCACACATCGCCTCTTCGCGGGCGTCCGTGGGCAGAAGGCTTCCGCCAACGCGCACGCGCGAAATCCAAGATAGGGCTACCTGATGCCCGAGCTTATCGGACAGTGGTGCCTACGGATTCGGGTGGTCTCAGTTGAGACGGCGGCAGGTGAAATCTCGTTCAAGAAAAAACGGCCGCGTCACCGATACCAAACCAACTAGAATACGCAGAATACCCAGATTAACATAGCAATGGAGAGATGGGTACTCTGAGGCCAAATGGTGGCTTAGGGTGATGCCAGATCGCATCTCCCGAGAAACAGGTCGGCGGTAACCGGTGCGGAGCGACCGGTCAGCAGTAAGAGCTAGCGAGCGGACGGCTTCCTTCCCGAGCATGACGCGGTGGACAGGACGAAGGCACAGGGGCGGCCTATGAGGCCGGCCCCCGGCCGTCCCGTCGCTCGGTGGGAGACGACGATGAAAGCGGATCAGTTGCTCGATCGATACGTTGCTCCGTTACTGGAAGGCAGACGGCAGGAATGCCGGGATGTCCTGGCCGAGGCCATGGCCGGTGGGCTCGACGCGAAGCGGCTATACCGGCGGGTGCTCTGGCAGGCCATGGAGCATGTGGACCGGCTGTATCGCGAAGACCGGATCAACCTCGCGACGGAGCACATGGCGACGAGGATCAACCGTTGCCTGGCCGACCAACTGCAGACCCAACTGGACCGCAGCCCATCGATCGGCAGACGCATCGTCATTTCCTGCGCAGACGGCGAGCCCGAGGAACTGGGTGCCCAAATGTGCGCCGATCTGTTCGAAGCCGAAGGATGGGAGACCTACTTTGTGGGCGGCGGCGTTCCGAACGACGAGATACTGACGATCGTGGGGCAATTGCGGCCGGATATCCTGCTCATCTTCGGGACAACTCCCGCGGGCGTACCGGGCGTTCGGCGTCTGATCGATCTGATCCGCGAAGTGGGTTCGAACCCGACGATGAACATCATGATCTCGGGCGGGGTATTCAATCGAGCTGACGGGCTGTGGCAGGAAGTGAACGCGGACCTGTTCGCGTCGACGGCCAACGAGGCGTTGGAGATTGCGGCCACGGCAGAACCGCGCAAACCCGTCATTCGCATTCCAGGCGCTCCGAAGAAGCGGCGGCGACGCCGGCGTTCCCCTCTGCTGGCTCAAGTCCCGGCATAGCCGGACAGCGGGCCACTTTCCCAAGAGACAAATCACTCACGGCGGCTCGGCGTGGCCGGTCCACGGCGGTTGCGCATGCCCCAAACAGTCAGCTATGGCTTGACGGTGTGGAAGCCCGGCGGATAGACTCTGGCGTTTTCGAGGGCCTGTGTCGATCATGGGCCAGGCGTGGGGGATGACGGCCAGGGGTCGGCCCGCAATCACATGACAGGTCAGAACACCAACGGGCGTGAGTACTGGCGGTGGGCGGGCCTCGGCTTTGAGTTCGCCGGTGTGGTGGGCCTGTGCTTTTACCTAGGTTACCGAGCGGACCAACGATGGCAGAGCGAGCCGTGGGGCCTGCTGGCTGGCGGTGGAGTCGGTTTGGCCAGCGGGCTGTACCTGCTTGTCAAGGAAGCTTACGCTATGATGCGTCAACTGGATGGTGCGGATCCCGAGACGCGGGAAGAGCAACACCAGACTAAGGACCGGCGACCTTGACCCTGCTCGTGGTAACATCCCTGGCAATGACGGTGAGTGCAGGCGGTCTGGGCCTTCTGATCACGGGCGGGTGGTCTGACCCGACGCATTGGGGCACAGTGCTGTTCTGCGGTACGGTGAATTTGCTGTCGTGCTGGGCGGCGTTTGTTCCGGCGGCTGCGGCGCACCGATGGCTGCCCGCCTACCTTCCCCAGGCGGCCTTGAGCGCGACGGTGATACGGATGATCGCCGTTGGATCGGCGACGCTTGCGGGCCTGTGGCTGAACTGGTATCCGGGTATGCTGCTGGGCTGCTGGATGGTTGGGTTCTACTTGAGCCTGCTGGCGGTCGAGACCGCGGTGGTCGTGCGACTCCTGAGGCGAAAGCCTGATCCAGCGGACGGGCGTGTTTCGTCATGACGGGTTTGGCGACCATGTTGGCGACCGGCGATCCGATGCAGCACATTGTGCCGCACGAGATCTTCCGAGTAGGCCGGTTCCATTTCGAGCCCTGGAGCTGGGGCCCTTTTGTCCTGAAGGACTACATCCCGTTCACCAGCCACATGCTGATGGTGCTGATCACCGCCGGTCTCATGCTGGTGATCTTCCCGCTATTAGGCCGGCGTTATCCGATGGTTCCGAAGGGGGTTCACGCCTTCTTCGACACGGCCTTCGAGTTCGTGCGTGAGGGCGTGGCCCGCCCGGCGTTGCGGGATCACACGGATCGTTTCATGCCGTTCATCTGGACGATGTTCTTCTTCATTCTGATCAACAACCTGCTGGGCATTCTTCCGCTGGACGCGATTGCCACGTTGATCTGGCGTCGTTCGCACCTGTTCGGTACGGCGACGGCGGGTCTTTCGGTGACGGCGGGCTTGGCGTCGATTACGTTCATTGCCGTACACGCCGTGGGCATTCTGGAGCAGATTCGACGCCAACGGGAGCACGGTCTGTCGGGGCTGGGAGCCGCGGGCAGGGGCTTTGTGGCGTACTGGTATCACTTGGTACCGCACGTTCCCGGCGTGCTTGGCGTTCTGCTTTTTCCGTTTCTTTTTGTGCTGGAACTCATTGGCGCGCTGGTCAAGCCGTTCGCCCTGGCCATTCGTCTCTTCGCGAACATGATGGCGGGTCACGTGGTGCTGGCTTCATTGCTGATGCTGGTTCCCATCCTGCGAAGCTACTTCGATTGGGAATTGGCGACGGTGACCATCGTGGGTTGTGCGGTGTATTGCTGTCTGGAACTGCTGGTGGCGCTCATTCAGGCGTACATCTTCACGTTCCTGACGTGTTTGTTCATTGGCGCGGCGGTCAGCCCGGAGCACTAGCCGCGAGTTTGGGATTCGAGAGTCGTGCCTATTAGCCTCGATGAAGTGGAGGTAGACGAGAATGGTCATGCTACCGACGTTGGCGGAAGTGGTGATTAACGATTACGGGCTGGCCCTGCTGGGCGCGGCCCTGGGGGCGGGCTTGGTGACGATGGGAGCGGCCAAGGGGATCGGCCATCTGGCGGCGGCGGCGGTGGAGAGCCAGGCTCGCCAGCCCGAGGCCGGCGGACGCATCTTCACATCCATGATCATCGCTTCGGCGTTGATCGAGGGCTTCACGTTCTTCGCGCTAGTCATATGCATGCAGGTAGGCACCACCTTGCTCAAGGTGATCGAGGCCGCAAGCCAAGGTGCGGGGAATTGACGGGCCATCCGGTTTGAGGGTCTCAAGCCATGTGGAAGGCAATCCGCAGAACGGCGCTGGCATGGGCGTGGGTCGCTTCGTGGGGCGGCCCGCTCTGGGCTTCCGAGGATGGAGGGGAGCTGCTTCGTGTGGACCTCTGGCAGGCGGGTTACACGATCGCCGTCTTCGTTGTCCTGCTGCTCATACTGAGCCGGCTGGCGTTCCGGCCGATCATCGAAGGCATCCACAAGCGTGAGCGGTTCATTCGCAACAGCTTCGAGGCGGCTCAGCGTGATCGCAAGGAAGCGGAAGCCCGGTTGAAGGAATACGAGGGACGTCTGCTCGCGGCCCACGATGAGGCATCGAAGATTGTCGAGGAGAGTCGCCGTGACGCCGAGGTAATGCGCCGGCGCATCGAGGAAGAGGCTCGCCGCAACAGTGAATACCTGATCGATCGCGCCAAGCGAGAGATCGGCATTGCCCGGGACACGGCACTCAAGGTCTTGTATGACCACTCGGCGGACCTTGCGGTTTCACTGGCGATGTCGGCTCTCAAGCGGCAGCTTTCGCCGGAGGATCACCAACGGTTGATGCTCGACGCCTTACGGGAACTGGGTGATCAACCGCCGTTGGCCAGCTCGAACTAACGTGCGCACGGAAGGGTGAAACATGCCGCAGGCGGATCGAGGAAGACTCGCGATTGCCGATGTGTACGCGGAAGCGTTGCATGAAGCTGCCCGCGAGGTGGACGAAGAGCAGGAGGTAGTCAGCCAGTTCGGGGATCTGCTGACTTACATGGACGGGGACCCGGATTTGGAGGTTTGGCTGGCGAATCCGTCCATCGATACGGAATTGCGGGCGGCCTCCCTGGAGCGGATGTTTCGCGGGCAGATGCATGACTTGTTGCTGAACACGCTACAGGTGTTGAACAACCGGCGGCGAGGCGACCTCATCCGAGCGGTGCAACGGGCCCTGCAATTGCGGATGGAGACCCAGCGTGAGCAGCAGGAGATTGTGGTGGAGACGGCGGTCCCATTGTGGCACGAGATGCGGACGGCGATCCGTGCCGTGGCGGGCAGTTGGTTGCGTAAAACGGTGATTCTCATCGAGCGGGTCCGACCGGAGCTGCTGGGCGGCATCGTGATCCACGCGGGCGACATCCAGGTGGACGGCAGCGTACAGTCGCGGATCGAGGCGTTGCGCAGGCGGCTGCAGAATCGAACGACCTACGAGGTGCACGCGGGAGAGCGGTACTTGGAGGAGTCCTCGGAGTAGTATGGGCGTCGGCCAGTGCACTGACACGGTGGAAGTGGCATGAAGTTCAGAGTGGACGAGATCGCATCGGTCATCAAGCAGGAAATTGCCCAGTACCGCGGTGATCTGGACGTTGCGAAGATTGGGCGGGTTCTGGAGGTTGGTGACGGTATTGCGCGGATCTACGGCCTGTCGCAAGCGATGGCCGGCGAGATGCTCGAGTTCGAGAACGGCATCGCCGGACAGGTGTTCAACCTGGAGGAAAACGCGATCGGGGCGGTGATCATGGGGGATCACCTCGCGATCAAGGAGGGTGACGCGGTCCGGTGTACGGGGCAGTTGCTGTCTGTGCCCGTAGGCGAGGCCTTGATCGGGCGAGTGGTGAACCCGCTGGGCCAGCCGCTGGACAAGCGTGGGGTGATTGAATCCCCCTACCGCCGGGCGATTGAATCTCCAGCTCCCGGCATCGCCGAGCGGCAGCCTGTTGACCAACCTCTGCAGACGGGAATCAAGGCGATTGACAGCATGATTCCGATCGGGCGGGGGCAACGGGAACTGATCATCGGCGACCGCAAGACGGGCAAGACCGCGATCGGCATTGACACGATCATCAATCAGAAGGAGACGGGCGTCATCTGCGTGTATGTGGCGATCGGGCAGAAGGAGTCGACGATCGCGGGGGTGGTTGAGGCCCTGCGGGAATACGGAGCGATGGATTACACCATCGTGGTGGCGTCGGGCAGTGCGGACCCGGCTCCGCTGCAGTACATCGCTCCCTATGCCGGCTGCGCCATGGCCGAGTACTTCATGTATGAGCAGGGCAAGCACACCCTGTGCGTCTACGACGATCTGTCCAAGCAGGCGGTGGCCTATCGGCAACTTTCGCTCCTGCTGCGTCGGCCCCCGGGGAGAGAAGCTTATCCAGGCGATATCTTCTACCTGCATAGCCGGCTGCTGGAGCGGGCGACCAAGCTGGCGAACCGCTACCTGATCGTCCCGCGGTCGGCCCCAGCGGAGACGCGCTCAGGCGTCAACGGAAAGAGTTATCTCGGGCCTCCCGGGCGACGCGAGGCGGAGCGTGACTTGGAGATCATGCCCCAGCGGGATCTCGAGATCCGCGTGGATCCCTTGAGCGGCGGGTCGCTGACCGCCCTGCCGGTGATCGAGACGCTGGAGGGCGAGGTCTCGGCTTACATTCCGACGAACGTGATCTCGATCACCGACGGGCAGATCTACCTGGACCCGGACTTGTTTTTCGCCGGCGTCCGGCCGGCCATCAACGTGGGCATCAGCGTATCGCGGGTCGGGGGGAAAGCCCAGATCAAAGCGATGAAGAAAGTGGCGGGCACACTGCGGCTCGACCTGGCGGCATATCGTGATCTTGAAGCGTTCGCCCAACTCGGCACGGAGCTGGACTCGGCGACGCAAAGGCAGTTGGACCGCGGCAAGATCATGGTCGAACTCCTCAAGGAGGGGCAGTACCACCCCTACCATGTGGTCGACCAAGTCATCAGCATTTTCGCCGGCACCCAGGGGCTGCTCGACGATATGCCCATCAGCCGCATTGCCGAGTTCGAGGAACAGCTGTTGCTGTACATTCGGGACGAACACCCGGAGCTTCGCAACGAGTTGATCGAGGCGAGCGATCTCGAGGACAGCCTCGCCGGGCGGCTTCGCGAGATCATCGGCAGCTTCAAGAAGTCTTTCCTAGCAAGGTAGGCGCGGCATGGCCAAGGCGCGAACCATCATCAAGCGCCGCAAGGCGGTCCAGAACATCCGCAAGATCACGCGGACGATGCAGTTGATCGCCACGGCTCGGTTCCAGGCGGCCTTCAACGCGGCTGCGGCGAGCAAAGCCTACACGCAAAGCATCACCCGCCTGGCGCAGCAATTGGCCCGGGACGCCGCTGGTGTCGATCACCCGTTGCTGCGCGTCAACGAAGAGACGAACCACTCGGTACTGATCGCGATCACCAGCAACCGCGGGCTGTGTGGGGGATACAACGCGTCGATCCTGCGTGCGGCCCTGCAGCACATGGATGAGCGTACTGCCGCGGGTGACGCGGTTGACATCTTTGCCGTGGGGAAGAAGGGCATCGGCTACCTGAAGTTCCTGGGTTACCCGCTTGCCAGCGAACTGGCGGTATTCGAGGATCGACCGCAATTCACGACGGTGGACCCTATCGCCCAGACCATGATAGACGCTTATGAGCGTCGGGTTGTGGATTCCGTGTACGTCACGTACACGCGGTTCGAGTCGGTGGCCCGGCAGCATGTGGAGACAATGAGGCTGCTGCCGCTGGATCGGCCCACCGTCGGCGAGGAAGCCGATGAGGCGTCCCCTGTCGCCGAGTACGACTACACTCCCCCACCGCGGGAGCTGTTAGGCGAGTTGTTGCCGGAAATGGTCAAAATCCGCCTGTTTCAGTGTTTCCTCGACGCCGCGGTCAGTGAGCAGACCGCCTGCATGGTCGCCATGAAAGCCGCCACCGATGCCGGCGGAGATATGATCCGAGGGCTGACGCAACAGTATAACCGTGCCCGCCAGAGCCAGATCACGTTGGAGCTGCTGGACATTGTGGGCGGCGCGGAAGCGTTGAAATGACAGACACACAAGGAGAACCCATGGACGCACTGCATCTGTTCGCAACCATCTTGAGCTTGGTCAATTCGCCCGTGATCGAGCCTGGCGATCAACTTCTGGTCATCGGCGACAGCATCACGCAGGGAGGCGGCTACGTGCGAGCCATGGACGCGGTTTTCGCTCAGCAATACCCGGATCTCAAGCTTCCGCCGATCATCAACGCGGGCATCAGCGGCAACAAGGCTGAGGACTTGATCGCACGGTTTGAGAAGGATGTTGTGCAGCGGCGGCCTACATGGGTGTTCATCAATGTGGGCATCAACGACGTCTGGCACCGTCTGGCCCAGCCGCATGACGAGAAGGTGCTGGCCACGTACAAGGCCAACCTGGAACGTATGGTGACGATGGCCCGCGAGGCGAACATCCGCGTAGTGCTGCTGGCCCCGACGGTGATCGAGGAGGACGCGAAGGCGGAAGGCAATCGCCGGCTGGCCCTCTACGTCCAGGCGGGCAAGGAGGTCGCGGCCAAGAACCGCTGCGACTACGTGGATCTCCACGAGTTGTTTCTGCGAACGATCGCCGTCCACCGCAAGCAACATCCCGAGGCAGGCACCAAGGGGCACCTGACCACGGACGGCGTCCACATGACCCCTGCCGGCAACACGCTGATGGCCATCGGTATTCTGCGCGCACTGGGCGTATCCGATGAGAAGATGGCGGCCACCAAGCTTGACGAGGTATTCCGCTGATGGGTGAAGGCAACGGTACCAGCATCGGTCGAATCACTCAGGTCATCGGCTCGACGTTCGACGTCGAGTTCGAAGAAAACCGGATGCCCGCTGTTCACAACGCACTCAAGGTGCGGGTCGATCCACAGGCGGCGGGGGCTACGGAATCCCAGACGCTGTGGGGCGAGGTTGCTCTTCATCTGGGTGGTGGGCGTGTGCGGACGATCGCTCTCGGCTCGACGGACGGGCTGATTCGCGGCATGCCCGTGGAGGACACCGGCCAACCCGTCTGCGTCCCGGTGGGCATGAACACGCTCGGCCGGGTGCTCAACCTGCTCGGCGAGCCGATTGACATGCGCGGGCCGATGGAAGTCACTGAGACGAGACCCATCCACCACTTGCCGCCCGACTTCGCGGACCTGACGCCCAAATCCGAGATGATGGACACCGGGATCAAGGTCGTCGATCTGCTCGCGCCGTTCGTTCGCGGCGGGAAGATCGGCTTGTTCGGGGGAGCCGGGCTGGGCAAAACGGTCATCGTGCAAGAGATGATCGCTCGCATCGCCCGCGAGCACGCGGGGTACTCTGTGTTCGCCGGCGTGGGCGAGCGGACCCGCGAGGGCAATGATCTCTGGCTCGAGATGCAGGAAGCCACCTTCAAGGACCCGCAAGGCAACGTCAAGCGGGTGATGGACCACACCGCGATGGTCTTCGGACAGATGAACGAGCCGCCCGGTGCCCGCCTGCGAGCCGCGTTGAGCGCCCTGACCATGGCCGAGTGGTTCCGCGACCAATCCGGTGCGGACACCATGCTCTTCGTGGACAACGTGTTCCGCTTCTCCCAGGCCGGCTCCGAGGTCTCCGCCCTCCTGGGCCGCATGCCCTCCGCCGTCGGCTACCAGCCCACCCTGAGCACCGAGATGGGCGAACTCCAGGAACGCATCACCTCGACGCGATTCGGGGCGATCACCAGTGTGCAGGCGATCTACGTGCCCGCCGACGACCTGACCGACCCCGCCCCGGCGACCACGTTCTCACACTTGGACGCGTTCATCGTTCTGTCCCGGGGTATCAGCGAGAAGGGCATCTACCCGGCCATCGATCCGCTGGCCTCGTCGAGCCGCATCCTTGACCCGCAGTACATCGGCGAGCGGCACTACCAGGTGGCCCGGCAGGTGCAATCCATCCTCCAACGTTACCGCGACCTGCAGGACATCATCGCCATCCTGGGCGTGGACGAGCTCTCGCAAGAGGATAAACTCACCGTGAGTCGCGCCCGCAAGATCGAGCGGTTCTTCTCCCAGCCGTTCTTCGTGGCCGAGCCGTTCACCGGATATCCGGGCAACTATACCTCCAGGGAAGACACGATCCGCAGTTTCGAGGAGCTGTGTTCGGGCAAGTGGGATCAGCTGCCCGAGCAGGCATTCATGTACGTGGGCAATATCGAGGATGCGGCCGCTAAGGCGGAGAGCCTCGCGGCCAAGGGGGCGGCTTAATCGAAGAGACGTCTCTGATGCGGCCGCTCCCGTCACGGTCGCCATGCGGAGATGGAGTCTGAAGGCTTGGCCGTCACGTGGGCGGCTGCGACCAGAGAACGTGATACGGCGTTTCCATCATGGCTGACAAGACCTTCGAGTGCACGATCATCACGCCGCACGGCCCGATCTACACCGGCCGCGTGGAGTCTGCCAGTATCCCCGCACATGACGGCGAGGTGGGCATTCTGCAACACCGCGCCCCGTTGGTCTGCAAGCTGGGAGCGGGCCGACTGCGGTTCCGATCCGAGGCCGGCCTGGAAAGCTGGTTCATCGACGGCGGGTTCGCCCACGTACGGGACGACCGTCTCTTGGTGCTCACTCAGGAGGCCTTGCGACCCGAGCAAATCAACATCGCTGACGCCTGGGCCAGGCTGGAGCATGCCCGCCAGATGATCGCGGTCGACGAGGTCAGTACTCGGCGCAGGACACAACTGGAAACCAGTGCCCGAGCTCGCTTGCGCGTCGCCCACTCCCGGCGATGATCCCGCCACAGAGCATCTCGCCAGAGCAGAGCAGTTCGCGCAGCG
>JAAYDF010000131.1 GCA_012729395.1 Phycisphaerae bacterium
CGAGGCGACTGCTCGGTGCTCATCATCGACCTCAAGGGGGACATGGCTCTGTTTGAGACCGCCCGTTTGGAGGCCGAGGAGCGCTTCGGCCCGGGCGGTTTTCGCTGGTTCACCGACGCTTCCTCCAAGCCGACCTATGTTTTCAATCCGATTACCCAGAGTTTCATGGCCGACCTCACCGCCCACCAGCGAGCCGAGGTGCTTCTGCAATCACTCGGCCTCGAACACGGCGAAGCCTATGGCCGAAGCTTCTATTCGCGCAACAACCGAGCCGTCCTCGCCGCCCTGATGAGCAACCCCGAAGCGGACAGTTTTCGTCGGCTTCAGCAATACGCCGCCAACAAGCTCACCGGCGGGGCCACCGCCAAGCAGATGGAAGACGCCGGGGAGGTCTTGAGTGCCATCGACTCCCTCGCTTCCTTTGATGCTCTCAACGTCACCGCGTCGCACGTCAAGCAACGTCTGGTCAGCCCGGAGGCCTTGGACCGGCGAATTGATCTGCCCGATTTGTTTGTTCGCCCCCAGGTACTCTACTTCTACCTCGAATCCACGCTGCAAGTCGCCGCCGCTCGCGAGATCGCCAAACTGGCCTTCTACGGGCTACTCCCCAGTGCCGTCGTCCACCGTCACCGCGGCGTAAAGACCCGTCGGGTCTACGTCGTGGTCGATGAGTTCCAGCAGATCGTCTCGGAGAATCTGGAGATTCTGCTCCGCCAGGCCCGCAGCATGGGCATCGCCGCCATCCTGGCCAATCAGACGCTGGCCGACCTGAAGACGGCCGGTGTCGATATCATCCCGGCGATCCAGGCCAACACCCGCTTCAAGCAGGTCTTCGCCGCCACCGACCTGTATCAGCAGGATGCCCTCATCAAGGCCTCGGGCGAGATCATGCACCACATGTACTCCACCCGCGAGAGTGCCTCGGACATATCCGTCACCACCTCTGAGCAGATCGGCCCCCGTTTCCGCCGCAACGACATCATCCGGCTGACCGACCGCGAGAAGTACAGCATCGTCCAAATCTCCCGCGGCAGCGGCTACACCCGGTTCGAGGGTTTCTCTTTCCCGCTGCGTTCCGACTACCACATCACCGCGGGCCAACACAAGAAGCGGTCCGAGACCCCCTGGCCCGCCCAACAGCCCGGCACGATGAGCCCGCCGTTACCCACGGGCCACGAACCGCCGCCGGCGGCACCGCCGCGCACCCCCCAGAACAACCCGGTCATCGCAGTCGAAGTCCACGACACGCGACAGCATGCCCCATCCAAGAAACCAAAACGAAAGACGGCCCCATCAGACAGTGAGGAGTCACACGATGAGCGCAAATCCTGATCCAACACCCCGTCGAAAATTCGCCGCCGTTCGCTCGATTATCAGTATCGCGGTTCTGGCCGTTGCGGCGCCGTTCATCGCCACGTTCTTTTTCTCCGACAAGCCTCAAGAACCGCCTCAACTCAACTGGCCGCCTGGCGCCGCCACCAAGCCGGATCTCACCAAAGCGGAAATCACCACGGCCAAGAACGTTCAGCAGGAGGCTCGCGCGCTGGCCCTCACGATGCTGCAGGAGACCAGCGACACCGCCACCGAAACCCTTCGTCTCTTGGACGATGTTCAGACCCAGCTCAACCGCTGGCAGGGTTTGTCCGTCGGGCTGCTGACCAGTGAACAAGGCCGCCTTCTCGCCGCCCACCCCGATTTCGTCAAGGCCTTTGATTCTCTCAGCAGGAGCGAAGAGCCGAACGCCGATCAGGTCCGCCAGCACCGCTCCCGTGTTCAGCTTCTCATCAAACCCGTCCGCGACGCTCTCGATGATCCCGACTCCAACTACCGGCCTGCCCCCGACCTGCTCACCGCCTTGCGAGCCGACCGAACAACCGCCAAAACCCTGCTCAGCGAGATCCGCGAACGCATCGAAACCGTCGAGCAGATGCTGGCTCGGGCGAAGGATACCGCTCCCAGCACGCTGACGCTTCAGCAGGCTATCGACAAATACAAAGAGGACCTTGCTCTCGCCCGCGCCACGGCGATCGCCGAGAAGGTCGCGGCCGCCGAACGCACCGCGACCGAAGAAGTGGCCGAGATGAAGGCCCAGGAACGGCGCGA
>JAAYDF010000132.1 GCA_012729395.1 Phycisphaerae bacterium
ATACCCATCCTTAAACAAGAACCCGCACAACGAGAGCTCCATCATCTGCTTTTCTTCCGCTCGGGGTGGCCGCACCGCCAATGCACTTGATTAACGCCAAACATTCTCCCCCCACTCCGCCTCAAGCGTTGTCCGAGGACGGCGTCTGGCCAAAGATGGAGCACTCGGCTGTGCCAGCGGCCGCAGAGCACTGAAACCCGGTAATTTGGGGCAAAGCCTTTGAGGAAGATGGGGCGGTGCAATGTTGGGCGAAGGGCCAGGAGCAAATCGGGCAAGGTGTCCCCGGAACTCCCATATCTCATACCGTCATTGCCCGACCATTGGGGCAGGGCGTTCTCGGCGCGGCGGCATCGGGGGGTGCGTGGGATGGTAAGGCGCCGTACCGGTCGCCGTCGTCGTGGGCGGATGCTCGCCGGTGCGACCGACTGTGGCCCGGCGAGACCGCTGGTATTGCAGAAGAACGTCCTGCAAGGCGGATGATTCCCAAAGCCAGCCGCAGACCGCGTTAGCGTCTTGCGTATAGATAAGCCGGATGCCCGTGTTGTCTTCACAGACCACCTGCATGACATTCAGCCCCGAGCGCGCGGAGCCCGGACACCACTTGCGCAACGCTTGAGCGAAATCCTCCACTGTATTGGGGTCTGTGATCCTCGCGGTCTGCGTCCACTTCAGTGGATCCTCGTGATCCTTCCAGGAGAGGAGAATCAACACCACGTTCTTGTGCTTGATGGCTTTCGGATGGCCCGGTTCGATCCAGCGGACGCGTGCCAAGTCCACCGTCTCGGCGGTTACCCGCTCGTTAAGTCTCGCGACATACGTCCAAGTCGCAAGTCCCAGGAGCACGACCAGGGCGAGTAAGGCGGTCAGGATTCCGAGGTTCACGCGTTTCATCATCCAAGCGTCCGGTAGGGCGCCCTCGCCTTTGGCCATATCTCATACCGTCATTGCCCGACCATTGGGGCAAAGCGTTCTCGGCGCGGCGGCATCGGGGAATGCATTGGATCGTGAGGGGCCGGGCTGATCACCGTCGTCGTGGGCGGATGTTTGCCAGCGCGACCCATCTCCGTTCGCCGAGACCGCTGATAGTCAAGAATGACCTCGTTCAGGTCATGAGATTGCCAGAGATAGCCGTGGATGGCGCCTTTATACTGCGTCCAAGGCAGCCTGACCCCGATATTGTCCTCGCATACTACCTGGATGACGCCGCCCGATGCGTTCTCTCCCCAAGCCGGTCCCGGACGCCACTTCCTCAACGCACTGGCGAAGTCGTCCAATGTATCAGGGTCTGTAATTCTCGCGGTGATGGTCCATTTCAGCGGGTCCTCGTTGTCCGGCTGGGAGAGGAAAATCAACACCACCTTCTTGTGCTCGATGGCTTTCGGATGGCCCGGTTCGATCCAGCGGACGCGTGCCAAGTCCACCGTCTCGGCGGTTACCCGCTCGTTAAGTCTCGCGACATACGTCCAAGTCGCAAGTCCCAGGAGCGTGACCAGAGCGACCAGGACTACCAGCAGACCCAGGTTCACACGTCTCATCGCTATTGTGTTTCCCTCATCGGAAGTACACCGTTCGCAACAGAAAACTAGCTGCGTCCCCGTTTCGATCCCGCCGACCAAGCGGCGGCAACCGTCGAACTCACGACTCGGCTTCGGCTTGGTGTCTTGGGTCGACGAAGCGGCCGATGAACAAAATGCTGCCGGTCCGCAGA
>JAAYDF010000016.1 GCA_012729395.1 Phycisphaerae bacterium
GGCGGTTGGTTTGGGGTAAGGGTCTTGACTCGGCGTGTGCGTCTATCGTATAATGTTGACGGTAGTTAATAGTTGATAGCCATTAGGCGTTCCGGGCCCTTGAAAAGGAGACGGCGATGAGACGGCCAGGGTATCTGAAAAGGGCGCTGCTTCCCATGTTGGTGGTGTTAACTGCTTTGATGGCAGGCGGTTGCGAGATTGAGATGTTCTGGGAGGACGAGGGCGACGGCCTGGGCCGCGCCATTGAGCAGATCGCCAACGGGATTGAGGAACTGGTTGACTACTTCGACTAGCCGTTCGCGTGGGGCGAAGCCATCGGTTTCTATATCTCCAGATGTTTCCAGACTTTGCGCAAGGGGATGCGGGCCAGACAGGTGACCGTATCGGAGGCGGCGTAGTACATCCAGATGTGGTCGTCCCGGAGGATTCCGCCATCGGTGAAGACCACGTTGCCGAAGAAGCCCTTTTGTTCGTAGGGGGCGATTGGCTCCATCAGTGGTTTGGGCGAACGGGCGGTGATGGTGTAGGGGTCGGCTTGGTCTAGGAGCATGGCTCCTAGGCAGTAGCGGTGGCCCTCGTCAGCACCATGATAGATTTCCAAGTGGCCTTTATTGGTTGGCAGGGGCGGTCCGCCCGCGCCCAGGCGGGCGCTGTCGAAGGCCTCCATGCGGGTCTGGGCGAGGCATCGCGGGCGGCCCCAGTGGGCGAGGTCGGGCGACTCGGAGATCCACATCCAGTTGCGTTTCCACATGACCCCGGACGGCCGGTGGATCATCCAGTACTTGCTGCGATCCTCAGCGGCGAAGAGGCAGACGTCCTTATTGAACGGCTGAAGGATCGGGCCGTGGCGCTGGTAGTGTTGCCAGTCTTTGGTGGTGGCGAGGGAGACGGCGACCTCGTGGTCGCTGACGGCTGAGTAGGTGATGTGGTAGGTTCCGTCGATTTCGGTGACGCGGGCGTCTTCGACGCCGTAGGTTTCGTAGACGCCTTCGGGGAAGACGGCGGGTGTGGGTTCGATCTGGAAGTGTTCGCCGTCGTCGCTCCAGGCGAGGCGCAGGTGCGAGATCGAGGTCAGGTAGAGGAATCCGCGGTGCTGGATGACCCGCGGGTCGGTGGTGTCGAGGTAGGGGTCGGTGCCGTGGAAGCGTTTGACTTCCAGTTGGTTTGAATCAGGATGGACGGTGATGGTGCTGATGTATCCCGGTTCCTGGTGGGGCCGTTCGGCCACCCGCAGGAGCAGGCCGATCCGGCCCTGGTATTCGAAGACGCCGGGATTGAACGCTCCGATGACCTCCAGATCGTCCCGCGAAGGTTTGACATCGGCCGGCGTGATTAGCGGGTTGTCCCGATGGCGCTCGGCGACGTCCTGTTTGTTGGACTGGAACATGGCGGGCCCCCTTTTCTTCCCGATTTGCCGTTCATGATACCTGCCCACTATACTCCGGGCAACAATCTGCTATAATCGCCCGGTATTTTTGCCACAGTAGAGGATGGATACCATGCACGTACGTACGATGATCTCGGACAACCCGTATTCGCACCTGGATGAAGGCCGGCCGTGGCCGCAGCGAGGGCTTTGGCCGTGCCGGTGGATTTCGTGTCCGCAGGCGGGCCAGCCGCCGTTTGTCACCGCCTATCGGCGGCGGTTCGAGATGGATCGCGACGCGAAGGTTCGGGTGCACGTGAGCGCCGATGAGCGGTACGAGTTGTTCGTTGACGGCGTGCGGGTCGGCCGGGGACCGGAGCGCGGCGATATCAACAACTGGTTCTATGAGACGTACGACCTGGAACTGGCCAAGGGGGCGCACGTGGTGGTGGCCCGGGTCTGGTCGCTGGGGCTACTCGCGCCGTACGCGCAGATGACGGTTCGACCGGGATTCATCCTTGCTCCGCAGGACGATCTGATAGGCGTTCTGGGCACCGGCGTGGCGGAATGGCAGTGCAAGCGTCTGGGCGGGTATGGGATCGACGAGCCGCTGGGAGTGGCGTGGGGCACCGGGGCGAATTTGACCATCGACGCAGCGGAGTTCGATTGGGGATTTGAGAGCGGCGGCGGCGAGGGCTGGGCGCCGGTGGCGGTTGGCCACGAAGGGACCTGCGGCCGGGTCCGCAACGAGGTCCAGCCGGTCCACCTGATGCGTCCGGCGGTGCTGCCCGCGATGATGGAACAGCCGCGGCAGGTGGGTACGGTGCGGTTTGTCTCGGCGCCGGCGGATAGTGGGACGGCGAAGGTTCCCGTCCGCAGCGGCGATCATCTGGCTGACGAATTGGACGGTTGGCAGGGCGTGCTGGCCGGCCAGCCGATCACCTTGGCGGCCAACACCATTCGCCGGGCGATCATCGACCTGGAGAACTACTACTGCGCGTATCCGGAGCTGGTGACCAGCGGCGGCAAGGGTGCGAAAATCCGTGTTCACTGGGCTGAAGGGCTCTTTACCGAACCCAACGGCAACGACAAGGGCAACCGCGACGAGATCGAAGGCAAGTATTTCTACGGGACGGGCGACCGCTTTTTGCCGGACGGCGGGAAGGGCCGGCGGTTCGAGACGCTCTGGTGGCAGGCTGGGCGGTACGTCGAGATCGTGGTGGAGACGGCGGATGAGCCGCTGACCCTGGAGCGTTTGACGCTTCGCGAGACGCGCTATCCGCTGGCGAACGAGACGCGGTTCGAGTCGTCGGATTCGCGGATGGAACGGGTGACGCCGATCGCCGTTCGCGCCCTGCAGATGTGCTCGCATGAGACGTACATGGACTGCCCTTATTACGAGCAGCTCATGTACGTGGGCGACACGCGGCTTGAGGCGTTGACCACGTACGCGATCACGCATGACGATCGGTTGCCGCGAAAGGCGCTGATGATGTTCGACGCGTCGCGCCGTCACGACGGGCTGACCCAGTCGCGTTATCCCAGCCGGGTGCGGCAGACGATTCCGCCGTTTTCGCTGTGGTGGGTGGCGATGATCCACGACTACGCGTGGTGGCGCGACGACCGGGCGTTCGTGGAGTCGCTGATGGTGGGCGGGCGGAACGTGATGGAGGGGTATCGGCGGTTCGTCAATCCGGACGGGCTGCTGCAGGCGCCCAACGGCTGGAATTTCACCGACTGGGTGCAGTGGGAGCAGGGCATTCCGCCGCACGGCGAGTTCGGCGTCAGCGGCGTGCTCAACTGGCAGTACGCCTTGGTGCTGACGCAGATGGCCGAGTTGGAGGAGTACCTGAACGATCCGGAACTGGCCCAGCGTTGCCGGCGGCAGGCCCGTGATCTGGCCGGTCGCTGTGAGGCGTTCTGGGACGAGGGCCGGCGGCTCTATGCCGACGACCTGGAGCACAAGCATTTCTCGGAGCACACTCAGTGTTTGGCGGTCTTGAGCGGGTTGCCGGGCGACGCTCGGCTGACTGCGCTGGCTGAGTCGCTGCCGAAGGCCCAGGACGTGCAGCGGACGACGGTGTATTTCATTCACTACCTGTTCGAGACGTGCCGGAAGCTCGGATTGACCGATCTGCTGTTCGAGCGGCTGGGGTTGTGGTTTGATTTCGTTCGTAGCGGCCTGAAGACCACGCCGGAGCAGCCGGAGCCGACGCGGTCGGACTGCCATGCGTGGGGCGCGCACGTGCTGTATCACTATCTGGCCACGATCCTCGGCGTTCGGCCGGGCGCGATCGGGTTTGGCACGGTTCGGATCGAGCCGCGGCTTGGCCCGCTGAAGTGGGCTCGCGGCACGATCGTCCATCCCAAGGGCATGATCGGGCTGGACCTGCACGATGAAGAGGGCCGGACGATGGGCTGCGTCACGCTGCCGCGAGGCGTAACGGGAGTGGTCGTGCGCGACGGCCGGGTCGAGGAGATTGGCGAGGGCAAGACGTGCTTGAGTTGACGCCGTGGGCCTGGCTGGTGGCCGGGCTGTCGGCGATGACGGTGGGTTTTTCGAAGACGGGCGTGCCGGGAGTCGGCATCCTGGCGGTGCTGCTTCTGGCCGACGTGATTCCGACCCGCGAGTCGGTGGGCGTGCTGCTGCCGATGCTGATCTTCGGCGATCTGTTCGCTGTGGCGTACTGGCGGCGTCACGCGGTGTGGCGTTATCTGGTGAAGCTGTTGCCGTGGGCGATGGCGGGTCTGGCGGTGGGATACTTCGGCCTGCGGTACGTCAATGACGCGCAGCTTCGTCCGCTGATCGGGGCGATCGTGCTGGTCATGCTGGCTGTGAACTACTGGCGGATGCGTCGGGGCGAGAATCTGACGGTTCCCACGCAGTGGTGGTTCGCGGCTGGGATGGGTCTGCTGGCTGGGACCACGACGATGATGGCCAACGCAGCCGGTCCGGTGATGACGATCTACCTGCTGGCGATGTGTCTGCCCAAGGAGCAATTCATCGGGACCGGGGCGTGGTATTTCCTGATCGTCA
>JAAYDF010000133.1 GCA_012729395.1 Phycisphaerae bacterium
CCAGCGCGCCGTTCACCGTCAGCGTACCGCTGATGGCCAAACGAACCGCTCCGCCACCCGCGCCACCGGCGTAGCTGGAGCTACCCGTAACCCGTCCGCCGCCGCTGCCTAAGTCGGCCGGCTCGGTAATCGAGCCATAGGCGCTACCGCCCGCTGCCGCGGTGGAATCCCCGCCTTTGCCGCCGTAGCCGCCGCCCGCGCCGTAGTGGGATGCGCTGCTTCCCGCTCCGGGGCCCTGAATGCGGGGATGCCCCTGCCCGGAGACATCCAACGCACCACCCGCCGCGATGGTCAGATCGCCCGTCACCGTCAACTCGAAACCGGTCTGCATCGCATGATGCGTCAGCAGGCCGCCTTCTTCGATCTGAACCTGGCCGAACGTGGCCGCGGTTTGCAGCGTTACCCCGCCCGCGTTGCCGATAACCAGTTGCGGCGTGGTCATCAGCTCGGTGCCACTGAGGTCCAGCCGCCCGCCGCGTTGCACGGTGATACGGTCGAACGTCTCCGTGGCAATTGAAGGCGTCAACGCGCCCGCCGTCCCGCAGTTGTCGATCAGCAGGGTGCCTTGGGTATCCGTGGCCAGCTTGGTGTACAGCGTGCCCGCGCCGCCCGTCATATTGCCGGCCCCGCCGCAGGCCGACAGCGTGCCCTCGAAGGGTATCGAATCCGCATAAACCGCGATACGCCCACCGCCACCGCCACCGGCATTAGCATGCCCGCCGTTGCCGCCGTTGGCGGTGACCACGCCCGCACCCGCCAGGCTTCCCACCGTCAACCAGATACTACCGCCCGACCCGCCACCGACGCCGTAACTCCCGCTGCCTTCGCCATCCGCTCCATTGGCGACCAGCGCGCCGTTCACCGTCAGCGTACCGCTGATGGCCAAACGAACCGCGCCGCCACCCGCGCCGCCGGCGTAACTGCTGCTACCCGTAGCCCGACCGCCACCACTGCCTAAGTCGGCCGGCTCGGTAATCGAGCCGTAGGCGCTACCGCCCGCTGCCGCGGTGGAATCCCCGCCTTTGCCGCCGTAGCCGCCGCCCGCGCCGTAGCGGGATGCGCTGCCTCCCGCTCCGGGGCCCTGATCGCGGGGATCACCCTGCCCGGAAACATCGATTCGGCTATCGGTATCCACGGTAACATCTTCCGCGATGGTGAGATCGAGCCGATAGACCGTCGGCGCCGCGTAGGCCGAGTGGGTCACCACCCCGCCGTTGATCACCTGCAGGCTGTTGAAGGCGTGCGCCCCGTTGATCGTCACCGTGCAGCCGTCGACGACCACATCCTCGCCGTCGTAGGTGGTATCGCCCTCGGCAATTAAGGTATCCACCGTGAAGGTCACCGCCAGGGCAGGCGAAGCCATGGCCAATCCCCAGATCAGCGTCAGCAAAACGGCCGGCCATCGACCGCAACCACGTGAAGTCAGCAACGCGCGCGTCATTTCAGCTACCTCCCTCTTGGGAATCTGTGAAACTTCTTGCCAGTTGTGTGTACGCGCCATGTCGGCGCGGCAGGCGGATGTGCGGCCTCCTTCCCCGGTCAGGCAGCAAACCCACAGGATCTTTCCTTATTCTACACGACTTCCGCTTGGATGCGAAGCACTTCCCCTCGACCCACGCCGCGATGGGGTCCGCGAGGGGATCAGCGGGGAGCCTTCCGTTGATACTGAAATGGAGACCGGCCCCGCCCCTGCAATGCCCAAGTAAGAAAGCATCCTCGGATGTGGGCAAGTGCGGGAGCTGAGGCGGATCGCTCCCGCAGTGCCTGTCGCCGTTCTGTCCGGCGGGAAGCGAGTGACGCCCCACTGAACTCGCCGGCGAGCGTCTACTTCTCCGCTCCCGGCCGCGAGGTGGGTTGGGACGCCGCCGGCGCCGAGGCCGGCTGGGTCGCCGGAGCCGGCGCCAGCTCCAAACCATCGAACCACACCGTGCCCGTCGCCTGCCCTTCGCCGCACAGGCTGCAGAAGACGTGCACCACACCGCCCGGCGGCCCGGTGAACGCCAGATCAACCTGCGTCCACTCGGTCGTACCCCGATGGTCAGGGCCGGTCGCCAAGCGCTCGGAGGTCTTGTCGTCCACCGCGACGACGACAAGGGTGCCGTACAAGCCGGCCCCTTCCTGGGGCTCGAGCCCCTCCGTCCGCAACCAACCCCGTAATCGGTAAGGACGCCCGGGCTCTACACGGACCGTCTGCGAGACCACCCCCATGGTCGGTTCCGCCGCATGGACACGCACCGCGCAGGAACCCTCCTTGTGCGTCTGGTAGTCCTGGCTAATCAAGGGCGACGGTCCCAACACCAGCAGATCCCACCCATCGGGCAAGCCGGCATCCTCGAACGAGCCGTTCCGCAGCCGCATGATCGGCCGACCCACGGGCTGCGTTTCCGCTGCCGGCTGTGTCACCGCGGGCTGCGTCGCGGACTCCGGCTGCGTCGCGGCAGCGGGCACGCTCCCTTCATACAGTTCCAACCCGTCGAACCACACCTTGCCCGTAGCCGTCCTCTCTCCGCAGAAGCTACAGAACACGAACACCCGGCCGTGCTCCGGGCCGGTGAACGCGACCTGCACCGGCGTCCAATCCACCGTGCCTCGCTGGTTCGAAGCCTTGGCCATCTTCGCCGAATCCGTCTCGCCAACGGCCATCACCAGCAACGTGCCAAGCATGTTCGCTTCGTGGGTCGGCTCCAGCGACTCCGTCCGCACCCAACCTTTGAGCACGTACGCCTTGCCCGGCTCGACGGCCACAAGCTGCGAAACCGCCGCCAGCGTCGGCTCGGTCGCCGATATCCGCAACGCGCGTCGACCATCCCGAGTCACCTCGTGCTCATGAACAACGGCCGGCGCGGGACCAAAGCTCATCAGATCCCATGCCTCCGGCAAAGCCGGCGTCTCAAACGACGGATTCTTGAGCAGAGAATCAGCTTGGCTCGCCGATCCCGCCAAACCAAGAACACATCCCAAGGCCAAGGCCCATGTCAGCTTCACACGCCACAACATCGATAACCTCCGTAGCCGGCCACACTCGGCACAACCCTGCGGACACCGGCCGCGCATGATAACCCCTGCCAGCACGCATCGCACGCCCTGCATCTTTTGTTTCGGGGCGGGCCTCATCCGTGTGGCACTGCTCTGTGAGCAGTGTTTTTCGGGGGAGAGGCGCTGCTGACACAGCAGTGGCGCACGACGGCGCGTGCCAGCCCCGCCGGCCGCCACGGTTCGGTGGATGCACCCCATCGCTGCGCGGTGCCGGGGCTCGTTTGTCACCGCTCGCCAAATGCACTACTATATCGCGTCCGGCATGGGCGAACTCGCGTCGCCGGGGCCGATCACGGTTTTCCCCCTGTGCAGTGCCGCGGTTTTGATGTTAATCCCGCAGTCCCGGTCCGGCCGGGCTATGGCGGGTTGCTTGGAGTTGGTATGAAGTCTGCATTCCTGGAAGCGTTGGAGCATCGAGTGCTCGTCTTCGACGGGGCCATGGGCACCAGCGTCCACACTTACGATCTGCCCCTGTCCGATTATCGCGGCCTCGAAAACTGCACGGAAATCCTCTGCGAAACACGCCCCGACGTGGTACGCGAGATTCACCGCCGGTTCCTCGAGGTCGGCTGCGACGCGATCGAAACCAACACCTTCGGATCCAACCGAATCGTCCTGGCCGAGTTCGGACTGGCCGACCAGACCCGCGAACTGAATCGCCGCGCCGCCCTCATCGCTCGTGAAGCCTGCGAACCGTTCCACACGCCCGATAAACCCCGCTTCGTCGCCGGCTCCTGCGGGCCCGGGACCAAACTGGTCTCGCTCCGCCAGATCACCTTCGACGCACTCGTCGATAGTTACGCCGAGCAGATCCGCGGACTCATGGACGGCGGTGTCGACACGCTGCTCTTCGAGACCTGCCAGGATATCCTCCAAGCCAAGGCGGGCATCAACGCCGCCGAGCAGGTTTTCAACGAATGCGGCCGACGCGTGCCTATCATGGTCCAGATCACCGTCGAGACCACCGGCACCATGCTTGTCGGAACCGATATCGCCGCCGCTCTCACCGCGCTCGACGCCTATCCACAGGTCCACGTGGTCGGCCTGAATTGCGCGACCGGCCCACAGGAAATGAGCGAGCACATCCGCTACCTGAGCCAATGCTGCACACGCCACATCAGCGTGCAGCCTAACGCCGGCCTGCCCCAGATCGTCGACGGCCAGCCCTTCTACCCGCTCACCCCGGACGAGTTCGCCCGCTGGCTTGGCGAATTCATCGAGACCGACGGCGTCAACATCGTCGGCGGATGCTGCGGCACCACCCCCGAGCACCTCGCCCGTGCCGTCGCCGTCGTCAACGGCAGAACACCCCGGCCACGCAGCTCACGCCTTGAACCCAGCGCCTCGAGCCTCTATCAGTCAGTCACTTTCCGCCAGGACAACAGCTTCCTCATCATCGGCGAACGAACCAACGCCAACGGCTCCAAGAAGTTCCGCGATTTGCTCGCGGCCGAGGACATCGAGGGCATGGTCCAGCTCGCCAAAGACCAGGTCCGCAACGGTTGCCATATGATCGACGTCTGCGCCGCCTACGTCGGACGCGACGAGATGGCCGACATGAGCCGACTCATCAACCGCTACGCCACCGAGGTCACCGTCCCCCTGATGATCGACTCCACCGAGCCGCCGGTCATCGAGGCGGCCCTCAAACTCGCCGGCGGCAAGTGCGTCATCAATAGCGTCAACCTCGAAGACGGCGAAAAACGCTGCGCCGAGATCCTGCCCCTCTGCCGCAACTACGGGGCCGCCGTCGTCGCCCTGACCATCGACGAGGAGGGCATGGCCAAGACCTGCGAACGCAAGGTCGAAATCGCCAAACGCATCCACCGCATCGCCACCGAGCAATACGGCCTGCGAGCTGGCGACATACTCTTCGACCCTTTGACCTTCACCATCTGCACCGGCAACGAAGACGACCGCCGCCTGGGCCTCGAAACCCTCGAAGCCATCCGCCGAATCAAGCGGGAACTGCCCGAGTGCCATATCGTGCTGGGCCTCAGCAATATCAGCTTCGGGGTCAAGCCCGCCATGCGACACGTGCTCAACAGCGTCTTCTTGCACTACGCCCGTGAGGCCGGCCTCGACGCCGCCATCGTCCACGCCGCCGGCATCGAACCCCTCTTCAAAATCCCCGAACACCACCGCGAAGCGGCCCGCCGGCTTATCTTCGACGAACGTACCGCCGACTACGACCCCCTCGCCGACCTCATCAGCCAGTTCCCCGGTAACCAGGCACCCCCTCCCGAGGCCGCCCGCGAAACCCTGCCCATCGAGCAACGCCTCAAACAACGCATCATCGACGGCGATCGCAAAGGCCTCGAAGCGGACCTCGACGAGGCCCGCTCCCTTTACGCCCCCTTGGCGATCATCAACGACTTCCTCCTGCCCGGCATGAAAACCGTCGGCGACCTGTTCGGCAGCGGGCAGATGCAACTTCCCTTCGTGCTTCAGTCCGCGGAAACCATGAAGGCCGCCGTCGCTTGCCTCGAACCTTACATGGAACGAACCGACCAAGCCGACAAGGGCTCCATCGTGCTGGCTACCGTCAAAGGAGATGTGCACGACATCGGCAAAAACCTCGTCGATATCCTCCTGACCAACAACGGCTACACCGTCTACAACCTGGGAATCAAACAGCCCGTCGAGGCGATCATCCAGGCTTGGCAGGAAAAAAACGCCGACGCCATCGGAATGAGTGGCTTGCTGGTTAAAAGCACTGTCGTCATGCGCGACAACCTGCAAGTACTCAACGAGCGAGGCCTCACCCCCCCGGTCATCCTCGGCGGAGCCGCACTTACCCGCCGATACGTCGAAAACGACCTCCGCCCCACCTACTGCGGTCCGCTCTCCTACGCCAAAGACGCCTTCGACGGCCTCGACCTGATGAGACGCATCTGCGAGGGCGAATCCCCGGAACCCGCCGCGACCGGCGCACACACAATCGGACAGACCGCCGCCCCATCCATCCAAAGCGCCACCTCTTCACCCCGGCCAGCCGCGAGAACCAGCAACATCGCCACCGACGTCCCTATCCCCACACCGCCGTTCTGGGGCCGACGAGTCATCGCCAGTATCCCCCTTAAGGCCGCCCTCGCCTATATCAACGAGGTGATGCTCTTCCAGGTGCAATGGCAGTTCAAGAAGAAAGGTCGGCCACAAGAGGAGTTCGACCGCTACATCGACGCCGAGGTCCGCCCCATCTACCGCAACCTCGTCGCCCGCTGCGAACGCGAGGCCATCCTGCAGCCTCGGGCGGTCTACGGATACTGGCCCTGCCAAAGCGAAGGAAACACCCTCTATCTGTACGACCCCGACGACCGAAACCGCGAGATCGCCCGCTTCGACCTGCCGCGACAGGCCAAGCCCCCGCATTGGTGCCTCGCTGACTTCTGGCGACCCCGATCCAGCGGCGAATTCGACGTGATCGCCCTGTCCGTCGTGACCGTCGGCCAACAGGCCAGCGAAATCGCCAGGCAGTGGTTCCAGGAGGATAAGTACCGCGATTACTTGTACCTGCACGGCCTCAGCGTCGAGACCGCCGAGGCCCTCGCCGAGTACATCCATAAACAAGTCCGCATGGAACTTCGCATCGCCGGCCACGACGCCCGCGACCTCCGCCGCATCTTCCAACAGGGCTACCAGGGTAGCCGCTTCAGCTTCGGATACCCCGCCTGTCCGCGCCTCGAAGACCAAGCCGGCTTGTGGCCCCTGCTCAAACCGCAAGAGATCGGCGTCACCTTAACCGAAGAGTTTCAAATAGAACCAGAACAATCTACCACCGCCGTCATCGCCCACCACCCCGAAGCCCGCTACTTCAAAGCCTAACCCAACGGCTGTATCATCCCACCCAGAGGATCACAGCCATGCCCAACCCATCGCTCAATCGCAAGCACCCCGAGCCGGGGACGAAAGTCCCCGGTTTACCCCCCGCACCGCAAACGACAATCCCCAGTATCACTCCGCAGGAATCAACCTCTCCCGCATCGCCCCAGATCCACCACTCCCGCCAGCAACCACACGCAAAACAAAGCCGCGACCGCCAGGGAGCGAGACAGCACCTGCCTGGCTCTCCAACGATCGCGGCTCTGCCTGCCTACAGACTGCGTCGCCGAAACTTACGATCCCGACCGGGCAGCGGCGGCCTTGCGGGCCTTGCGTACCGCCGCCAGGCGCTCCTCGCTGGTCAGCTCGAACACATGTCGCAGCACCGCCTCATCCTCCGCCGTCATCTCCTGCTTGCGCCGGGACATCGCGATCCGACCGGTGCTCAGCAGAGCTTTGAGCCCGAAACCCTTGCCGATCACCCTGTTCACAAACCACGCAAACGCCGGAATGCTCTTGGGTAACGGCTCGCCCGTCGCCACGCAGATCGCACCCGTACCGATCACCGTGCCGGTGTTCAACAGCGTGCAGATGCTCGTCTTGACGTGGTCCCCGATGAAGCTGCCCACCTTGGCCGAGCCGGTGTCCAGCGTCTTGCCACCCAGCTTGATCTGGACGTTGGTGTAGTCGTTCTTCAGATCGCTGTTGCTGGTCAAGGCCCCGAGGTTGACCCACTCGCCTACGTACGCATGCCCCAGGAACCCGTCATGGTACTTGTTCGAGTACCCGTGCAAGATGCTCTCTTCCACCTCGCCACCGACCCGGCACATCGGACCAATGCTGCACCCTTCCCGCATCTTGGTGCCCAACAGAATACTCTTGGCCCCAACGTAGCAGGGACCCTCAATCCGCGTGTACGGGTGAACCTCGACGCCCGCTTCGAGCGTCACCGGCCCATGCTGCGTGTCGATGCACACAAACGGGTGAATCTCCGCCCCTTCACCGATGAACACCTGGTCCTTCGGGCCGTAGATCACACTGCTCTCGTGCATCTTGCCCTCAATGCCCCTGCGCCCGGACGCCTTGAAGTCCGCCGTGATCAACTCCGGCGAGGCCAGCATGAGGTCCCAGATGTAATCGAACCACTTGCCCGTGAACTCGGTCTTCGGCGAAGCCTGAGCGGCAGCCGCCAGAGCGGCGTAGTCTTTGATACCGCTCACGTCGCCCGTCGTCCGCCACGCGGCCAACTGCTCACCCTTCCAAACCGCCACCTTGTCCTTGGGAACCGCCCATTCAACACCGCACACCCGGGCGTTCACGAACAAGATCTCTTCGCCCTTGAGCTTCGAGAAGTCGTTCACCGCCGCTTTACCGCACCGGCGGGTCACCAGCGCGGCCAGATAGTCGCGGACGCACACCACGTCTGCCGCCTGACCAACCGCCCGCTCGATCTTCGCCGCCAACGTCGTCGCACCCGTTCGCAGCTCAAACACACCCCGCACATACGTGAGCGGAGCAAAATGATCCCACTGATTGTCCTCAAAAATCACCAACTTCATGTGTGAATCCTCCAGCCTTGTAGATGTCCGGTTTGCGTCGGAAAGGAAGCCAATATAAGGCCAAAGCCCCCCCCTGGCAATGCCCTTGCCCCACACCCCAACCCACGATACCATGTGCCCCCCGGAACCAAAACCGGTGGGGAATCTGTCCATCCCCCGGCCACCTGGAACAACCCAATTTCATGAGGAGATGATCCATGGAAGTCATTGTCACCAAAACCTACGAGGATATGAGTGCCCTTGCCGCGAGAATGATCGCCCAGCAAATCCTCCACAAACCCAGTTCAGTCCTTGGACTGGCCACCGGATCCACCCCGGTCGGCACCTACAAGGAGCTGATCCGACTCCACAAGAACCAAGGCTTGGACTTCTCCAAGGTCACCACGTTCAACCTCGATGAGTACGTCGGACTGCCCCCAACCCATAACCAAAGCTATCGCTACTTCATGGACCAGAACCTCTTCAACCATGTCAACGTCCCCTCGGCCAGCATCCATGTACCCTACGGCCATGCCGAGTCCGTCCTCGACTTCTGCGAATGGTATGAGGCCGAGATCCAACGCTTCGGCGGCATCGACCTGCAAATCCTCGGGATCGGCGGCGACGGACACATCGCCTTCAATGAGCCCGGCTCGTCGCTCGGCTCACGCACCCGGCTCAAGACCCTCACCGAAGAAACCATCGAAGACAACAAACGATTCTTCGGACCCGGCGAGGAAGTCCCCCGCTTCGCCATCACCATGGGCGTCGGCACCATCCTCGAAGCCAAGAAAATCGTCATGATCGCCAACGGCAAGAAAAAGGCCGAAATCATCGCCGAGGCCATCGAAGGCCCCGTCAGCTCGCAGGTCTCCGCCAGCGCACTCCAACTCCACCGCCACGTCGTCGTCATCCTCGACCAGGAGGCCGGCTCCAAACTCAAACGAGCTGACTACTACAAGTGGGTCTACGAACAGAAGGCCAAGCTCATGCCCAACCTCATCGGCAAAGCAACCTGATAGCCACCGCCAATCCAGTACTGACTGATGTGATCATCCACGCGGGATGGGTTTCCGATCAGAAACCCATCCCGCGTCGCCTTGCACACCGACGACACGTAGCAAGCTGACGCATCGCGAACTCACGCACAGCGAGTGGACACAGGGTGAGCTGACACACAGCGAGTGGACGCACAGCAAGCGGACACATCGCGAGCTGACACACAGCGAGTGGACGCGGAGTGAGCGGACACATAGCGAGCCGACGACGCAAGTCGTCGGGTCCGGAACCCTGCCCGGCGTCCCTTGCGGCCAAGGCTGCGATGAGGTTCGGCGCTCCTCGCGAGGATGTACGCGTCAATGGTGCGAACCGCAACGCGGTTCCAGACCACAGCCCGGGGTCGCGCAGCGCACCCCGGGAAGCCATGCCCGCCATCGGATCTCAACCCTGGAAG
>JAAYDF010000134.1 GCA_012729395.1 Phycisphaerae bacterium
CGCCCCATCGTAGCGGTCGCCCCCCGACTTCGGCGAGCTCAGCCGAGCCGTGGCGACCGGCGTATTCCTTGCGAGTTCGCGGGCCACCAGGGGCGGCGGCCGCTACGCCATTGCGTGAAATGCTCTACCGACACGGGCCCCGCAGCTCAGATCCCAACAACCGCATAACCACGCGACATGATCTGGACGGACCTCGCCATCCGTGAGCGAAATGACCCATGGCGAAGCCCCAATGACCCATGACGAACGTCCCTGCCCGCGGTTGGCGTTCTGGTTTCGGGCTTGGTCATTGATTGGTCATTGGGCCTTGGGCATTCGCCATTTTGCCCCGGGAGCCAGGCGGGCAGCGAGTTGCACCCCAATGATCTGCCACTCGATCGTTACGGTGCCGGGATGCGGTAGGCGCGATCGAACGCCTCGCTGAACGAGAAAACGTGGGCGAAGTCCTCGATCGAGTCGGTCGGTTCCTTTTGCAGCCAGTGGTTGTCCACCAGCGCAAAGATGATTGCCCCGATATCCTCGGTACGGGTGATGTTCCAGCGGGCCAGTACGCTGCGGGCCATCAGGCCCCATTGCTCAAGAGCTGAATCGCGTATGGCATGACAGAGTTGCTGCCCGGTGACGTGCCGGTTCATGCACCGAGGTCCGCCCATCTGCTCGACCAACTCCGCCACCCTTGGGGGCAGTTGCCCGGTTTCCCACTGCTCGACGACCTCGTCGAATTTGATGTCGTGTCGGGCCATCCATTGGGCAAGCCGCTTCTGCTCGTCCGACATCGGACCGTGCACTTTGTCCGCGGCCTTCGTCAGGCACTCCTGGACAAAGACAAACGCGTCGATCGGGTAGCGGCCCACCTCGTGAACGATCTCTTCCAGATTCTTGCTGGGTTGCTCAGGCATGAAGATCACCGATGCAAAATCGGACCGCTACCTTTCAGGAACCGCTTCCCGTGGGGTGGGGGCCGCGGCCTTGCGGAGGCCGACGCCCTCGTCGTCCGCCTCGCCGTCGCCGCGGACGTTGCCCCTGACGTCCAGGATCGTCCGTTGCTGGCGGGCCGCCCTCGTCCGAGCTTGGCCCCGCAACATCGTTGGCATCCTTCGCGTCCGACTGGACCTTATCCGCCGGGCTTACCTCGCTGGCCGGAGGTTCAGATCGCTGTGGCGGGGAGTGCTCAGGCGGTCGCGGTCCGCGGCGACCACGCTCCGGTCGTGAGGGCGACGCCGTCGTCGGGTTGCCGCCGGTCTCGGCGGTTGGAGGCGGCTCGGGAAGATCGCGATCGGTGATATCGTCCACAGTCACGGTGAACAGGCGACCGTTGTCGCCGATGATCTTCACCAGTTGCGTCAGAATCTGCCGGTCGATCACCCGGCCGATCCCTTCGGAGGTAGCCACCCGAGAGCCCATCCGGGGCAGACGCTTCACCAGGGCCTCGTACGACTCGTGCTCGTAGCGAAGACAGCACTTGAGTCGGCCACACCGCCCGCTGACCTTCGATGGGTCCAAGGTCGCCTTCTGCAGCTTGGCCATGTGCATGTTGATTGGCTTGAGACTCTTCAGGAAGTTCTTGCAGCAACACTCCCGGCCGCAGGTCTCGTAGTCCGCCAGCAGCCGCGCCTCGTCACGGGCGCCCACCTGACGCATCTCGATTCGTGTCTGAAACTCGTTCGCCAGCCGACGGACCATCTCGCGGAAGTCCACCCGCTCCTCGGCCATGAAGTAGAACACGATCCGCTCTCCGCCGAAAATGTGCTCGCAGTCCACAATCTTCATCTGCAAGCCCAACTCGGCCGCGAAGTCCGCGCCGAGCTTCAGCTTCTCGCGGGCCCCAATCTCGATATGACGCAGCTCCGCCAAGTCGGCTTCCGTGGCTTCACGCAGGATCCGCCCGCTGTTGAGCCGGTACGAGTCCGGACCGCTCCGCTTGGCGTACGCCCGCATCTGCTCTCGCGACACCGACTTATCGCAATCCCCGCACGTCAGACTGATCTGTTCCCCGATCTCGATCCCCCGGTCCGTCGAGATGATCACCTTGCCGCCGCAGGTGAACCGCATCTTCGGCGGGTAACTGAACTCGCCGATGTGGTTCATTCGGCCGTAGCGAACCGCGACCGCCGAATAGGTCCTCTCCGGACCGTTTCCGGATCTCGACGGGGCATCCGCGTTGGAGTGTCCATTAGCCATACCAGTCGATCCTTATGCCTCAATCCGGGTTCGGACCATGCTCCGCCCGGCACCAGCCCCGAATTGTAGCATATCGGGCGACTTTTGAGGATCATCCCGCCTTGGCTCGCCTTCGCGTCTTCAGACCAGCCGAGCCGATCGACGCCGAAACACACCCGCCAGCCGGATGAACATCGCTGCGGCCGCCAAGTCGATATTCGCGTTACGCCCTACCTCTAAGTCCGTGTCGTTCAACTGCCGCAGGGCTCGGACCATCGCACCCGGATCCCATCCGGCCGCAATCTCGCGCACCAGCCCGTCCAACTCCGCCTGGGACGCGTCGCTCGGCAAGCCCGTCGCCTGTCGCATCGCCTCCCGATACCACCCAGCCAGGACGCTCAGCAACCGCTGCAGGCCCGCCCGGGAAGCGTCCAGATCCGACATCTCAGGATCACGCTCCGCCACACCTTTCGCCAGCTGGCGAGCATCCGCCAGAAACGGTTCCACCAACTCGGTGGCCGAGAAACCCGGCGGTTGAGACGCCAACTTGCCCAGCCGTTGAGCCCACGCCGTCGCCAACGCGAAAAGCCCATCGTCCGCGCACTCCAGGGCACGACCCAGGCTCCCGTTCGCGTGCTGGGCCAGATAAGCGACCTCCAGTGAGTTCGTGGCCGGCCGCAACTCCGCCAGCCGTTCCGCGATGAACGCGACCGGCAGCGAGCCGAACAAAACTTGCTGACAACGAGACCGAGTGGTCGGCAACATGCGGTCCATGGCCGAACTGATCAGAATGATGAACGTGTCTTGCGGCGGCTCCTCCAGCGTCTTGAGCAGGCAGTTCTCCGCCGCGTCACTGAGCCGCTCCGCTTCCCGAATAATGAAGATTTTCGCCCGGCCGTGCATCGGCCTCAGAGCCACTCGCCCGATCATGAAGTGCCGAATCACCTCGATGCTCAGCGACTGTGCCTTCTTCTTGCGAACCTCCGAATCCGGGTGCTGCTTGGCCAGCATACGGTGGATCACCGTCAGGTCGGGGTGCGTGTCCGCAAGCACAAGACGGCAGTCCGGGCACGTGCCGCAGGCCTCGCCAACCCGCTCCACACCCAGCGTCTCACGCAGATCCGCCGGCGCCGGCTGGTCCACCGGCGATGCACACAGCAGCCTTTGAGCAAGCCGGCAAGCGAGCATCTCGCGACCTACGCCCTCCGGGCCCGCGAAGAGGTAGGCGTGCGGCATCCGCTCGCTGGCCAGCGCCCGCTGCAGCAGCCGATGGGCCCGAGGCTGGTGGCGCACGTCAAAAATCGACACGTTCCAACACCTCCAGAACGCGACGGTGCACCTCAGCCGTCGGGGCAGACCCGTCGACCACCTCGACTCGCCCCGGATACTCGCTCGGCAGCTCGAGGAACAGCTTGCGAACCTTGCGGTGATAGGCGATCGGCCGTGACTCCATCGCGTCGTGCTCCACATCGTCGAGCAGCAGTCCCTGGCTTGCGTCCGTCCGAGAACGTTGCTTGCGCGCGTGGTGCGGCTTGCGACCCGTCCGGCGGAAACCCTCCTCGGTCGGCACGTCGATGATCAGCGTCAACTGCGGCCAGGTCGTACCCACCGCGAATCGACCCAGCTCGATGATCCGATGGGGATCGTGACCCGCCGCGCCCTGGTACGCGCACGTCGACGAGATGAACCGGTCGCAAAGCACAACCTTACCCGCCGCCAACGCGGGCTCGATCACCTCCCCGACCAGTTGAGCCCGCGACGCCATGAACAGCATCGCTTCGCAGCGAACGTCCATTTCCGACAGATCGTGCCGCAGAAGCACCGCGCGGATCCGGTCGCCGATCTCCGTGCCGCCGGGATCCTTGCCCAGCACGACTTCCAGACCCTGACCGCTCAGGGCCTCGGCCAGAAGCCGAAGTTGCGTCCCCTTGCCCGACCCGTCCGGCCCGTCAAAGACGATGAACTTGCCCGCCAGTTTCTTCTTGAGAGTCAAAACCCACTCCCGCGATGAGAGAGAAAGCCAATATGGAACCGCCGACACGTGCCATTCAACGCCGATCATCCCTCATGGTCATCGCTTCACACGCCTAACTCGCGGCGAGCGCCGGCGAGCACTCGCTCCCAGTCGAAGGCCGGGCCGGGGTCCACCTTGCCCTTCGATTCGTGCAGATGGCCCATGAAGCCGCTGAAGGCCGCCTGCTCCTCCTTCTCAAACACATGCCAGCGGATGCTGCCGTCCGGGTTACGCGGGCAATCGAGAGTCATCCTCGGAAAGATGCGATGCAGAGCCGCCGTCAGCTTGATCAGAGCCTGGTACTGCTCCTCCGTGTAGTCGTACATCATGACCTCGCGGCCGTTGATGACTTCCTTGAAGATGCCCTTGCGGGCCGGGCGGGCGACAAAATCCGGCGTGCGAATCCCCGTCTCCTTCACCCAGTCGGGAAAGATGGCGAACGGCCACCCGGAATCGTCCAACGCGTACCACTTGTCCAGCGTCTCCATGTTCCCGTACGCCCCGATGTTCGCGATCTCAACACCCACGCAACGGTCGTTCGCCGTCCCCGCGTGCCAGGCGCGTTCCTTCAAGTCCAGCGTCTGATAGATCGTGCCGTCCAGATCGAGCATGAACTGAACCGACAGCCCCCGAAGGTCGTGCAGTACCTCGAAGCAGCGACGCGACGTCACGCAGACATCGTAATGGTAGACGAACTGATCCACGTGTTCCTGCAAGTTCTCCAGCGTCCAGCCCTCCTGATCGACGCGGGCTTGCAGTTCGGGGCTCAGGTTGCCGCGCGTGCCATAGCGATTGGGGTTGCCGGGCGAGACCGGATTCTTGGGAAAGTACTCACTGGGCTCGAAATGCCGATGCCCGCGGTAGGCGTCGTATCCGCCCGGGTCGATCCAGAGCACGACCGGTGTGCCGACGTGGAACAGTTGTCCCGCCGCTACGATCTCCTCGCCTGTACGATGAAGCCGGTCGCCAACCTGTGGGCTGCACCCCGCCAGCAGAGCCACCGAGGCAGTCGCGAACAGCACGAGACCTTTCCAGAGTGATCCAAACCGCATCTGTGAATCTCCTTATGTGCCTGGGGATCAACCGGATCCAAACCATGTCACCGCGGCCGGCGCACGCCGCGTAGCGGCCGCCCCCTGTGGCTGCCGTCGCACGCGGCGTAGCGGCCGCCCCCTGTGGCGGCCGGCGCGATTCTCGCCCTTGGCGAACGTGCAAACCGACGCGGAGAACCACCACCGTACCCAACCGCTATCGCAAGTGGCGCCTACGATCCCGCTATTTCAACCGCCCTTGAGCTTCACTACAAGTCTCGTCGGTCCGGCAACTCACCACCGCAACGAGCCACAGGATCGGCACCAGCGGCAGTCGAAACCGCGGATCCTCGAAAGGTAGCGTCAACACAAACAATCCTGCCGCGGGCAGCAGGGTCCACAGATGCCCCGGCCAACGCCGACCCCGCATCGCACCCGCGACCCGAGTCGCCGCCGTGAGCACCAGCAGGGCGTAACCCGCGCCGATCGCACCCGCCACCATCCTGCCCGTGCCCGAGCCGCCCCCCAGCAACGACAGCGGAGCCGCCTCCGAACCGGCCGGCGGGTCCAGCACCAGCCCCAGCGGAAAAACCAGCATGGACAAGCCCTGAACCCCAAAGCAGGAAACTGTCGCCACTTGATGCTCCGCCAGCAGATCCAGCCCCACCGCCCACAGCAACGAAGACGCCGCGAAGGGATCCACGCCCGGTGCCTCGCCGAAGTTCAGGTGCTCCCAACGCAAAGCCTGCCGCTGTTCCGCACTGAGAGGACCGTATGCCTCCTCCCACTTCTCCTGGAGCCGCCGATCGATACCCGCCCGAACCTCGTCCAGTACCGCCGCGTCAAACCGCCGATCGTGGCGCCCGTCAGCCCACAGGAGCACATCGACAACCTTGTGGTACGCGAAGCTTGCCCCACTCTGATGCGAGAGCGCCCACCGCCCCGTGATGCCGTGATTCCGAGCCAGCCAGGGCCCGACGATCAGCCCTGAACTCGCAATGCTCACCATGCCCAGCAGAGCAATCCGACGCAAAGGCTCCCGCCGTGCCCCCCCGATGACCGCCAGCCACGCCAGCGGCGGCAGAACGATCCCGATCGGCCTCACCATCAACGCCAGACCCGCCCATCCCCCCAACACCCCCGCACGACGAATACTCCAGCCGTGCTTCACTCCCCTGGCCCACGTCCACAACCCCGCCAGCATCACCACGCCAAAAAGCGTTTCCGCCAACAACCACTGGCTGTGGTACAGGCGGAATGGATCGGCAATCCACGCGATCGCGGCGATCAGAGCACCGCGGGACGAAGTGAAGCTGCGCACGAGCCCGTAGAGCAAAGGCGCCGCCGCCAACGCCATCACCTGTTGCCATAACAGCAGAACGCTCGGCGAATCACCCGCGACCCACATCGCCAACGCCAGAAACGCCGGATAGCCAGGCACACGCCAGGTATCCGCGGGCCCCGTGATCGTGCCGTTCTCATCCACCGGCACGTAACGGCCCAGACGAGCAATGCCCCGTGCCAACGCTACGTACTCGCCGGAGTCCCGCGACCGAAAGGCGTACGAGGTGCCCGAGCCTCGCAGTCGAGCAATCCCCAAGATCGCCGCCCCCTGCACCGCAACCGCCAGTAGCAGCAGAATCAGAATGTGGCGTAGATCCGAACGGTTCATGGTTCGGCACCGCTTGTCTGGCCAACTCCGCCCAAGTTCCGTATCATACGCTCTGTCATCATCAAGGAGAACGATATGTCTTGTATCCGTCATTGTCACGTGTCCGCCGGGTGGGTGTGGGTTCTTGCGGTGGCCGTTGTCTCCGTCGTGTGGACACCCGCCGCCGACGCGGCCCGCGTGGAGAACTTCTCTTTCGTCCATGTCAGCGATCTGCACATAAGCCCTTGGCCCGCTGGAACGCCTAGCCCGTTCGCCGGCGATCGCAGCACCGCCGGTCTGGCTTGGATCGCCGAGCAGCTCGGAACGCCGCAGGAACTCAAGCCGCTCAACCTCACCGCTCCGAAGCCCGCGTTCGTCGTGGCTACCGGAGACATCACCGAGTTCGGCGCCATCGCCGATACATGGAAAAACGTCGAGAAATCCTTCAACGTACTCAATCTCCCCGTCTATTACACCCCCGGCAACCATGACAACACGTGGACCAGCATGCTGTCCATCATGCACAAGCTACACGGCGGCGACCACTACGCATTCGAACAGTTCGGCTGCCGATTCATCGGAATCGAAACCGCCACCCCTCAGGAGCCCGTGCCAAGCATCGACCAACGAACCATCACCTGGCTGGCCAACGACCTCGCCAAGGTCCCCAAGGATATGCCCGTCTTCATCTTCTGCCATCATCCCCTCTCCAGCGGCGAGTTCGCCCAGCCGCACGAGCCGGTGAGACTCCTGGAGACCATCCGAGAGCACAACGTCGTCCTCCACATGATGGGGCACGGCCACGGAGTCAGCTCCGAAAAGTGGGGAACGCTCGACAGTGTCATGGGCGGGTCAACCTTCGGCCCCAACACCGGCTACAGCATCATCTCCGTCATCGACGGTACCCTCCGCGTCGTCTACCGCTTCAAGAACGAAGAACGCCCCATGCAGGTCGTGCTCGAAAAACCCATCGCCAAGCGCGCAACCCCCGGCCTGGAGGTCGTCCGCCCCCGTGACGGTATGACCATCGTCGGCCGAGGCGTGAGCATCGAAGCCCGGGCGACCGGTGGCCGACCCGCCGCCCTGTCCGTGTCCCTCGATAATGACAAAGAGAAGACCGTAGCTCTTCGAGCTGGTTCCGCCAGCGCGTATCGCGGAGAGGTGCCAACCGCCGGCCTCGTGCCCGGGATGCACTTCGTCCGTCTCACCGGCGAGTGCGATCAGATGAAGCTTGATCGCGTCGCCTCGTTCAGCTACCTGCCCGCCGACGCCCCGGTCCGGCCGGTGCGCACCGTTCTCTCCGCCGGGTGCAAGGCTCAGCCGATCGTCGTCGACGGCGGATGCCTCGTCGCCTCAACTGACGGACAGATAACCCGCCTCGTCGCGGGAACCGCCGACAACTTGCAGGCCAAGACCCTCATCGATGTCGGTGCGGCCATTCTCCACGCTCCCGCCTTGGCCGACGGCATCCTCTACTTCGGATCCGCCGATCGATACGTGTACGCCGTCGCCCTCGACGGCTCTACCATGTGGAAGCGGCAGGTCAACGGCAGCGCTTTCGGTACGCCCGCCCTCGATCCCAAATGCCTCTACGTCGGCGACCTCGAAGGCTACGTGCACGCCCTCGATCGCCAGACCGGAGAGCCCAAGTGGTCCGTCCGCCACGCAACCTTCAGCATCGAGCAACCTCTCCTGCTGCACGACGGCGTCCTGTACTTCGGGGCGTGGGACGCGCAAGTTTATGCCATCAATGCCGCCGACGGTTCCCTGCGATGGAAAGCCGGCGCACCCAGCGGATTCAGCGATGCCAAAAAACGCAATCGCTACTACGGGGCCGCCGATTGCGCCGGCCTGGTCGTCGGCGACCGCCTGTTCTTCTGTGACCGTGGCTATCAGTTGGGAAGCTACTCCCTTGACGGCAAGTACCTCGGCGATATCGCCGCCGGCGTCGCCGCCATTGGATTGACCGAAGATGGCCAGGGCTTCTACGCACGCGGACTGAGCAAAGGCCTGACCCGTTATGACGCCCAGGGGAACGCCGTCTGGTCCCAACCTGTCAGCCTTGGCCGATTCCCCCTCGCCCCCGTCGAGGTCAACGGCAAGGTCTTCGTCTGCTCCAACCATGGTCGCGTCACTGCCCACGACGCCGCGGACGGCCGACTCCTCTGGGAGTACGCGGCGACGCCTGACCTTCCAGTCATGGCTCAGGTCGCCGTCACCGCCGAAGGCAGTGCCATCGTCGCCGGTATGGACGGTAGCGTCACATGGCTCTCACCTCGCTGAGAGTCAACGAAGCCAACCGCCAAAGCCCGGCCGCATCGACCCGCCACGAGGGCCGTTACGACAGGTGGGCAAAAATCCCCACCCGCGGAACGGCCAAACTGCGCCAACTTACCCATCCGCGGGCCGCGCGGCCTGGTCCGCTACAGGCTTAGCATGCGTTAATGTCAAATATAGCAGAGAGTTGCAGCTACTTCGCCGACGTCGCCCCGACTGTGGCACGGCACCTGCTTGTTATGAGGACCAACGGCATTATTCGTAGCCGTAGGGCAGGTGGCTCGCGTCAGGCGAAGATCGACTCGTAAGGCTCGCCGGGGAGACGAGCACGGGACGAGGAGGCCTGTCACGGGGGTTGCCCAAGCCTTCGTCAGCAGGGGGCCGTGAGTCTGGGGAGATCTCGCGGCCCTCGTGCTTTTTTACCGCTGCCCGCCGACCCGTTCGGGAGACCGCTGGTCAGACGGTCACGGCTTGCGTTGGGCAGTCGCCTGTGATGTGTCCGCTTGAACTCCGTCCCCCTCGTGATTAACTTCTGTCCATTCCACCTGTTACGCCATTCCAGGCATGTTCCCGGACCCCGGTGATCGCGGGCGTTTTCTGCATCGGTTCGGCGGTCCGGGCGTATAAGGGGAAGAGGTGCTCCGGGGCCGTTCTGAGGGACCCTGGCTGCTCGCTGGGGGCCAACGCGTCTTGGGGGGATGGCGGTTGATTTCACCGGGGGGCCGTCTTAGTCTAGCGAGCGGCATGAGGCCGCAAGCCCCTTAGCGGTGTCGCCCGGGACCCGATCAGGGAGGATCGCGTTGCGGACGTCCAGTCCAGCCAGCCTGAGCATCCCTCCGCTGACGAGTCGGGTGGAGTGTGTTTGTGGGCACAGTGACGTAGCCCGGTGGTCTTCCCTGTGCGGGCGGAAGCACCGGCCATGAGCGGTTGAAATGGCGACGTATACCTACAGAGCCAAAACCAACAGCGGTGAGACGATCACCGGCGTGCTGACGGCGGAGAGCCAGCAAGCGGTGCTGCGCATGCTCGACGACCGGGCTCTGTTCCCCATCTCGGTGACCGAAGGCAGCCAGACGGCGCGAGCTGTGCTGACCGGCGGAAGAAAACGCCTCAAGCTGCGGGTCGTGGCCACGCTGTACAGCCAGTTGGCGGACCTGTTGCGGGCGGGTGTTCCGGTGTTGCGGGCCCTGGACGTGCTGGCCCGGCAGGCGTCGAACCCGTTGCTGGCGGAAATCCTCCGCGACGTGCACAACGACGTGTCCGGCGGCGAGCCGTTGGCCGATGCCATGGCCAAACACCCCAACGCGTTCAACGAGCTGGCCATCGCGATGGTGCGGGCCGGCGAGCAGGGCGGGTTCCTCGAAGACGTGCTGATGCGTATTTCGATCTTCACCGAAAAGCAGGACGAATTGCGCAACAAGCTCATCGGATCGATGATCTATCCGTGCATCCTGTTGTTCGCGGGCGTGACCGTGGTGACCTTCCTGATGGTGTTCGTCGTGCCCAAGATCCGCAACTTCCTCGACAAGGTGGAGAAGCCCTGGGTGACGACCGCGTTATTCGGCGCATGCGATTTTCTGCGGGATAGCGGCGTGTACGTTCTGGGTGCGGCCGTTGTCCTGCTGGTGGTGCTGGTTCCGCTTGTGCGTACGGAGCAGGGGCAGCGATGGATGGACCGGCTCAAGCTGACCATGCCGGTGATGGGCACCATTGTGACCATGGTGGCCATTTGCCGGTTCTGTCGCATTCTCGGGACGATGTTGCACAACGGTGTGCCGATCCTGCAGGCGTTGAAAATCTCGAAGGACTCGGCGGGCAATATCATCCTGGCCGAGGAGATCGACAAAGCCACGGAGAACGTGCAGCGGGGCGAGATGCTGGCGACGCGGCTGGCGAGCAGCGGGCTTTTCCCCGCGGACATCGTGGACATGATTGCGGTGGCGGAGGAGAGCAACAATCTCGAGACGGTTCTGGTGCAGATCGCCGACTCGAACGAAGCCCGGACGGCGCGGCAGATCGATCTGGGCGTGCGATTGCTGGAGCCGTTGATGCTGATGGTGATGGCCAGCTTGGTGCTGGTCATCGCGGTGGCCTTGTTGGTCCCGATTCTGAAGATCAGTGCCGTGCGGCACTAGGAGTACGTGGATAATCCCTGGAGTGGTTGCCCCCGTGGCGGCCGGGCACCGGCGAGACGCCGGAGCCAGACTGATTGATGCCGGCTATCTTGCCGGTCAAAGCAAGGAGTTGCACAGATGAAGATGAGCAGGAGAAGTCGGAGTCGTCGTCGCGGTGGTTTCACGCTGCTGGAAGTGCTGCTGGTGGTGGGCATCATCGCCCTCCTGGCGGCGTTTGTGGTGCCGTCGTTCATGGGTACTCAGCGCCGCGCGGAGGTCCAGATTGCCCAGACGATGGTGGATGACGGCGGGCACGTGGCAAGCCAGTTGCGTATCTTCCGTCTGCATATGGGGCGTCTTCCGGAGGAGTTGAAGGAACTTGTGGAAAAGCCCAGCGATGAGGACGACGCCGCCAAGTGGGGCGGGCCGTACCTCGAGTCGCTGGACAAGCTGAAGGATCCCTGGGGCAGCGAGTTGCAGTATAAGTGCCCTGGGGATACGAACGAGGACAGCTACGATTTGTGGAGCATCGGCCCCGACAGGCAGGATGGGACCGATGACGACATCGCGAATTTCAAGAAGGGCTAAGCCTCCGGCCGCGTGGCGGGAGGCTCTTGATGGCGGCTGAAGTGTGCGATACCGACGTACCTCGCCGCGGTCAGGCCCAGGTCGGGCAGGTTGCCTCGGCGACTTCGACCGGGAACGGCCTCGGGAAGATCGGCTCCGGATTGTGACGTTGGCCATGCCCAGGCGCGCCTTCACGCTGATCGAGGTTCTGCTGGTGCTCCTCTTGTTGGGGTTACTGGCGGCCTTCCTCTACCCCGAGCTCGAGGCGGAGATGCGGCGGCGGTCCCTGGTCGAGTCGGCGGATCGGTTGCGGTCGCTGATCACCATGACCCACGCTCAGGCGATGCAGGATGGACGGAGGTATCGGATCCAGTTCCCCGGCACGGCGGACCCGCTCGATCGCTATGCCGAGAAGGAGATCGACGTTCCCGAGACAACCTTGCAGCCCGAGATCCTGCGACAGGTGGACCCCCTGGGCAACCCGGACTTGTTCGAGGGGTACGACGCCCCATGGGGACGGTACGAGGTCCTGCAGCCGGGGACGCGATGCGTGGCGGTGCTTGGCGGCCGGCCAAACTTCGATATCTCGCCCCACAGCCCGATCGCAGGACCAAGCATCACGGAGGGCGTCGCGTCGTTTGTACCGTTGACGCTCAACATCGACGGCACCTGCGACTGGGTCACCTTCGTGCTGACCGACCTGCCGTACGATGTCGTCGTCGAGCCGCAACACGCGCCACAAATCCTGAACGTCATCGTGGACGGGCGGACGGGGCAGGTGTGGATGCAGCGAGCCTTGCGGGTCGAGGAGGTCGAGATGATGAACGAACGCGGGGCTTCGCCGATCCTGCATATTGACTTCACGCAGGGCGACGTGTTGACGGAGGACAACATCCTCGAGGTGCACTCGCGTCAGGATGGTGGAGTCCAAGGCGGCCGGAGTCGGAGGCCATAGCCATGACCATACGCGTTGGCAACACCCGAGCGCGAGGAGCGGTCCTGTTGGAGGTCGTGCTCTCGTTCGGGTTGCTGTTGATGGGGATGGTGCTGGTCGGCTTGCAGATCCGCGCGGGATTGGATGCCGCCGACAGCACGAATCTCGGTACGCAAGCGGTCATGTTGACCGATACGATCATCGCCGAACTGGATGCCGGCGTGATCAGCCTCGAAGCGACCGACGATGAGATCAAGGGCGACTTTGGCGTCAAAGCTCCGGGCTACACCTGGCGCATTCGTGCGGACCGCGCCGACGTCGATGACCTGTACATGCTCACCCTGGACATCGGCTTCAACCGCTCCGAGGTCGAGAACCAGATCAACGATCCTGCCCTGGAGATTGACATCGAGGACGAGGGGACGCGGATCATCCGCACCGCCTACCGGTTGCATCTCACGCCGGCGGACGTGAACGTCGAGCGGGACTTTGGCCTGTCGCCCGAGGAGATCGAAGGGTTGGTGGGCGACGGCTCGACGACCGGTGGTATCGCCGGGGCCGGAGATGCCGCCGGCTCGGGCGATGCCGGCGGATCCACGGCAAATGCTGGAGCGAATACCGCGATCAGTGAAGCCCTTTCCAGGCTCGGGGAACTCGGTGTGGATACGTCCATCTTGAGTTACCTCACGGATCCCAGTGGTTTTGACCCACGGATCCTGTCCACGCTGCCTGAGGAGGAGTTTCTGGGCTTGGCAACCGTGCTGGAGATGATGTTGGGTGCGGGGGCTACGGGTGACGACGAGTTGGGAAGCCTGCTGGCGGGCAATCTCCTTGGCGGACGCGAGGGGCGTGGCGGGCGAGGAGGGCGTGGCCGCGGTCGGCCCGGAGAAGGCGGCCCACCCGGGCGAGGCCCAGGTGGTGAACGCGGCGATGACATGGGCGAGGGCGGGCCGCCGAGACGTCCCGGTGCCGGCGACACCGCGGCCCAGCGGAATGCCGATCGTGCTGCCGGTCGTTCCACCGACCGCCCAGGAGCGGAGCGACGAGGTCCGCGGCGAAACGACGAGGGCGACGATGGTGGCCCCGGATTTGATCGAGGCGAGGAGGGGGATGGTCGCGGCCCCGGATTTGACAGAGGCGATGAGGGTGATGGTCGCGGCCCCGGACCCCGTCGAGGCGAGGAGGGTGATGACGATCGTGGATCGGACAGGCGGGGAGCCGCTCCAAGGAGCCGCAGGTGACGAAGCGTGTGGTCCATCCCGGCGCTTGGACGAGTCCTGGGGGCTTGATGCCTCCTAGTGGATTAGTGAGGAGCGCGTGGCGCATCAGAGCCGCGACCGTCAGCAGAGCCGCGACTGTAAGGGAGCGGTCGCTCGCTGCCGAGAAGAACCGCTCCCTTACGGTCGCGGCTCTGCTGACGGTCGCGGCTCTGCCCACGGTAACGCCCCTGAAACGGCGTTTGACGCAGCCGCGCAGGGTGTCTGGCCGCTACGTGGTTTCCACCCGCGGCTTCACCTTGCTGGAGGCGATTCTCGCTCTGTCCTTGACGATTCTGCTGATGAGCGGCGTGTTCGCGTTTTACATGACCGTGATGCAAGCCCGCGACGAGGGATCGCGAGCCACTCGCGACGCCAAGCTGAACCGGGCGGTTCTCGATCGCATCGCCGACGAGATTCGCCACGCGACCGATATCGTGCCCGGTGACGGTATCGGTTTCAGCGGTGATGAGAGGAAAATCACCATCATCCGCCTGGCCATGCCCGAACGTTATGCCTTCGACGAATACGACTCGCAACGCGACACCTTGCCGCCGGCTCAACTCGATCTTCGCCGGATCACCTACCAGTTGATCTGGGATGAGGAACTGGTGGACGACGAAGGGGTCAAGCTCTGCCACGGTCTTTGGCGTACGGAGCAGCGGACCTTCGACCCGAATCCCCAATTTGTCGTCCAGGATGACGAGACGCCGGGAATGCAAGACGAGGAGGACCCGGAACAGTCCATGGTCCCGCAGGCGGAGGGGGAACTGGTCGCTCCGGAGATCAAGTACATCGATTTCCGCTATTTCGACGGGGCGGATTGGCGAGATCGCTGGCAGTATACGGCCGAGGCTACAGAGGGTGAGTCGGCCGGTACGGAAGCCGCCGCGGAGACCGGCGACCTGGGCGGACTGACCGATCTGTTGGGCGGTGCCGCGGCAGGCAAGCAGGGCTCCACGGTACCCAAGGGGCCCAATGACCAGGGATACGTGATGCCCCAGGCGGTGCGGATCACCATCGGTCGGACCCGTGTCCCGCCGGAGGAAGACGAACTCGATTTGGAGAAACTGCGGCTTACCGAAGAACGCCGCGAGGAGGAAACCTACTACAACGATCGCTTCAGTATCGTGGTGCCGATCATGCAGGCCGATCAGACTCTGCTCAGCTCGCGCAAGTACGGCGTGGCGGACAGCATGAGTCGTCAGGAGGGCGGGCAGTGATGGACTCCAAGACACGACCCGTACGACGCGGCATGCTGCTGGTGGTGGTGCTGGTGATCATCACGGTACTGAGTCTCCTTGGGGCGAGCTTCTCATACTGGATGAACGCGGACGTGGCCTCGGTTCAGGCGTTGATGGATCGTCAGCAGGCGCGTCTCGCGGCGGAGGCCGGCGTGTCGCGGGCCGTTCTGCTCCTGCGCACGGAGCGGGCGGATGTCGAGAAGTGGTACAACAACCCCGACGCCTTCCGTCGCATTCTCGTGTGGGCACCGGACAAGATCGGCGGCTCGGAGAGCCTCGCGGATCAGGAGAAGGTTGAGGGCCAGCCCGCGTGGCGGTTCAGCCTGGTGGCCAGCGAGACCGACGAGCAGACCACGCGGATCCGCTACGGGGTGACCGACGAAGCCAGCCGGTTGAACATCAACCAAGCCACGCGGGAGCAATTGCTCAGCCTGATTGATCAACTGGTGGAGAATCGCCTGCTTGACCTGGGGTCGACCCACGTTGAGGAGCTGGCGGATTCGCTGATCGATTGGCGGGACACCGACGACACGCTTATCTCGTCCTTCGGGGCCGAGAGTGCGTACTACATGACGCTCGAGCCTCGGTATCGGGCGAAGAATCGCCCCTTCCAGACCATCGAGGAGTTGCTGATGGTCAAAGGCTGGAATGGGCGGATCCTCTTCGGCGAAGACTACAACCGCAACGGTTACCTGGATGACAACGAGGACGACGGCCCGGAAGGGGCCTTTCCGCCGGACAACGGCGACGGCATGCTTGACCGGGGCCTTCTGCCCTATCTCACGGTGCATTCCTGGGATTTCAACACGAGCCTGGACAATAAGTACCGGGTGAACATCAACCTCTTCCAGTTCTCCAATCCCGATCGGTTGCCGGCACACATCGTTGAGGATCTCAGTCCGGAAGTGATTGAGTTCATCGGCGAGGCCCAGCAACGCGGGTACCGGTTCCGGTCCGTGGGTGAGCTGCTTGGTTTGGAAGTGTATGAGGACGGCTCGTCGAACTACGACGAGATGTGGGAGGACTACTCCGCTCAGCGCCAGCTTGCCAACCGCGTGATCGAGGAGGGTGAGGAGGGCGAGGAGTCTGCCGATCGCGAGAGTGACGGGGGTCCGTCCGAGGCTGGGGCTGGGGAGGGTCGGATGGGGCCTGGCGGGCAACCGTCTGACGAGTTTGACTTGGACGCTCTGGACCGCGAAATTGAGGAGCTCGAAGGTCGTGGTCGCGGACGCGGCGGAGATGGTCGAGGGCGGGATACGGGGTCACGCAATACCGACCGAGAGGCCGATAATAACCCGGATCGTGCTCGTCCGGAGGATGAAGATGAGCGTGGTCGCCGACCGCGTGGTTCGGGCGAGCCTGGCCGAGAGGGCGTCTCACCTCGCGAGCGCGGGGCTGGTGAGGAGGAAATTGAGGAACCGCCTCCTCCGCCCCCGGATGAAGAAGAGGACGGAGATCGTGGCCGGCCTCGGCGAGGCCGCGGGCGAGGCCGGGAGGCCGACGGAGCCGCCGGGGATACCCGTGGCAGGGGGGGGGACGGGGCCAGAGGGGCTGGAGAAGCCGGTGGGACCGGTGGAACCGGTGGAACCGGTGGGACCGGTGGAGCGGCGGAGGGGCGGGAGCGCGGTCAGCCGTTGCCCAACCCGATTACCGCGGATCAGATGGCGGTCTTGATGGATCGGCTGACGGTGGTGAGCCAGCCCGTGTTGATCGGGCAGATCAACGTGAATACCGCTGCGGCGCCGGTGCTGCGGACGATACCGGGTCTGACGGACAGCGACGTGGAAGGGATTATCAGCCGTCGTGCGCAGTTGGGTAGCGAGGACAAGATGACGCCTGCTTGGCTGGTGACCAGTGGGGCGTTGACGCCGGAGAAGTTCGCTCTGGCCTCGAACCTGGTGACCACGCGTTCGATCCAGTTCACGGTGGACGCGATCGGGTTCGCGGACCATGTGGGCGCGGCGGCTCGGCTTCAGGCTCTGATCGAGATTCGGGGGCAACTGGTCCAGGTGAAGTACTATCGCGACATATCGTCGCTGGGTCTGGGCTTCCCGGTGTGGGACGACCAAAGAAGCGAGGGCTTCTCATTCGATGATCGGTGATCGCAACATCGTCTGTATTGACTGTGACGAGCGTTCGCTGCGGGTGGTTGACGCGACGCTGAGCCGCAGCAGCGTGCGCATCCGTCAGGCGGTGCAAGTCCGGATTGCCGAAGGGGTGAACGTGCGTGATCCGGCGTCGCTGGGCGATTTTCTCCGGCGCACCTTGCGGGAGCGTCGGATTCGCACCCGCCGCGCGGTGGTGGATATCCCTCGGCAGGACGTAGCCCTGAATCTTCTCTCGCTTCCATCGGGGAGCGTCGAGGATATGGCTGCCATGGTCCAGGTGCAGGCGGTCAAGGACCTGCCGTTTGTCCGGGATCAAGCGGTGATTGACTTTGCGATCAGCGGTGAGCCCGCGAAGGGGGCGATGGCCGACGTCTGGGTCGCGGCGGCCCGATCCGCGGTGGTGGACCGGTATCGGCAGGCGATCGTGGCGGCGGGCCTGAAGCTGGACCGCATCGGGTTGCGGCCGTACGCCAACGTGGCGAGCTTGGACGGCGAGCAGGTGGCTGAAGGGCGAACGCTGATGGTCGACGTCGGGCCGACCATGTCGGAGATCAACGTTCTGAATGACGGTCGCCTGGCCTACTCTCGGGCGGCCTCGGTGTTGATTCCGCCGGCCGGGCTGAAGGCCCCCATGCGTCAGCCTGTGGTCGATCCCGATGCCGTCGCCGAGGGGACGATTCCGCTTGTCGACGACGGGATGCCGCGGATGAGCCCGATGGATGCCCTGCTGATCGAGGTCAGCCGGACGGTCGAGGCCTATCGGGCGACAGCCCCTGGGGCGACGATTGACCGGATCATTCTGGCGGGCAGGGAGGGCGTTGATCAGGAGGTCGCCGATCGGTTTGAGAGTCGGTTTGGTGCGCCGACGCGGCTGTACGAAGTGCCCTCCGCGATTCGCTGGCGGCGAGGACGGGATGTCGTAGCGGCTCCGTTCAGTGCGGCCATCGGTCTGGCGATCAGCAGTCTTGACGAGGGGATGCGGTACTTTGACTTTCTGCACCCCAAAGAGCCTGAGGCGGTGGAGCGTGTTCGCCGCCGTCGCCGCCCGATGGCGGTGATCACCGTTGCCTTGTTCGTGGCCGCCGCTGGGCTGGTCGCCTACTGGCCGCTCCACGACCTGAAGAGCAAGATCACCGACCTGAAAACAAGCCGAGATTACCACAATCGGGACGCCAAGGCGCGCGAGGAGTTGCTCAAGCAAACGGCGGACATCGACTCCTGGAGCAAACAGAGTGTTGTCTGGATCGACCAGCTCAAGCAGCTCATCGATGTGTTCCCCTCCAACCAGGACTGTTATATCGAGGAAGTGACATTCAACGAGCGCGGCGAGATCAAGATCGATCTGGTGGCCAAGGATGAGCTGGTCGCGACGCGGATCGTGGATGCGGTGGCGGAGATCCGAAACGCGAAGGGGAAAGCGGTGTTCTCCGCCAAACCCGGGAAGGGAGCGGAGGCGATCCGGGCGCGTCGCGGGCAGAACCCCGGCGACTCGCCCTACCCGGTCAAGGACGCGGTGCACATTCAGGTTGAGGCTCTGGCGTCATGAATAAGCGCGAACGCATGATGATGATACTCATGGGAGTCGGCTTGGCCTTGGCGGCCGGGCGGGGGGGCGTCAATCTCTATCGGGGCGCCCTCAACGACTACCGGACGCAGATCACCGGACTTGAGCGGGATATCAACAAGGTCAAGCTCGATCAGGCCGAGGCTGAGTTCATCAAACAGCGCTGGTTGACGGAAATCGGTCCACAGACGCTCTCGATGGACGAGAACGAAGCGATGACCCGGCTGCGCAACGAGCTGTACCGGTTGACCGATCAGGCCAAATTGCGGGACATACGCGTGGACTTGGGGCGGCCGGCTCCTTGGTTACGCAACAAGATTCGTGTGCTCAACTGCACTGTTTCCGCGCAGGGCAAGCTGGACGATTTGGTCGGTTTCATGTTCGAGCTCCATCGCCAGCCCTTCGCGGTGCGCATCAAGTATCTTTCGGTCGGGCAGGTGCGCAAAGGGGGAGACTTGGCCCGGGTCAGTGCGGCGGACAAGGGTTTGCTGAAGATGACCGCCCGGCTCGAGACGCTGCTTCTGTCGGGCAACCAGATGATCGAGCCGCGATGGATTCCGGTGGCGAAGCTGGAACCGGAGAACCGTCAGCCTGTTGGGCGGACCATGCTGGCCAGCTTGGGTGAGTATAAACCCATGTTGGACAAGAAGATGTTCCAGCCTTACGAGCCCCCGCCTCCGCCCAGGCCGACGAACCCGAGGCCGACTACGGCGCCGCGTCAGGCGGAGCGGCCAGCGCAAGTTGCTCCAACGCCTCCGCCGCGCGATGCCCAGATGATTGTTGGGCGGTTGCTGAGTTCGCCCCGTGGGCAGTTTGTGGTTCTGGAGGATCCCCGGCAGCGTGGCCAAGCTGAGGAGCACCGGGAGATTGGTGAGGAGATGTACGGCGGCACGTTGATTTTTGTGCATCCACAGGGCGCCGTGACGCAAAAGGGCGGCGAACGACGTTTCCACGCGATTGGTGAGCCGTTGCAGAACTGCCAGCCGCTTACGGAGAGCGATCAGCCGGTTGTCTATCACGACCTGTTGAAACTGGAAGCGCGTATGGCGGGTATAAACCGGGGACCGGGTTGATTCGGATGGGCGGCCCAAGCCGACGATCGCGGACCGAACCCGGCAGAACGAGACAAGGTGAAGTACTACGAGGGGCTATTTGGAGGCCCAGACCGATGGCGATAAGCACGACAGGTGGTTCGAGAATGGGCTGGCGGCGATGCTGGATGCTCCCCCTGGCCGTTTGCGTGGCGGTGATTGTCTGGCAGCGCGGGTGGGCTCAAGACCCGGCCGCGGAGCCGCCGGCGGAGGTGGACGAGGCGACGGCGGAGCAACTGATCGAGGAGCTCGATCAGCAAGTGGCTGATCCGTACTACATTGAGGAGCAAGCCGCCCAGCCCGAGGTTGCGTATCCGCAAGAGGGGCTGATGGAGTATCCCGACGAGGGTGAGGCTGCACCTCCTCCGCCGCAGCGCGGTCGCCGGGGCGAGTATCGCCGGCCCGACGGGCAGTATGGTGATCCGGGCGCGCGGCCCGACAGGCCCGGTTACCGACGAAGACCTGGGGGCCCCGCTGTCGCCGAGGACCACGAGCCGGTGCCGGCCTCAGAGTCGGATGTTCAGATCGATCCCGCGGATGCCGAGTACGCGCCTTCGCCGGAAGAGGATGCCGCCGCCGAAGCCGCCGCAGCGGCGGAAGTGCCTGCAGATGCCGGCATTCGGCTTGACGCGAGCGGGATGCCCGAGGTTTCGGAGCAGGATCTGCGCGAGATCGAGCAGTTGCTCAACGAGGCCGCGGCCCAGGGGATCGAAGCCCCGCCGCCCTCGGATCAAGCCGAGCCGCCCCCGCCTCCGCCGGCACCGGAACAGCCGTCTCCCGAGACGCCGGAAGTGCGCGGTCCCAGACGCCCGGAAGGCAGGCCGATGTCTCCGCGTCGCATGGAGCCGTCGCCGAGTCGGCCTCATTCGGCACGACCGGAGGGCTCGTCTCCTGCGGTCCCGGGTCAGCCTGGCGTGGTTCCGCCGTCCGGCGAAGTGGTGGAGCCCGTGCCGGAAACCCCCAGTGTTTCTCCAGACGTTCGCCCGGTGCCTGCGCCCGCAACACCGGCGACCCCTGCCCCGGCGGTTGGCCGGGATCGTCCCACAAGCCGACCGGCGACTGGAGCCGCGAGCACGCAGCCGGCCACACCGACGGTGCCGGCGGTCCAACCCATCGACGACACCTCAAACGCACCCGCGGACGCCGTCGCGAGGGACTCTCAGACCGGGCTGCCGGACCTCAAGGCCGATCCCAAGTGGTGGGTACTGCCCGCGGAGGAACGACCTTACTTCTTCTCCTGGAAGGAGACCCCGGTCGATCGGATGTTTGCCGACCTGTCCCAGATGAGCGGGCTGAGCATGAAGGGCCTCAACCTGCTGGACGTCAAAGGGGCCAAGCCGATCACCTTCCAGTCCACCAAACTGATGGAATACGACGAGGCTCTGCTGACGTTCAACCTGTTGGTCATGGACATGGACTACTGGGTGCTTCAGCGGGACGCCTATCTGGAAGTACGGCGGCTGACGGAGTGGTATCGGCACATTCCGCCGTCGCGGATGTTCAGTTCGCTGGAGGCCTACCGGGCGGCGAAGCTGCCGGACTGGGAGCTGGTCGCGGTGCGCTACGAGCCCAAGGAGGAGTCTGCCCGCACGCTGGCCGAGCGGGCTGTGGATCTGGTGCCGCTGAATACCGCGCGGGCGACGGTCATCCCGGACAGCAACCGGATCGAGCTCAAGGGATTCGCTTACTACGTGAACCAGCAGCTCGAGTACATCGTGGACGCCGACGTTGTGGGTAGTGGTGACGGGCGCGAAGTGCGGGTCTACATGCTCAAGTTTGCGACGCCGGAGGATGCCACCCGGCTTCTCGAGGCGATGATGCCCCCCATGGGCGGGAGCAGCCTGACGATCGCGGGTGCCCCCGCGCCGGCTGGGGGACGCTCCCCGCGGACCCCGGCGGCCCCGGCGGCCACCCCCGACCCAGGTTCATCAAGTGCCGAGAACGTCGATATCACCACGGATTCGCGTCTCAACCGGCTGCTGGTCCGGGCGACACCGGCCAAGCACAAGCTGGTTGCCGAGTACCTTGAGAAACACATCGATCTGGCCAATGAAGGTGGGCAGACCGAAGTCTTGACTCTTCAGCATGCTGATCCGACCGAAGTGGTCGAGATCATTCGCCCCATGCTCGGTGAGCAGCAACTGGTGCAGCCGCCTGCGCCGGCCGCCCGACCGGGGCAGCCCCAGCCGGCGGCGCCGCCGCCGCGGATGGTCACCGTCGGCTCGACGGCGCAGTTGACGCCCGTCCCGCACATCCGGTCAATCCTGGTCAAGGCTCCGCCGGATGAGATGGCCCAGATCAAGCGGTTCATCGAGATCCTGGACGTGCCGGCCGAGGAGTCCAAGTACCAGTACGTGAAGCTCGAACATGCCAGTGCGACGACGATGGCGTCCATCCTGACGACGGCGCTGGGCGGTCGCTCCAGCCGATCGAGTTACATGCCTGGTGGTCGCAGCAGCGGCGCTGGCAGCGGCCAGCAGGTCTTCAGCGCCGTTCCGGACGCGGTCGGCGACCGCGGGCTGGTGCTCACTGGCGAGCTGAAGGACGTCACCGACGCTAAGGCCTTGATTGCCGAACTGGATGTCGATCCCGAGGCGGGGGCGGTTGAGCATCTTGTGCTTCTCAAGAACGCGTCCGCGTCATCGGTGGGGTCGTTGCTGCAGACCCGGTTCGGGGGATCGAGTGGGGGCGCGGCTCGGTCGTACGGCTATCGGCCGGGGTACGGCGGCGGCGGTGGCGGTGGCGGCGGTGAACTGCCCAAGTTCATCCCCGACGACGAATCCAAGACGCTGATTGTGGTCAGCCGCGAGCAGATGTGGCCCGACATCGAACGGTTCATTCGTGAAATCGACAGCCGCACCGAGGTCGCGTCCACGCTCAAGCCTTATCGCTTGCAGTACGCCAGTGCGTCGACACTGACCTCGATTCTGTCGCAGTCGTTCGGTGGGACCGCGGCGCGGTGGTCGCCGCGCGGGTTCGGGGCTCCGAGTGGGCCGTCGTTCCAGTTCGAGCCGCAGTCGAACACGGTGATCGTCTCCGCCAACGACGAGACGCACGCCAAGGTGGCCGTGTTGATCGGTGAGCTCGATCGGCCCGGCCCGTCCGACCAAGTCGAGCTGCGAGCCATTCAGCTTGAGCGGGCGGACGTGGATTACGTGGTGCAGAAGCTGCAGGAGATCTTCCCGAGCACCACCGGCGGGCGGTCGCCTTACGGTTCGTTCAGCTTCCGCGGTGCGGGCAGCGGCCCGGAGAAGCCGCCCGTTCAGATCGTCGCCGAGACGGTCAGCAACCGCATTCTCATCACCTCCACGGAGGAGGACTTCAAGAAGGCCGAGACCTTCGCCCAGCAGATGGACCGCGAGTACGAAGCCAAGAACTTCGTACGTAAGACCTTCACCATCAAGTTCGCCGATTCCTCCCAGATCCAATCGACGATCCAGTCCATGTTCATGTCCGAGGGCGGCGGCGGCGGTGGTGGTGGTGGGTCACGCTGGGGCAGCTGGTTTGGCCGATCGAGTAGTACGACCACGCCCGGCGGCATCCGCATGTCCGAGGTGGGCAACAGCATCGTGGTGCTCGCTCCGGCCGATAAGATGGCCGAGATCGAGACTCTCATCACCACACTGGACGTGGATCCTGCCACAAGGCACGAGATTCGCACCTACAAGCTGACCGCGACGGATTCACAAGGAACGGCGGGCGTCGCCAGGAACCTCGAGCAGTTGTTCGCGGTCAGCGCCAGCGGATCCAGACGCTGGGGGCAGTCGTCACCCGAGAGCCCGAAGTTCATCGGGAACTATGGCAGCGATGTGCTGATGGTCTCGGCCCCGTCGGAGAAGATGGAGGAGATCGACGGCATTATCCAGGAGATGCTCAAGTCGCAGGTGTCGCAGGATATGACCCTGATCATTCGGCACATTGACATTGAGCAGGCCGAGCCGCGCGACGTGGCGGAGATGGTGGATCCCATCCTCAAGAGCAAGTTCCAGGAAATGCGCCAGCAAGCAGGTGGCGGCGGCGGGCGGTTCAGTTACTACGGCGGCGGCCAGGACGGCCCGCAAGTGACCGCCCACCGGACGGCCAAGCGGGTGATGGTCTCCGCGCCCGCATCGCTGATGCCGCTGGTCGAGGAGCTGATCCACGAGTTCGATCAGCCGGCCCAGGCGTCCACCATGCGCATCGTGCAACTGGAGACCGCCAAGCCGGAAGAGGTCGCCCGCATCGTCGAGGAGCAGGTGGGTCGTCGCGGCGGGAGTGGGTCATCGTTCTACCGCTCGTACGGCCGATGGTCGCCGTTCGGTGGCGGCGCCGCTGCGAGCAGTAGCGGAACGGACGACCTGACGGTCACCCCGGTCGAGGCCAGCAGGCTGGTGATCCTGCGTGGCCCGGAGAAGAAGGTTTACGAAGCCGAGCAGCTCATTCGGCAACTGGATGCCCAGGCCCGGCCTGAGGGTCCGATCATCAAGGTCTACGAGCTTCAGTACGCCGACGTCTACGACGTGGTCAGTACGTTGGAGCAGATGGTCAGCGGTGCGACCTCGGGTAGCGGTTACGGCAGTATGGCCAGTTACGGCGGGGGGCGGACACGCGGCGGTGCGGCCGGTGACGGCCAAGTCGTGATCCAGTCGGATACCTACGGCAAGCGGATTATCGTCTCCGCCCCGTATGACAAGATCCCGCTGATCACGGAGATCATCGAGATGAAGGAGGAGCACGCCAAGCCCACCGAGGGGGCCACGCTCGCGGGTCGGCGAGGGGCCGAGCAGATTGGTCCGCCGAGCCGGGACAGCGTCACCATGTCGTACAAGATCGAGAAGGGCTCGGCCGACGACTTCGCCAGGGCCCTGGACCGCATCCTGATCGACCGGTTCGGATACTGGGACTCGCCGTACGTCAAGAGCTTCCCGTTTGGCAACGAGGTCATCGTCACCGGCAAACCGGAGCAGTTCAAGGAAGTCGAGCACTGGCTGGACATGCTGGAGGAGAACCCGCCGACGCCGCGGATCATGCTCATGGTCAAGCAGGTCAAGGGTGGGAACGCGGGCAAGGTCGTGCAGATGGTGACGCAGTCGGCGTCGCCCGAGTTGCAGCAGAAGTTGGAGGTCCAGGAGATCCCGCAGCTTCGCGGTCGACGTAACCCGTTGGATATGATCCAGGAACGGGAAGTACACCATGACGACCCGGTGACCAACGGTTCGTCTTCGCCGTACGTACCCACGGGTGCGCTCAGTGCGTTGCGTGATGAGTTGGCGTCTCTGCATTGGGCTGCCGGGGCACGGATCACGGTAGCGACGAAGCCTGCCAGTCAGCCCGCGGCCGACGCGAAACCGCCCGCCACTCAGCCGGCCAAGGAAAAGGCGCCGGCTTCAGCACCCGCACCCGCGGCACAGACCAGGCCCGCGCCCGTGGCGGCCGCGCCGCCGGCTCCGCAACTGCCGACGGTCGAGGAGCCGAGCGGACAGCTCCCGGATGATGAGTCACGGCCCGACCAAGCCCGTCAGGCCGTCCAGGAGGCCGCCGCCGAAGCCTTCGCCTCCGGGAATACACAGGTCAAGTACGACGAGGAGACCGGACTGATCTACATCGTCGGCCCGAGTTCCGATCTCGAACGGCTCCAGACCACGTTCGATACGGTCATCAAGCAGTTCGAGGAGATGGAGACCGAGGTCGCCAGCGACATCCGCGTGTTCCGCATGCGTTACTTGGACGTGTCCATCGCGGCCACGATCCTGGAGCAGATGTTCAATGATCGGCAGACCCAGCAGCCCGGCGCTCGGCAGCCGGGTGCCCGCCAACCCGGCGCCCCTCAGCCCGGGGATCGCCAGACAGCATCTGCGGATCGAGGGCAACAGGAAGAGGAAGGCTCCGCCGGCTCGCGTCGCCGCGAGGAGGAAGAGGAGCGAACCAAGCAGGAACAGGAGCAGGCTCGCGCGCTGGCCGGCGGTCAACGCATCCGCGTCTTCCCCAACCCCCGCGATCAGACACTCGTGGTCCGGGCGGTCAAGGACGACTTTCCCCTGGTGGCGGAACTGTTGCTGAAGATCGACCGGCCGGCCGGCCGCGATCCGGTAGACGTTCGCATCTTCCAGCTCAAGCAGCTCAACGCCGCGGAGGTTGAGCGGGCGATCAAGGCCATCCTCAAGATCGAGGACCGGCAGACCCGCACGACGCGCCCGCGCATTCCCACTGGCCGTCAATCCGGTGGGCCCGGCGCGATGGGCGCCGACGCCATGATCGAGGAACTCGAGCAGCAGATGTTCGAGATGCAGGCGGCCATACTCGGCGAGCGAGCAACCGGCGAGCAAGGCACGGGTACGGTCCGGCTCAACCCCGCCAAGGACATTACCATCACTTCGGACGCGACCACCAACAGCATCATTGTCTCCGCTCCGCCCGACGGCATGACCCTGGTGGAGAAGCTCATCAACAAGCTGGAGTCTCAGCAGATCCCGACGCAGATCCGTACCTTCCCCTTGGAGCATGCGGATGCTCCGAAGGTGGCCGAGCAGCTTCAACGGGTGTTTGGTGAGGCTGCTGGTGGGCGGACGCGCGGCCGGGGAGGCGAGGAGGGGATCACCCCGGCCCGGATGGGCACGGTGTCCGTCTCCGCCGATGAGCGCACCAACTCCCTGGTGATTCGGGCACTCGCCCCGGACATGGAGAAGGTCGAGCCCATCCTCAGGGAACTCGATGTGGCGCCGGGGCTCGATCGACTGGTGCAGCTGTACCAGGTCGAGCACGGCGACGCCCGTGCCATGGCCGAGACGCTCAAGACCATCTTCGTGGATGATGCCAAGGCGACCGGGGCCCGGGCCATCCGCATTACCGCGGACGTCGAGACCAATACGATTGTCGTCTGGGCGCCGGAGACGCAGCAGAAGAGCATCGAGACTCAGATCAAGTCACTGGACCAGATGGTCGGCGAGCGGGCCACGCCCCGGCAGATTCAATTACGGGTCGCCAGCGCGGTCAATGTGGCCGAGAAATTACAGCAGATGTTCGGCGGCGGACGGACCGCCGGCGGGCGGGGCGCCGCGGCCAAGGCCACTGGCCGACAACAGGTGACCGTCATCGGTGACGACGCCAGCAAGATCTTGTTCGTCACCGCGCCCCCGGAGCTCTTCGAGGAGATCAGCAAAGCCGCGGAACTGCTCGATCAGACCACGACCAGCGACATTCAGGTCTTCAAGCTCGAGCATGCCGCGGCCGCGGACGTGCTCTCCCGCTTCAAGGAGATGATGGCCCAGATCATGCAGCAGGCGGGTCGCGGGGCGATGACCGACGTCTTTGCGGTCAGCGCCGACGAGCGAACCAACTCGCTGATCGTGGCCGGGACGCCGGCCATCTTCCTCATGGTCGAGAAGGTCCTGGGCGACCTGGACTCGACGCCGTCGGATGCGACCGCGGTGGCCACGCAGATGTTCCCGCTGACTCGGGGCAACGCCGCCTCGGTAGCCGCTACGATCAGTTCACTCTACGGCGGCAAGGTCTGGCACGGCGGAGCCCAGGCTCCCCGGGCGGCCGCCGAACCCACCGCCAATGTGGTCTACGTGACCGGCACCAAGGCCCAGATCGACCAGATCAAGGCCAACGTGATCGATCCCCTGGAAGGCTATGTGCCCACCCCGCCACCGGCGATCACCGTCAACGATTACCAGATCCCTGTGAAGTATGCGAAGGTAGAAGAACTTGCTACCACCTTGACCACGCTGTTCACCCAGCGGTTTGCCGCCTTGGTCAAGGCGGGGGATACCAGCCGGCCGCCTGCGGAGACGACCATCTCCATATTGCCTGAGCCCTCGACGAGAATGCTCTTGGTGACTTGCACGGAGAGCAACAAGGCGGTCATCGATTCGCTCCTGGAGACGCTGGACGTCGAGGAGGTGACGGATCGGGGCCAGCAGACCCGGGTCGTGCCGGTCAAGTTCGCCGATTTGGGTTATACCGCTCAGGCTCTGACCACGACCTTCAACAAGGGGCCGCGAGTTCCGGCCAGCGAGCAGGTGACCATCGCGCCGGAGTACGGCACGCAATCCGTGATCATCAAGGCGCCCGCCGACGATATGGAGCAGATCCTGGCCTTGCTTGCTCAGATTGATCGCAGCGACGCGACGACCGCCGTACCCACGCCGGAGACCATTCGGCTGGAGAACGCCCGGGCGTCCGACGTGGCCAAGATGCTGACAGACATGATCGCCCGATCCAAACGGCGGGATCGCACCACGGGCACCTACCCAGTGAATGTCACCGCGGACGACACGTCGAACACGCTGCTCCTGGCAGCCAACTCGGCCAAGGACATGGAGGAGATGAAGGCCCTGATTCAGCAGTTCGACGTCGAGCCGCCCACGGAAGAGCAACGGGTGATTCGCCCGTACGATATCCAGTTCGCCGATCTGACCTCGGCGGTGCAGGCGATCAACCTTCATTTCAAGGACAACGCTCGCCGGCCCGTCCAGGACCAGGTAGTGATCACGCCGGATCACGTGAACAGTAAGTTGATGATCACCGCCTCGCCGGCCAATCAGGAGAAGGTGGCGACCATTATCAAGGAGCTGGATGTAAGCAATGTGCAGCGGACCGTGCTTCCCAAGACGGTCAAGTTGGCTCACGCGAAGGCCTCGGACGTGGCCGCTACGATGACCAGCATGATCCAGCGGAGCAAGCGCCGCGATCGCACGACGGGCATGTACCCGATCACCGTGATGGCCGACGATTTGTCCAACTCCCTGATCGTCACCGCCAACGAGCGGGACATGAAGGAGGCGGAGGAGTTGATCGCCCAGTTGGATCTCCCGCCGGCGACGGATGAAGAACGTTCGGTGC
>JAAYDF010000135.1 GCA_012729395.1 Phycisphaerae bacterium
AGCAGGGGTTCGGGGGGCGGCTGGCCGCGAGCCAAAGCCTCAACTTGGCGGTTCAAGCGCTCGAGCGGTCGGATCAGCCATCGCCGCAGGAGCGAACCGATGACCAGGACGTGCAGCATGGTCAGCCCGGCCAGGATGAGTAGCAGGATGATGCGGCGGGTTTCCTGCTGGGCAGCTTCGGCATGAAGCAGGGTGAGTTCGAGGTCTACGAGTTCGGCATAGGCTAAGAGAGCTTGGCGGACGGCGGCGCTCTCGCTGGGTTTCTCGGATTCGGGCAGCTCGCGCCAGCTTTGGAAGCGGCGATTGAGGTTGTTGAGGGCCTCGCGGACGGGGTCCACGGCGCGATAGTCGGCGGCCTCGGCCAGCTTGGGGTACTGGCCGACGAGAATACCGACGAAGGCCAATTGCTGGTCCTCCAGGGCGGGCCAGTGGTCGTGGCCAAAGAGTGATTGGAGTTTCTGGGCGCCGAGAGCCATATCGTTCCAGGGTTGAAGGGCGCCGAAGATGCGGCGGGCTCGGTTGAACTCGAAGGCGGTGACGCCGACCGTGGCGACGCTGAGGAGGACCACGATCAAGTAGACGAGGAGCAGTCGATGCCTGAGGGTCATGGGCGCACCGTTGGCCGGCGGGCGGCTTTGGGGCGGGTGGGCCACGCGCGAAGCCGCCCCACGTCCCGGTAGCCGCACGCCTGAATACCCCCGTCGGCGGGCTTTGGCAAGGGGTGGAGGGGCCGGAATCGTGGAGGGCGTGGAGTTGTATCGCCCAGGGGGCTTGCAACACGACGAAGCCCCGTCTAAACTCAGCCCCCCAAGAGCTTGGATCTAGGCTGGGCAGTCCCTTGGCGGGCGTCGCGAACGCTGATGAAGTTTGTACTGATTGATCGTATTATCGAGTTGGTTCCCGGTCAGCGGATTCGCGCGGTGAAGGCGTTGACGTTGGCGGAGGAGTATTTGGCGGATCATTTTCCGCGGTTTCCGGTGATGCCGGGTGTTTTGATGATTGAGGCTTTGGTTCAGGCCTCGGCATGGCTGGTTCGGGAGACGGAGGATTACGCGCACAGCATGCTGTTGCTGAGCGAGGCCCGGAACGTGACTTATAAGAACTTCGTGGCTCCCGGCCAGACGTTGGAAGTGACGGTGGAGGCGAAGTCGATTGAGGCGACCGCAAGCCGATTTGTGGGCACGGGGCGTTGCGGTGATGTTGAGATGGTGAAGGCCCACTTGTCGTTGCGGCACTTTAACTTGGCCGAGGAGGATGTCGGCTTGGCGGCGGTGGACCGCCGGCTGCTTGAATCGGCCCGCCGGCAGATGGCGCTGCTGAAGCGGCCCTGAGAGGCTCGCGTGTTGAGGTGAAGGCGTACGCCGGTTGTGATGAGTAGATAGCCATTGTTGGATGGAGGTACACACAGATGCCGATGAGCCGTGAGGAGATCTTTGAAAACGTCCGGGATACGCTGGTAGATGCGCTGGCCGTGGAGCCGGATGAGGTAACCGAGGGGGCGACCCTGACGGGGGATCTCGGGGCGGAAAGCATCGACTTCTTGGACATCGTCTTCCGGCTGGAGAAGAGCTTTGACATCAAGATCCCGCGTGGTGAGTTGTTCCCGGATGATCTGCTGAATAACCCGGATTACGTGTCGAACGGGAAGTTCACGCCCACCGGGTTGTCGCAGATCAAGAAGGCGATGCCGCACGCAGACTTTTCCGGTTTTGAGAGTGATCCGGACGTGAACAAGATGCCGGACCTTTTCACGGTCAAGACGCTGGTGAACTACATCGAAGCGAAGCTGGCGGCGTAGTATGGCATCGCTGGGATGTGTTCGGGGCATCAGCGGCATTCCCGCCTTTTTTTTGGGCAGTGGCCAAAGTTGGACGGTGACTTCACGGCGGGCGGTGTCCGCCGCGGGGGCTGGCCGTGGCAGTATGACGCTGGCATGACAGGGCTTCGCGATCGAACATGCGTTGGATCTGGATCGACAAGTTCGTGGAGTTTGAGTCGGGTCGGCGGGCCGTGGCGGTCAAGAACCTGACACTGGCCGAGGAGCACCTGCACGACCACTTTCCGGGCTACCCGGTGATGCCGGCGAGTCTGATGATCGAGGGCATGGCCCAGACGGCGGGCATATTGGTGGGCGAAGCCCGGGACTTTTCCGAGAAGGTTATTCTGGCGAAGGTCAAGCTGGCTCGGTTCGAGGGGGTGGCCCGGCCGGGCGAGCAGCTTCGCTTTGAGACGGTCATCGAGTCGATCACGCCGGAGGGGGCCACGACGAGCGGGAAGATTCTATGCGACGGCCGGCCGTTGGGGCAGGTGGACATCATGTTCTCGCACATTGACCAGAACATGAGCGGGCTGAACTTTCCGCAGGAGAATTTCGTATTCACCGACGAGTTCAGGAACCTGCTGACGACCTACCAGGTTCGTCGGCGAGAGGGTGTCTGATCATCGCGTTGGCCGGTCGATCGGTGATCGTTCCCGGAGAGGTGTTTCTTTGGAGGCGGCTAGGCCGCTTCCTTTCGGCGGCGATGAGGAGGCGGGTTGCCTCATACCCGCGGTAAGATCGAGAAGGGTGGACCAAGGGGTAAACACATGAACTCACGTCGCGTCGTGATCACCGGGCTGGGACTGGTGACCCCCGTGGGCATCGGAGCGGAGGCGGTTTGGACCGGTCTGCTGGCGAATCGCTC
>JAAYDF010000136.1 GCA_012729395.1 Phycisphaerae bacterium
ACACGCTTCGCACCGACTGTGGTTCGCAGGTGATGGTGATCGGCTGGCCATCCACCGAGATCTGCAACTCGCTGATGTTGGCGTTGTCGTTGATGACCTTGAAGACCAAGGTATCCGAGGTGTAGGGTCCTGGGGTTTGGGGGAAGATCCTCCAGAACGTCATGTCCTGGCATCCGACTACTGTCAGGAAACTCAGGCCGGCCAGTGCGCCTGCGGCCAACTTCTTAATCCGGCTGGAGTAACGCGTCGTTAGCACGGGGTTCAGCCTACCTTTCTGCAACCTGGGCACCCGGCGGCCGTCCGCCGTCGGAAATCAGATCCACCCCTGTCAATGTAACCGCAACAAGTGACCCGGGCAACGGTCCGACCGCGACTCCTGAGCACCTGTCGGTCCGGTGGGTTGGCCCGCGGACTCGCCTACCGCTTCATGCGTTTGCCGATCCCGCTCACTGCAGCCCGTATTCGCGGAGCTTGCGGTAGAGCGTGCGAGCCCCGATCCCCAGAAGCTTGGCGGTTTTCTCCCTGTTGCCGCCGGTCAGCTTGAGGGTTTGGGCAATATGGGCCTTCTCCATCTGTTCCATGGTCAGGCCGGCCGTGCTGGGGATACCCGAGAGCACGATCTCGGTGCTGCCGCGAATATGCTCGGGCAGATCGTCGATCCCGAGCTGCGGGCTGTCCGCCAAGACGACCATCTGATCGATCACGCTACGCAGCTCGCGGGCGTTGCCCGGCCACTTGTATCCGCCCAGTTTGCGGACCGCCTCGGAACTGATGGTCTCGACCCGCTTGTCATGAATCTTGACCGCTTCCTTCAGAAAATGGTCGATGAGCAGGGGAATGTCGTCACGTCGTTCGCACAGCGGGGGCAGTCGGATCGTGGCTTGGTTGAGTCGATAGAACAGGTCGTCGCGAAACTCGCCTTTCTCCACCATGTCGCGGATATCGCGTCGCGTCGCGGCCACCACGCGCACGTCGACTTGTCGGATCTCACTGCTTCCCACCGGCAGGATTTCGCCGTTTTCCAGCGTTCGGAGCAGTTTGGCCTGCATGGAAATGGGCATATCGCCCACCTCGTCCAGAAACAGAGTTCCTCCGTCCACAACCTCGAAGAGGCCCTTGTGGTCGGCGACGGCTCCGGTGAAGGCCCCGCGGACATGCCCGAAAAGCTGGCTTTCGAGCAGGTTCTCGTTGAGTCCCGCGCAGTTGATGGCTCGGTAGGCGCAGCGGCTGCGGGGCGAGTGGAGGTGCAGGGCCCGGGCGACCAGTTCTTTGCCCGTGCCCGACTCGCCGAGGATCAGCACGGTGAGTTTGCTGTTGGCCACGCGGCGGATCATGTGGATGACCCGCAACATGTGCTCGTTTCCGGTGATGATGCCTTCAAACTCGTATCGCCGCTCAGCCTGCTCGCGCAGGGCTCGATTCGCCCGGTTGCGTTTGGCCTGCTCCGCGGCCCGAGTGACCGCGGAACGTACGTCGGCGAGCGTGACCGGTTTAGCGAGGATCTCGAAGACCTGCCCTCGCTTGGCCAGATCGCACTGCACATCTTGCCCTGGATGGTGATTGTCCACCATCAGGATGATTTCGCGGTCGGGGGCGAGCAGGGAGGACTCGGCCAGAAGATCGGTGTTGCCGTCGGCCTCAAGAAGCGGGAAGTCGGCCAGGATGACGTCGGGCTGGCGCGAGCGCAGGCTGTCCAAGGCCTCCGCCGCCGACTCGACCACGCTGCATGCGTGGCCCTCGCTGCGCATGCCCTCGGCGATACGCTCCGCGTGAGCCCGATCACGCTCCACGATCAGGATAAAGGCCGTCTCACTCATGGTGTTATGCACAACCCGCCGTTGGCGGTACTCCGTGTGACACCGGTTCCCTGCTCTGTGGGATCGGAGGAGCGGGACCGGCGAAACAGGTCCGCGGCCAGGCTCAGGCTGGAGGCGCGTTGCGCGTCAGGTTCGGGGAGCACCCGAAGGGCGGCAAGGGCGAACGTGCTGCGCTTGCAGCCCCTTCTCCGCCTCGACCAGCTCATACTCGACGGGTTCGCCGTTCTTGAGGCTCCGGAACCCTTCGCCCTCTATATTGCTATAGTGGACGAAGATGTCCTGCCCGTCTTGCTGGCCTTTGATGAACCCAAAGCCCTTCTTGCTGTCGAACCATTTGACCGTACCAACGACCATGGGCGGTACCTCCGTGGTGCCGGCAAATGAGATGACCCTCAGGCGATCGCCGCCCGGGGAGCCCATGCCTTGGGCCTCCCGACCGATCGATCCCACTGCCGGTGGCACGTCAACCCTTGGTCTGGCTGGTCGTCTGCGCTGCTACGCCTCGGTGGTTGCGTCGGCCGACTTCTCTTCGCGAAGCACGGCCTTGCGACTCAACTTCACTCTTCCCTGGTCATCCACAAGAATGACCTTGACCCGCATCTCGTCACCGATACGGCAGACGTCACTCACGGCATTGACGTAACCATCGGCCAGTTCACTGATATGGCAAAGGCCATCCTGTCCCGGAGCGACCTCGATGAAGGCCCCGAAGTCTTTGATGCTCGTGACCCGCCCGTTGTAGATCTGGCCGACCTTCACGCCGGTGGCGATCATCTCGACCATGTCGTACGCCTTCTGGGCGCCTGTCATCTCCAGGCAGGAAATGGTCACGGTGCCGTCATCGTCGATATCGATGGAAGCGCCGCTGGCTGCCTCAATTCCGCGGATGCCCTTGCCACCGGGACCAATAACCGCGCCGATTTTTTCAGGATTGATCTTGATTGTCAAGATTCTGGGGGCGTAACGGCTGATTTCCTTCCGAGGACGAGGCAGCGTCTCGATGAT
>JAAYDF010000137.1 GCA_012729395.1 Phycisphaerae bacterium
CCCGCTTGTCCCACGGAACCCGTTCAGGGCGTTCCTCACCGCCTTGGCCAGAGCCTTGGCTGCGGCGTATGTCTTTGCCCATGCCTCGATCTGAAAGTGAGGGTTCGCCATCCCCACCGGCCCTTCCAGGGCGTTTTCCCCGGCGCCGTACACCCGCATGTAGAGAATGAGCGGATAGGTCGGATCCTGTGGCAGTGTCGAGGGGTAGCACCTGGTGGTCAAAGCCTGCACGGTCGCGTCGGCAACGAGGATGTCATGTATCGCCTCTTCGATATTTTCAGCACTCATTTGCTCAACCCTCTCACCTGTGCCGCCGTCAGCTTGCCCGCCGCCGCCCGTTTCGCCAGTCTCCCGGCCGATTTGTAGAGTTCGTTCTTCATCTCGTCGGCGAAGATCCCCAAGGCGGGCATTTTCATCGCGTGCCAGGCTCGCCGGAGGAATGGATTCGGGGAGACGAAGCCGGTTGTCGTGATCCTGGCCCAGCGACCCCCGAGTTTGATGATCCGAGGTTCGTCAAGAGTCCTCTCGACGGTCCCGAATTCCACGAGGTGGGCGACGGGGGACGACGAGCCGACATAGACGGTCACCACCGAGCGGTCCTGTCTTCCCTTCCTCTGTGAAGGTTTCAGACTCGGGGACACCGTGATCGAGTCCCGCAGACGTCCGGTCACGACCGGCACGTTCGCTTTGGCAGCTTCGGCGATCGGGTTTCCCGCCTTCTTCAACGCGTTTCTGAGAACCGTCTTCTTCATGGCCACAGTCGGCAGCTGGTCCAGAAGCCTTGTCAATTCCTTCACACCCTTCAGCTCAAACGAAAAAGAGCCATGCCCATTCATCACTCCGCCCTCGCTTTCGAAAAGATTTCCAGCCCTTCGCGGCGTCCTATTTCCACCACCCCCGTGACGTCATATATTCTTCCCGCGTAACTCAGCCGGTCGATCGGGGTCAGGTCCGCTCTGTACCGGATCCGCCATCTCGTGTCGGCTTCGGCCACCATCTGTGTGGCGGCATATCGTTCTGCGCCCCCGGCCGGCAGGTATTCCGCCCACACCGTCGCCAAGTCCATCCACGTTTCGATCGGCTCGCCATAGCTGTTTTCAACAACTGTTTTGCGCTGCAGCGTGATGCGCCTGTCCAGCCTGCCGGATCTCAAAACTCCTCCCAAAGCCTGAAACTGGCCAGCAGCCGTGGGACCGATTTGTCCTCGGTGACCGTCTGTCCCACCACCGGCTCGCCCCTCATCGCATAGAGGTCAGCGCAGATCATCTTGATCGCCGTTTTGATCCGCTGTGGCACCTCCAAGGCGGAAGCCCACCCGCAGGTGAACCTGATTGTTATCGGGTTCGCCGGATAGAGCGTACCGGAAGGCCAGGAATCCCCGTAAGCAAGGACGACCCGTCCGATTAGCTCGCCGTTTGGCTCGACGATGTAGCCGCCGGCCGGAAGTGTGCTGATCGTTCCGTCGGTATCCTTATAGGTGATCGATTCCACCGATTGCAGGCTCCCGAAGGGAAGCTCGATGCAGTCGCCGTCAGGCCATTGTGGCAGGCAGTAGTCCCAGGTCTGTTTGATCAACGCTCTTCTTGTTATTTCTTCAACGCGTTCCCGTGCAGTCGTGATGAGCTCATTTAACAGGGTGTCCTCCGCCGTCGTCGGAGCGAGTCGAACAACGTCGACGCCGAAGTCGCAGGCCGCGACAAGAATCCGGGCGACGGTGCGAATATACCGTTTCGAGCCGGTGTAGGCTTTCTCATAAGTTGCATGGTCGTTCGCGGTCGTCACCTGGGTGAAAGCGCCGCTTGTCCAGTCGGCCCAGGCGCTGTTGTCGTCGGATTCCTGGATTTTTACATCGACGG
>JAAYDF010000138.1 GCA_012729395.1 Phycisphaerae bacterium
CCTGCATCTCGCCCGGATTGCGGGCCTTGTCCATCGCCTCCTCGGCGGAAATAACCTTCTCCATATAGAGCTTGAGCAGGTGCTCGTCGAGGAGCTGCATGCCGTACTTCTTGCCCGTCTGGATGCTTGAGTCGATACGGAAGGTCTTGTTCTCACGAATCAGGTTGGCGATGGCCGGCGTGACCACCATGAACTCGTAGGCCGCCACCATGCCCTTCTCCAGCCGCGGGCACAAAGCCTGCGACAACACCGAAATCAGGTTCGTCGAAAGCTGGACGCGGATCTGCTCCTGCTGCTCGTGGGGAAAGGCGTCGATGATGCGGTTGACCGTACCCTGGCATCCGGTGGTGTGCACCGTCGAGAAGACCAAGTGGCCGGTCTCGGCGGCACGGATGGCGGCCTCCATCGTCTCAAGGTCGCGCAGCTCGCCGACCAGGATCACGTCCGGGTCCTGCCGCAACACACGACGCAGGGCCTCCGCGAAACTGGGCACGTCCAGCCCGACCTCACGCTGGTTGATGAGCGAACGCTTGTGCGAGTGGTAATACTCGATCGGCTCCTCCACGGTCACGATGTGTCGATCGAAGTTGGTGTTGATGTAGTCGAGCATGGTCGCCAGGGTGGTGGTCTTGCCCGAGCCGGTCGGCCCGGTGACCAGGAACAGCCCACGCGGACGCCGACACAGGGCCTGCACAATCTTCGGCAACCCGATGTCCTCGAAGCTCAGCAGCCTGTTGGGAATCAGCCGCAGCACAATGGCCAGGTTGCCCTTCTGGCGAAAGACGCTCACGCGGAACCGGCCGGCGTCACCGAAGGCGAACCCGAAGTCCGTACCGCCCTCCTCCTGGATCTCCTGCTGATTGCGGTCCGGGGTGATGGCCTTCATCAACGCGACCGTGTCCTCCGGTTCGAGGACCTTGGTCTCCAACGAGCGCAGATGCCCGTGCAGCCGCAACACCGGCGGCCGGGAGACGGTCAGGTGAATGTCGGACGCCCCCCGCTTGATGCAGGTCTCCAGGATACGGTCAATGTGCAATGTGCCCATGGGTTTACTCGTCAATCAGGATGCCTTCGGCCTGGGCGTGCCTGGCCACCTCGGCCAGCGTGGTGAGGCCCCGGTGAATCTTCCGCTTCCCGTCCTCCAGCAACGGCCTCATCCCCCCCGCGGCGGCGGCCCGGCGAAGCTGGCCCGTGCTCGCACGGTTGAACGCCAAGTCACGCAGCTCGTTGGTCATGGTCATCAACTCGAAAATACCCTTGCGGCCCCGGAAGCCCGTCCCGTTGCACCGCTTGCAACCCGCTCCACGCTTGAACTTCAAACCCCCGAGATCCTCCGGCTTGAAGCCCAGCACGCGAAGCATCTTCGGGTCGGGCGACGGATCGTCCTCCTTGCACTCTTCGCAGATGATCCGCACCAACCGCTGGGCCATCACCGCCTGGATCGAGCTGGCAACCAGGAACGGCTTAACCCCCATGTCAATCAACCGGGTGATGGCGCTCGGGGCGTCGTTGGTGTGCAGCGTGCTGAAGACCAAGTGACCGGTCAGGGCCGCCTGAATGGCCACCTCGCCGACCTCCAAATCGCGGATCTCACCCACCAGGATGATGTTCGGGGCCTGGCGAAGCATCGCCCGCAGAATCTTGGCGAAGCTCAGCCCAATTTCCTCGCGAACCCGGCACTGGTTCATGCCCGAGAAGTTGTACTCGACGGGATCCTCCGCGGTGATGATCTTCTTGTCCGGACGGTTCAGCTCCTGCAGGGCGGCATAGAGGGTCGTGGTCTTGCCAGACCCGGTCGGCCCGGTCACCAGAAAGATGCCGTTGGGCCGCTTGATGATCTTCATGAACGTCTGGTAGTCGTCCTCCTCGAATCCCAGAGCCTGAATACCCACACGAACCGCGTCCGGACGCAACACACGCAGCACGATCGACTCGCCGTGCGTCGAGGGACACGAGCTGACCCGGAAGTCGATGTCTTGGCCGCTGATGGCCAGTTTGATCCGGCCGTCCTGCGGAATGCGCTTCTCCGAAATGTCGATCCCCGACATGAGCTTGAGCCGGGTGTTCACCGCACCCTGCAGCTTCTTGGGGATCTGCTCGCGGTTATGGCAGACACCGTCGATGCGGTACCGGACGCGGACCCGGTCGCCCATGGGCTCCACGTGAATGTCGCTCGCCCGCGTACGAACCGCTTCGCTGATGATCTGGTTGATGAGCTTGATGATCGGGGCATCGCCGTCCTCGGCCACGGCAGCCCCGATGGCATCCTCATCTTCGGGGAGATCATGGTCGATGCTGGCCATCGTGTCGCCAAGCTGACTCTGGACCTTCGACATGAACACGTCGATGAATCGCTGAATCTTCGACGGCGGGGCCAGTGAAACTTCAATGTTGGGATTCAGACGAAAACGCAGCAGGTCCATCGTCTCCAGATCCAGCGGATCGCTGACGACGACCTTGAGGCGGCCGTTCTCCTCACCGAGGGGCAGGACCCGATGCTCGCGGATGATCTTCTCCGGGATCAGGTGCAGGTTGGTCCGGATCTCCGTCGTCTGGTCCAGCTCGATGTACTTCATCTCGAACTGGGTGGCGAGGGCTTTGCAGACGTCCTCCTCCTTGCACAATTCGAGTTCGACAAGGGCCTCACCGATTCGCCGGTTGTGTTCCGTGGCATAAGTCAGGGCATCGCCGAGGGCCTTGGCCGTCAGGATGTTCCAACCAACCAGGATCTCGCCAAGTTTCTTGTGTTTTCGGGCCATACGTTCAGGCTGGTCGAGCAGGGCAAGCTTAGTCTTGCGGTCCACACGTCGGTCGGGTTGCGGCGGCAAGACAGCCCTTGCCGGGTTTGCTGTTGCCGCCGGGTTCACCCGCGATGCCCGGCCACCGGCCGGGACACTACATTGTAGAGGCCCGCCCCGCGCACCTCAAGCCGAGGAAGTCCGGCGCTCCAGGCTGCGGCGGCGGCAGGATCGGGCGGGTGGCTACGTCGCCGGGCCCGATCGGACGCCGATCACGACCAGTCTTCCCCGCTCGGCTTGACACCGCTCGTGCCAAGTGCGGTAATCATAGCCGCCGCCCCGTCGTTGGGGTGCCGGCAGGGTGAGGCCCGGACTGTCAGAACACGGGGGGCCAGCAAGGGTGACTGTGAATGTCCGAACAGAGCCAAGCCCAGCGAATGCCGGACGGGAAAGGAGTGCTACCCGCGGAAATCGAGGCTTGGCTCACCGCCCAGCGACACGACCCTGCCCGCCGGCAGCAGGCGGTCGAGCTGCTCACCCAGATGATCCGCATCGACACGACGCCGAAAGCCAGCCCACGGGCCTGTGCCGCGGCGGAAGGCTTGGTATTCGACATCATCGAGGGGCACCTGACCGCCTGCTCGCCCGATCTGCAGACCGAGCGGGTAGACATCACCGAACAGATCGCCGACCACCCGTACTTCACGCTGCCCTACTACGCCGGGCCGCTGGAGGGCAAGCCCGCGCGCATCGTGCGGCGAGTCTACCGCGATCGGTGCAACCTGATGATTCGCCTGCCGAATCCCGGGCAACCGGTACTGGCCCTCAACGCCCATGTCGATACGGTCGCCCCGCACCTGCCCCCGCGGGTGGAGGGGGACATCATCCATGGCCGCGGGGCGGTCGATGACAAGGGCCCCTGCCTGGTCATGATGCTCGCCATGCAACTCCTGGCGGAGGCGCGGACGAGGTTCGGGCTGCGGCCGGCGTGCGAGGTGCTGCTGCAGTTCGTGATCGACGAGGAGACCGGCGGAAACGGCAGCCTGTCGGCCGCCCTGGACAAACCACGGTCGGCCTTCGACGCCATCGTCGTGCTCGAATGTACCGACCTGCAGATACACCCGGGCAACCGCGGAGTGGTCTGGTACGAGACGATCCTGCAAACCACCGAGAGCGTCGACGGGCGGGACACTCTGCTGGAAGCGATGGCCTTCGTCGTTGACGCGTTGGGAGCGTGCGGCCGGCAGCTCAAGGCCGAGAGCGACCATCCCCTCTTCCCCCATCGTCCGGTGCAGACCTGTCATGGCATTCTGGGGACCCATGGCAAGCACCCGTCGCGAGTCCAGGACCACGTGCCGTTGCGGTTGACCTGGCAGGGCGATCTTCTGCCCGAGCTTCGCGTCTTGGTGGACGACGCGTTGGCCGACTACTGCCGCCAATACGGGGACAAGACCCGCCCGGGCGCGGGCGATGCCGTACTCGAACGACACCTGGCCTGGTCCGAAGAGCAGGACAAGTCGGCCACACTGGAGGTCTTCGGGCTGGCCGGCCACATGGGCTCCGTGGATCGGCTGGACGGGGCGATCACCAAAGCGGCGGCGATCATTCGTCGGCTGGTGGCCGCCCGCCGGGAGCGCGGGGGTGATTGGGCCACTATGACGATGACCCTGGCGGATCGCGGCCAACCAAACGGTCTGACCATGGAGGGTGGGCAGGGCTTCCTCCCGACGCACACTCTCGAGCAGGTCGCCCAGCGGATGCGTCAAGCCGTCGCCGAGGGCGTGCGGGCGTACGCGGAGTCGGCCGGCCTTCCCGCCAAGGCGATCACCTCCGAGATCCGCTTCGACAAGCTGCACAACGACGCCTTCGCCCGCCCGTCCGACGGGCCGGCCATGAGGACCCTGCTCGCCGCCGCCGCCCAAGCCGGACATGACCAGGGCGAGCCGCTTCGAGGCTGGGATGTGTCCTGCGACGCCCGCATCTTCGCCCGCGAGTTCCCCGACGCCGAGGTCATCACCTTCGGCCCGGGGCCCTTGTCCCAGGCTCACGCCAACGACGAACGCGTGGACCTCAACCACCTCCTGCAGGCGGCCGAGACCCTGGCCCGCATGGCCTGGAGTTACCAGTAGGCCCTTGGTTCCCCACGCGCGCAACTATCGCACGGCCGATGGCCGCATCAATCGGCCTGGATGAGGGATCTGGTTCTCACTCCGGCAGACGAACGAACACTTGGTCGCCTTCGATGACCACGTTGTAGCGGACGAGGTTGGGGGCCATGGCGGGTCTGACGGCCCGGCCGGTGGCCACGTCGAACATCCAAGCGTGCATTGGGCAGGTGACCACCGAGCCGGTCACGAAGCCGGCCGTCAGGGGGCCTTCGGCGTGGGGGCAGACGGCGTCGGTGGCGTGGAAGGTGCCATTGACGTTCCAGATGGCGATTGCCCGGCCGGCGACCTCGAACTCGCGGCCTTGTCGGATCGGCACATCGCTCGTGCGGCACACGGGAACCATCCGGTCGGACATCGCAGAACCTCCGTTGAACGTGCCGGGATCATGCCTTGCGGTTGTGCCGCCCATCGCGCCATTCGTCGCTGAGGATCCGCCCGTCCCGCAGCGTGACCACACGCTCGCAGCGGGCGGCGACGTCGGGCTCGTGCGTCACCATGAGGATGGTTTTACCCTCCGCGTGCAGGCCGTCGAAGATATCCAGGATGACATGGCCCGTGGCGGTGTCCAGATTGCCCGTGGGTTCGTCGGCCAGAATGAAGAGCGGATCGTTGATCAGTGCCCGGGCGATGGCCGCCCGTTGCTGTTGGCCTCCCGAAAGTTCCATCGGCCGGTGATGCATCCGCTCACCCAGCCCAACACGCTCCAGCAGGGTCTCTGAGCGCTTGTGCCGTACCCGCGGCGGGATGCCCTGGTAAAACAGCGGCACCTCCATGTTCTCCAGCACCGTCAATTGCGGGATCAGGTTGAAGTTCTGAAACACGAAGCCCAGCTTGCGGCTGCGGATCTCGGAGAGGGTGTTGTCGTCGAGTGTGGAGATATCTTCGCCATCCAGCAAGTATCGCCCGGTGGTCGGGTGATCGAGGCAGCCGATGAGGTTCATGAGTGTGCTCTTGCCCGAGCCGCTGGCCCCGCAGATGGCTACGTACTCGCCCGGCTGAAACGCCAAGGTCACGCCACGCAACGCGGTGACCTGCACATCGCTGCCCGGCTTGCGGTAGATCTTGATGATATGTTCAAGGTAGACCAGTGGCTCTTGACTCTGGCCGTCGGCTACGCGATCCACTGAACCCACCTCTGATAACACCCTACTCATGGCTCATTACTCAGTACTCATCACTCCACCCCCACCACCCGCCACACGGTCTCCAGGCGAAGGTTGAACGCCGCGGTGGCCTGATCGTCGTCGCCGAAGGTGACCACGGCGGCGGGGAGGACAGCTTGGTCGATGGTGCGGACAGCCTCCGGATGGGCGACCAGCACGTCGCCGACGGTCCGACCGTCGGGCAGGGGCAACGACTCGACGCGCAACCAGAGCTGGCGGCGGGCCTCAACCTCAGCGGCTGCGGCAGCCAGCGGACGGCGACTCGCTACGGGGACGCCAGCCGGCGGGCGACCGACGGCGGTGATGGTCAGGACCTGGGTAATCCAGTCCGGCCCGCGAACCTCTTGCACCCCCGACGGGGCCGCGGGCGCCACCTCCCGGCGCGGCGGAGCCACCGCCAAACCGTCCAGCACCAGCGGGTCCTGAAAATCCGGGTCGATCGCCTGGGCGAGATCCGCCTCGATCGGGTGCGCACAGGACGCCGCCGCCCGAGCCAACAGATCGGCCACCGCAATACGCGAAAGCTCCAACGGCTGCCGACAGATGCCGGTCGGCTCCAGAATCGCGGCGGGCAAAGCCAGGGCGGTCAGTTGATGCTCGCAGGCACCACGAAAATCAGGCCGGGCAACCCACAACACACCCAATGTCTGCGAGGCCGACACCCGCCAGCCGCCAAGACTCGCCAGCAAACGCTGCCGCAGGTCAATCCGGGCCGCCTCGCGCACCAGCTCAAGCTCGCGGGCACTGCAATGCCGCCAGCCCGGCGGGGCCGTGGCGGACGATGGGTCGGCTTGTCCAGGCTCGCGGGGGGCAAGACCCGTCCCCGCTACGGTGGCTGGCGAACCCTCGGGTGCAACCTCAAGCAGGGCCGGGTTCGCCTTGGGTAGGTACCAGGCGGCAATCTCGCGAACCAGCGCTGCCACCGCCTCGGCCGGCAAATACGCCTCGATCTCGACCAGCCCCGGCGCCGGCTCCCGCGGCTCGCTCAGTTGCCTACGCTCCGCCAGCACCTCCCGCAGACGAAGCTCCGACTCGGGAATCACCGCCAGCGCCCCCGCCACCGTCAGCCCCCCCGCCAGCCGCAGGGCCATCACCCGATCGACCAGCCCGACAAACGCCGCATCCGTCGCCGCACCCGCGGACTCGCTTCCGCGGCTCGCTTCATCCGCCAACCCGTCACGCGCTACGCCCGCCCAGACGCACAACGCGAAGATTCCAGCCAGCTTGGCAGCGGATCCACCCATAGCCCCATCATACCGCCCGCCCACGAGACAGGAAAACCGGGGAGTTCGGACGCAAACGCATCGCGGATGTACCCGCCAGGATGTCATGAAGAAAAGGTGCCATTGACGAGCGAGTATCGCCGGGGTAGGGTCGCGGTACGGTGAAACGCCCCCGCAGCCGCGTGAGCCGGACTGACGAGGTGAAGAATGGCTCTGGATCGCAAGGCCAGGTCCGCAATACCCCGATCACCGTCAACAGTCACGAATCAGCAAGCCGTCAAGCGCGAGACGCAAGAGCATAAAACCTTGGCGTTCGAGGCCGCGAGGGAAGCGCTTCGTGTACTTCCGCTTTTCGAGAGTGAGCATCCACACGATGATCGTCCGCGCAAGGCGATAGAGGCCGTCAAGGCGTGGGCAAAGGGGACGCGCGAGCTGAGCATGAAAGAGGTTCGCAGACTCTCGCTTGATTCGCATGCCGCCGCGAGAGAGGCAACGTCCGACGCGGCACGATTTGCCGCGCGTGCCGCCGGGCATGCGGTCGCCACCTGGCACGTCCCAAGGCATGCCTCAGGCGCGCACATCTACGCGCAGAAGGCGATCGCGGCAAGCCAGAAGTCGCGGTCCCGCAAGGTCGCGAAGCCGGCCCTGCTCGCAGGCGGCAACCCGCAAATCGCCAAGGCCGACGGCGACGCCCCCGTGCAAGCCTACATCCAGGCCATGCCGGGCTGGAAGCGTGACCTCGGGCGCCGCCTCGACGCGCTCATCGTGCGCACCGTCCCCGGCGTGCGCAAAGCGGTTAAATGGAACTCGCCGCTCTACGGCGTCGAGGGCCAGGGCTGGTTCCTCGGCATCCACTGCTTCACGACGTACGTCAAGGTGACCTTCTTCCGCGGCACGTCGCTGCGGCCCGCCCCGCCCGGTGAGTCTAAGCAGAAGGAAGTACGCCACCTCGACATCCACGAGGACGACCCGCTCGACGAAACGCAATTCGCCGATTGGGTCCGCCAAGCCAGCCAACTGCCCGGCGAACGATTGTGAGCGGCCCGCGATGTGCAACGGAGCTGTCCGATGATTCAGCCCCGTGAATGTAGCACAACGACGCGACCCAACGTGCGGTCCCACAGCAGCAGCGTGGAGTTGACCCCGTGATCCCAATAGAATATCTCAGGGGCGTGCAACGGTGTGATTCGCTTCCAGGTTCTTCGCCCGATTGCGTGACCGGGGCCGCCGAAAAGCTCATATGCCGCCAGCCAGGAACGGCTCTCCCGCCATTCTCGTTCCAACTGTTCCATGTGCGGCACATTGGGCGGCCTATCCGATTGACTTGGGAGCGCGGCCGTCAGTGCCCGAACAGCCGCTTCGTCCGCCACGAATTCCAGAATCAGCGAATGTTCGCCCGGTCCGCCTTCGTAGTGTCGCCAAATGCGCAGATCACGAATACCCTCCGGTTGATCGATTCCGAACGCTTCGTTGAACGCCCAAGTCGGAATGACGCGAAACACGGCTCCGCAACTCAGGCCGATGACGACGGCAAGCGCGAGGCCAAGGTATCTCAGCGGTGGCCGATCCAATCGAGACATGAACGGCATGGATCTGACGATGATCCAGAATACAAGGGCCGCGAGGAGCGCGGATGGCACGATGTAGAAGCACCAATCATTCGAGAACAAGAGCTGACCAACGACACCGCACACGGCTGCCAGCCAAATGAGCCGTGTGCAGTTGCCAGGTTGTGTGCCATGCACGGAAGCTTCCGAGGGGGTGGTGAACGAGTCGCTCGACGTGTCTAACGTAGAATCATCCATGAACCATCGCCTTGAGTACTGCCTCGGATCATGCAGCCAAGTTGAAGCATCATCTTCTACTGTCAGCTCAACGTCGTGACGCGCCAAGTGAGCCGCTGCGCAAAGCTCAGAAGGACCTGAAAACGGTCCAGGTTCCTGTGTGGCGGGCGAAGCGTACGCCGGTCGCCACGGGGGGCGACCGCTACGGCGTTGCTGTCCCCGCGCCAGCGGCGGGCGAGTCGCACCCTGTTCAACAAGCTTCTACGGCCTATTCGACGACTTCCTGGCCGGGGGATACGGTGCGGGGCTCGGACTCCTCGATGCGTTCGGAGCGGTGGACGGTGCGGACTTCGGGCTCGCAGCCGGCGGTCAGCAGTGCGACGGCCGGGGCGACCAGGACGATCAAGGATAGGAATGCACGACGCATGAGATACCTCCCAAAGGCGGCCATCGGCCGCGAAGTCAACACTGTAACGGTTGCCGAACCCGAAACCCCGCGCTTGCGCTTGGGGGCTCGTTGTCTCCCGCGCCTGGGGATCGTTGCGATACCTGATCTCGGATAACCCGGGGACTTCTTCCCGGTAGGCAACCGGAGACTTCCTCCCGGCGATCAACCGGGGACTTTCGTCCCCGGCTCAAGACGAGTGATGCGGATGCGCTCGTGGATCACCTGCCAGACCTGCATGCCGGGCAAGCCCACCGTCACCGTCGCCATGTCGCCGTCAAACTCCGTACTCTCGATCATCGCACCAACCAGGAATGCGTCTACCTGGCTGTGAATGTCGTCGTACTGGGTCACGAAGTCCCGAATCGCGGTGGAAGAGTCGATCCGCAGGCCCTGGATGTGCTCGACCAGCTTACGCTTGGCGTCCAACTCGGCGGCCCGGGCGGCCAAGAGCTTGCCCTGAGCGGTACCCGCCTTGTCGGCCGGCGGAACGCCGTTGCCTTCCTTGCGAATCGGGCTCAAGGCCCACGGTGGAATCGGTTGCGTCGCGGCAGCCTGGGCCGCGTATTCCTGCAGAGCCTGCGGGCGAGGCACACCCATGCCCGTGGCCTCGAACGTCTGCCGCTGGATCGTCCGGGTCACCTCCTCGATGTCCGTGCCCTTGATCCGGCTGCCCTGGATCGAGCGGGAGTGAATCTCCTTAATCATGGCGATGACCGACTCGACCGGCACCGTGCCGGTAACCTCAACGATCGGCTCATCGTGGTGCAGGTAGACGCGCTTGCGTTCGTACCCGCTGAGCATCCCCTGGGCCGCCGTCTGGATGACATCCGACTCGGTGACGAAGTCGCGGACCAGGGTATCGGAGGTAATACGCAAGCCCTGAATGCGCTCAAGCAGTTTGCGTTGGGCGTCGCGTTCGGCGGCCTGGATAGCCATGAGTCTTTCGCGCGGGGGAATCCGCCGCCACAAGGCCGGGATGGGCGGTGCGGGCAGGTCCGCCGGTGCGGGCGTCAGCACCTCCTCGACTCCCTCGGGCAACCCCGGCGGCAGATCCACACGCGGAGCCCCCATGCCGATGACCTTGATGACTTGCCGCTCGACCGTGCGGTTCATCTGCTCGATATCACTACCCTTGACGCGATCGCCCTTGTAGTGCCGGGTGTGAATCTCCTTGAGCGTCTCGATGACCCGGGCCACGGTGACCTCGGCCGGCACCTCGCAGGTCATATCCTCGTACCAACGCGGCTCGCCAAGGCGGACCCCCTTGATGAACTCGTCGAGAGCGGTCTGGATCACGTCGCTCTCGGCCACGAAGTCCTTCACGTAGGTCTCGGAGTTGATCTGCAGGCCCTTGATGCACTCGGCCAGCTTGCGATAGGCGTCGGCCTCGGCGGCCCGCTTGCTCAGCAGCTTCTGCTGGGCGGCGGGAATGTCGATCTCCTGAGCCACGACGGGTCCGACCAGCCCGCTGACCGCAACCGCGATGATGGTACACACGAATGCTCGCATGGCGTTCTCCTCAATGGGCAAAACGGATAGGCAATCCCGAACTCCGGACGGTGCCAAGCGGGAGCCCCCGGCCACCGCACCGGCTCATGATCCAGACACGTCCACCCCCTCCCAGGTTGGGGCGCGCCTCCAACGCCGCTCGCGCCTTCGCAGACCCGGCAAACCCACTCCTCAGCCCACAAGCCGCACCCCTCACCCCGGCCGCCACAGCCTGCCCGCCGTAGTGAGGCGGACGACCGCTACGGCACGGTCCTTAGACCTTGCCAACAACGTCCTTACTTCTGCCTCTGTGCCTTCCGCCTTTGTGCCTCAGCACCTCAGTACCTTCCCTTAGTCCCTGCGGATGCGGTCCTTGTGCGCCGCCACCCGATCCTTGGCGACGATGTAGACAACCTGATCATCCTCGCTAAGCCCCGGCATCCCGGCCGCCCGCCGATAGCACTTCAACGCACCATCCCAGTCTCTGAGCAACTCACAGGTGACCCCCAGGGCATACGCCGACCGGTGATCGTCCGGCTGGTGGGCCAAAGCCGCATCGAAAGCCGCTCTTGCCGCCTCGTACTCGTCCATCCGCAGGAAGCGGATACCCTGGGCTGAAAGCTTGGACGGCCCCGACTCCAGCGAGCATGGGTAATCGATCTGACAGGGAATGAACATGCTCACAAACTCGCGGGTGCCCTGCTCGACCAGCTCGCCGATGATCCCGTCAACCGAGTCGAGATCCTCCTCGCCCTTACTGCTGCCGAAGATCGGACCAGGCGACGCTTTGTCCAGTTTGCGGAAAGGCTTGGGCGAGTATTGGACAATCGCTTCCCCCGTCGCCGCGTCCATGAGCCCAAAGGAACACTGCACGGTCATGTTGCGACTGATCTCGCCGGCTTCCTCCGTGCTGATCGACCCGCCGCCACCCCAGTACCGCGTACCCAAGTAGCGCCCGCCCCAACCGGGCACACCGATGCCACGCATCGTCCGCGCCTTGCCTTCCTTGACTTCGACCCGGATATTGAGCTTGCTGGCAATGATACCCTGCACTTTGAGAAGTTGGGCTGCCTGGGCCGCGGTCCCGCCTTCGACCAAACCCGCCAGCTTCATGTCCCGCTCGGCCAACACCTTCGTGGTATCCCTTCGCTTGGCCACCGTCAAACCCGTCCCGAACTGCGTCGCCGAGTCCTGAATCATCTGCTCCATCATGTCCGCGGCAATCATCGCCCACTTGACCGATCGGTCGGTGTCCTCCGCGGTGTCCGCACTGGTTTCAACACCGGCGTCCAATACCGCGATAGAGCTTAAACCCTCTGGAAGGCTTCGGGCGGGTTCAAGAACGTACGATACGGTCAGATCGCAAGTCTCCTGACCGGCACAGCCCGCCCACAACATCAGACTCAAAACCGACAACAGACCGATTCCGCTTGCCCTCATGGATTGTGCCTCCCTGCCAATGAAACCGCCCACTGAACGCCGCCACATGGGGGACAGACGAGAAATCCCGAATCGACAACAAGTCGTCTCCTGCCCATGCTACCGTACCTCGCCACAGGCCGGACCCGCATCGGTACGCACGAGGATAACACCTTCTCCGACTCCTCACCCCCCCCCACCGCTCAACCCGCGCCCGGGTTGCCCTTGGCCGGCGGCTCGCCAGACTCGCCGGCAAGCGAATCCTTCAGACGATGCAGATCATCATCCGTTCGTGCATATCGGCGAGTCGCCGAAGACTTATTCCAGCAATTATCGCATTTTGTGCAGAGTCACTTGGCGATGGAGACCCAGTGACGGTGATCCGTCGTGCCCCGCTGCCTATGACTTGCAGGCTATGGTAGAATGCCGCGCGGCAGATGAGGTTGAACCGGAGTCTACCATGACAGGCACACGAGAGTCGAGAAACCGCTTGCGCAAACACGGCAATCCCCTCAGGCGAGCCGCACGAATCCTGGTTCTGATGGCGGCCAGCCTGGCGGGCGGATGCCAGTGGTTCACGGACGACGCGGACCGCGAGGTGTATCGGCTCATTGAGAAGCGTCAACAAACCGCTCTGGGTAAGACGGAGGACGCGACCTTAGGCCAGGAGAACTGGCCCGCCTGGCGGGAACCGGGTTACGAGGGGGCGGGCGACCCCTACGCACTCGCTCCGAATCCCACCGACCCTGATATCCCGGAATCATTCCAGACAACGACCAAGCCCGCGAACACCCAGCCGGCTGCTCAGGAAGACGCAACCGCCGACGCCGCCTCGACCGGGAAGGTGCGCGGCGAAGAAGGTGCTTGGGTCATGTCCCTCACCGATGCCCTCAGCCACGCCTTCCAGCATTCTCGGGAATTCCAGACCGCCAAGGAAGAGCTCTATCTGGCCGCACTGGCCCTGAGTCTCGAACGGCACCTCTGGACGCCGCAGCTCATGGCCCAGATCAGCAGCCAATACGCCAACTATGGGCAGGTCCGCGACTTTGATCACGCCATGGATATGGTCAGCCAGATCGCGGTGGAACAGCGTCTGCCTTACGGCGGCGAAGTGACCGCACGGGTGCTCAATACGCTCATGCGCGATCTGACCAACCATGTCACCACCGGCGAAACGGGGGCCATGATCATCGAGGCGAACATCCCGCTGCTTCGCGGGGCCGGTCGGGTGGCCCGTGAATCGCGATATCAGGCCGAGCGAGACCTCATCTATGCCGTGCGGACCTTCGAGCAGTTCCGCCGGGATCTGGCCGTCGATATCGCTTCCGACTACTTCCAACTGCAGCAATTGCGGCAGGCGATCGTCAACGCGACGGAGAGCATCCGGTCTTTTACTCTGGAGGCCGAACGAACCCGGGCTCTTGGGCAAACCGGCCGCCTCCTGGAGCTCGAGGCCCAGCGAGCGGAGCAAAACCGCCTGCTGGCCACCAACCGACGAGTTGATGCGATAGAAACCTACGAGACGAGCCTCGACGCCTTCAAGATCCGCCTGGGCATGCGGACCCAGACTTCCATCCATGTGGAACTGCCTACGGCCCCCCAAGACGACCTGGCTTCGCCGACCGGGGATCTCTCCGCTCGACCGCTGGAGCAGGCGATCCAAATGCCAGCCGTCGCCGAGGAAGAGGCGGTCCGCGTGGCCCTGAAGCATCGGCTTGACCTGCTGACCGAGTTGGATCGCGTAGATGACAGCCGGCGAGGCGTGGACATCGCCGAGAACAACCTCTTGCCCGATCTGGCGGCACGAGGCAGCGTGCGGATGGACAGCGACCCGGGGAGCCTCGGATCGCTGAAGTACAACACGGAACGGACCACGTGGCGCGGGCAGTTGGTGCTCGATGTGCCCCTCGACCAGAAACAGGAACGCAACGCACTGCGAACGGCTCTGATCGGCCAGCGCCGGGCGGAACGACGCTACCAGGAAGCCCGCGACCGCGTCGAGTTGCAGGTCCGCCGAGCGATGCGCCGCGTGCTGCAGCAGGAAGAGTTGCTGCGAATCCAGAAACTCAGCCAGGACCTGGCCCTGCTGCGACGACGGGGAGCCCGTATCCGGTTTGACCAGGGCCGGGTCAGCAACCGTGAAGTGGTGGACGCCGAGAACGACCTGCTGGAGGCCCGCAACCGGCTGGCTCAGGCCCAAGCCCAGCATCGCGTGGCGATTCTGGAGTTCTGGCGGGATACCGGGACACTCCGAGTCGACGACGAGGGCCAGTGGCCCCAGCGCGATGGTCTGGGCGGGTGAGACTTCGTACAATGTGAGAAGGTCAGCTGTCCGCGCGTGATGAGTGAGGATGTATCCCTGCGAACGGGGCGATACCGTGAGTGTAAGTCCTCCTGAACTGGAAACCTCGCTGCCGTCCACAACGGCGAACGAAGAGGTCGTCGATGTCTCCGGACCGAGCGAGGAATATGTCCCGGCCGCAAAGCCCTCACAACGCCGAGGACGGCGAAAATGGCCCCTGGTCCTGCTGCTGGCGGGAGTCGTGATAGCGACAGTGGCCGGGTACTGGACGTGGAATCGGATGGTCGCCCCGGCAAAGGTGCAGTCCATCCAACTCTTCACCGTCAGCCGGCGAAGCTTCCCGGTGCTGCTCAGAGAACGAGGCGAACTGAAGGCCGCCAAGTCGATCGATATCCGCTCCGAACTCGAAGGCCGCTCTACCATCATCTCGCTTATCCCTGAGGGCACCTTGGCTAAAAAGGGCGACCTCCTGGTCGAGCTGGCCAGCGACGAGATCGTCGAGAAGATCCGCGACGCCGAGATTCGCGAAGCCACCGCCCGGGCAGCTTATGAGGCGGCGGCCAAAGAACTGGAAATCCTGCAGGATGAAAACGCCAGCAATATCCGCAGAGCGGAGTTGGACCTCCGGCTGGCCGAACTGGCCCTCGAGAAGTACCGGGAAGGCGAGGCCGTCGAGCTTCGCCAGGACGCCACCCTGGGCAAGGAGAAAGCCGACTACGTCTTCCGCCGCACACGGGACACACTCACAGACTCTGAAGAGCTTCATAAGCAGGGTTTCCTCACGCGAATCGAACTGGATAACGACCGCTTCGCGCATTACGAGGCAGGCCTGAACGTCAAGAAAGCCGACCTCGCGGATGAGGTCATCGAAAAGTACACCATCCCCATGGCCTTGCAGGAAAAAGAGTCGGACGTCACCGAGGCTCAGAAGGAACTCGAACGAACGCGCAAAGCGGCGGCGGCTTCAGAAGCCAAAGCGACCGCGGACCTCGCGGGCAAGAAAAGCGAACTCGAGCTCGTTCAGGAAAAACTCGCCAAATACCGCGACCAGAAGGAAAAATCGAGAATCTTCGCCCCGTCCGACGGCCTGGTGGTCTACGCCCGGTCGCAAAGCTGGTTCCGATCGGAAACGCTCATCGAGAAAGGAACCGAGGTCCACGAGCGGCAGTCGCTGATCGAGTTGCCGGACACCTCCTCGATGAAGGCGGTCATCCAGGTGCACGAGGCCCAAATGGAGAGGCTGAAGCTGGGATTGCCCGCCACGGTCGAGATCGAGGGCTTCAGCGGGCGCCGATTCAACGGCACGGTGTCCCAGATTGCCGTCCTGGCGGACTCGCAGAACCGCTATCTCAATCCCAACCTCAAGCAGTATGAAACAGAGATCCTGCTCGAGGGCGAGTTCACCGAGCTCAAACCGGGACTCACCGCCCGGGTCGAGATCCTCGTCGCCCAGTTGACCAATGTGCTGGCAGTACCGGTGCAGACCGTCTTCGCCAAGGCGGGCCGTTACTACGTCTTCGTCCAGCGGGCCGGCCAACCCCAACCCATCCAGGTCGAGCCCGGCATGTCCAGCAACGAATTTGTCGAGATCCGCAAGGGACTCGAACCCGATGATCGCGTCTACCTGGCAGTCAGCGACGAGATGAAACTCCTGCTACCCGACGAAAACACCGATGAGCGACACCGCCAACCGGATCACTGAGCTTTCCAAGCAGCCTATCGGCTTGATGAGGTGCCCCATGACCACTCTGTCGCTTTGTGCACTGTGTACACTCATGCCCGTTCAGGCTCCGGCCCAACCGATCGACCTCCTGGCCTCGATGAGCCTGTGGGAGAGACACGGTGGATCGGCCGAGTCCTTTGAACTCGTCGACGGGCAACTGACCGCCTGCTGGTCTCGCGAGGAACCCGCCGCCCTGCTGACTCGCCGCGATTTCGAGAACTTCAACCTGACCTTCGAGTACGAAATCAGCCAATGGGGCGAGTCCGGACTGTTCATCCACGCCCCGCGTAACGGGGCCTTCCGCGCCGGGTTGGAGATCGAACTGGCCGATACCGCCGGCTGGCCACCCAGCCCCTACACCGCCGGAGCCATCTTCCGCCATGTGCCCCCCGCCGCCGACGCCGTCCGCAAACACGGCGAGTGGAACACCGTCCATGTCCGCATGGACTGGCCCCGCCTCGTGGTGAAAATCAACGACCAGACCGTCCAGAACCTCGACCTCGCCGCACACGAAGAGCTACGCTACACGCTGCGCCGCGGGGCCATCGGCTTCCAAAGCCTCGGCTGGCCAATCACCATCCGCAACCTGAAACTCCAGCCGCTGCCCGACACCGAGAACGCCGTCGCCCTCTTCAACGGCAACAACCTGGCCGGCTGGAAAATCGAAATCGGCAACGCACGCTGGGATGTCCGCAATGAAGCCATCATCGGAGCCGACGGCGACGGCTACCTCCGGCACGAGGGCCAATACCAGGACTTCGACCTGCGACTCTACATCCGCACCAGCCCGGCCGCCAACGGCGGCGTCTACTTCCGCTGGCTCGGCTACGAGCCCTTCCCCGATCGCGGCTACGAGGTGCAGATCCTCGACCTCCACGGAGCCATCATGCCCACCGGAAGCATCTACGGCCTCGCCCGCGGCAACGACCTGCTCGTCACCCCGGGCCAGTGGCAACTGCTCCAACTCTTCGTCCGTGAAAAACACGCACTCGTCCGGCTCAACGGAGTCACCTGCGCGGAGTCCACCCAATTGGACTCCGTCCGTCCCGGACACATCACCCTCCAGATGCACCGCGGCGACGCCTCCATCGAGTTCAAAGACATCCACCTCACCCCTGCCGATCGATAACCCACTGCAACCCGAACCCTGCGCACATACCGCTTGCCCCTGATTGGGCATCCGCACAACCCAACACTCCACCCTACGCGGCAAACAACTTCCGGGCGTATGCCGCGTTGCGGCGAGTGTCCGCCGCCATATCACCGCTCGGGCTGGACGTCTCCAGCACGATCCAACCTTCGTAGCCGATCTCCCGCAGCACAGCCGCGACGCCCGGCCAATCCAACTGGCCCGCACCAAGCAGATGACGCCCCTCCTTGAGGTGCACCTCGCAGATGCGATCCCGGCCCAGCAGGCGAACCTCCCGAGCAAAATCGTACCCTTTCGTCACATGCGAGTTATAGAAGTCGTAGTAAACCTGCACCGCCTTGGACTTCACCGCATCGAGGATCTTCAGGTGGCCCTCAGCCGACAGGTAGCTCTCGATAGCCAACACCACACCGGCCTTCTCCGCACGCGGGGCCAGCTCCTGCAGAACCTCCGTCACTCGCCGCATGTCCGTCTCGTTCTCCTCGCGAAGCTCCCCCTTACCGAAGAAGGCCAGCAGAATGCGAGC
>JAAYDF010000139.1 GCA_012729395.1 Phycisphaerae bacterium
CCAACCGCGACACACTGAGCTCGCCCACCGCTCGCTCCTCATACTTGTAGCGTACGCCAAGGTACTTGGCAATCCGATCGAAAATCTCCGCTTCCTGGAAAGGTTTGCGGACCAGATCGTCACAACCCACCGCGAGGAGCTTCTCACGATCCGACTCAAAAGCGCTCGCCGTCAGGGCGATCACCACCGGCTGAACCGCCCAGGGACGAGCCTTCACCAAACGGGTCGCCTCTCGGCCGTCCACAACCGGCATTCGGATATCCATCCAGATCAGTTCCGGGGCCAACGTGTCGCACAGGTCTACCACCTCCTGACCGTTGGCCGCCTCCCAGACTTCGAACCCGACGCTGCGCAACAGCTCCGCCAGTGGAACCCGGCTGTCCGGTTCATCGTCCGCCACGATGATTCGGCGAGGCCGCTCACCCTCCGCCAAGCCCACCACCGGCAAACGCGGGCCCGATCCGTCCACCGGAGGACCTTCCGCCCGAGGTCCCGCGATATCCAGAACGAAGGTGCTCCCCCGCCCCACCTCGCTGCGCACCGTCAGAGTCCCCCCAAGCAACTCCGCGAAGCGACGGCTGATCACAAGACCCAGACCCGTGCCCCCACGCGTCCGCCGACCAGCCTCGCCTTGGCTGAACGGCTCGAACAGACGCGACAACTCCGTCTGGCTCACCCCCGAGCCCGTATCCTCAACCTCCACCACCAGACGCCCATCCTCCGGGCTCGACGCCTCCGTGTACCCAACACGCAACGCAATCCGACCTTCCTGGGTGAACTTCACCGCGTTCCCAGCCAGGTTCATCAGAACCTGCCGAAGCTTGCTCTCATCCGTCCGAATCCACGGCGGGACCATCTCTGAGCAACTCGCCTCGAAATCGAGACCCTTATGCCGCACACGAGCGGCAAACAGGCTCTTGAGCGCATCAAGCAATTGACGCACATCCACGGCGGACTCATGCAGCAAGATCCGCCCGGCTTCGATTTTGGCCATGTCCAGGACGTCATCAATCAAGGCCAGTAAGTGCTCACCGCTGCGGTTGATCGTATCCAACTGGCGGGCCTGATTCGCAGACAACGTCGCATCGCGACGCATCAGTTGCGTGTAACCCAGAATCGCGTTCATCGGCGTCCGCAACTCGTGGCTCATCCTCGCCAGGAACTCGCTCTTGGCCTTGTTCGCCGCTTCCGCCTGCTCCTTGGCCTCGGCCAACTGGGCGGTCCGCTCGGCCACCAATTCCTCCAAATGGTCCCGGTGCCGATGAAGCTCCTCCTCGGCCCGTTTACGGTCCACAATATCCTCAAGAATCGCCAGCACGCCGATGATCTCGCCGCCGGCCCCGCGTAGCGGCGCGGTCGAGAGGTTGACATACATGGTGCTGCCATCCTTGCGTCGCCGGATACGCTCCACGCTCCGGAGGGGCTCGCCCCGCATCACCTGGCTGATCGCCGCCTCGACCTCATGCTCTCGCCCAGGCGGTGCGAGCGGATAAGGACGGCCGATCACTTCCTCGGCCTTCCAGCCGAACATTCGCTCCGCCGTCGGGCTCCA
>JAAYDF010000140.1 GCA_012729395.1 Phycisphaerae bacterium
CCGAACCGCCGGCAAGTCGCCGCGGCGGTTCGCGGAGCACTTCAGCGATCGGGTGGTGACGGCGCAGGATTTGGAGCGGTTCGGCGGGTTGTTGCGTTCGGCTGGGCGGGTGCATCTGGTGTGGTTCGAGCCGAATTTCCGCGGGTATCTGCTGACGCCGGAGGAGTTGGAGAAAGTCTATTCGCTTGAGCCGGTTGGGCGGTACGGTGATGGGGTGATCTATTTGGTTGATGTTCGTGGGCCGAGCAGTCGGCCGTCGCCGTAGGCGCTCCCTTATCGCCCTCGTGCTGATAGGAGATACGAAATGCCAGTCCAAGAGAAGGTTAAGATTGCACGGAAGGCTATTCACTCACAGCTGCAGGACTTGGCCAGGATCATGGGCGAAGTCCGGGAAAACGGCAACTGTGAAGCCGGAGTTGAGCGTCTATCCCGGTGGAAGAATCGTACTGGCAGACTCCTTCGAGAAACGGTGCACCCTGACGAAGCAGATCGATTCCAGGCAAAAAGAGCAAAGATAGCTCTAGGGATGGGTAACCCTGCTGATGATCTCGTGTGTGAGGTGAAAGCGTTTGCCGCGTTCCTCCGGGCTCTCGACCAAGAGCTCGCAGAACATCCTGGTGATGTTCTGGATGTCCCTCCACAAGTTGAAGAAATGCAGGTACCAGCTGCGCGTCTCTTGCCGAGCAATTCGGAATCGGTTTTTGTTGTGCATGGCCATGATGAATCGAATCTTCGTCGGCTGGAGGACTTGATCAGAGACAAGTGGAAACTCAATCCCATCGTGCTTTCCTCAGAACCAGGCAAAGGACGAACGATTATTGAGAAATTTGAAGATGAAGCACAGAGGGCGTCATTTGCATTTGTTCTGCTCACGCCAGATGATGTAATCGAGACGATTTCAGGCACATATGCGCAGGCACGTCCGAATGTAGTCTTCGAGCTTGGCTGGTTCTTTGGAAAGCTAGGGCGTACGCGTGTGTGTATTCTGTCAAAAGAAGGAACCCACATCCACAGCGATCTTGATGGGATACTCCGGGTTCAGTTCCACAGATCTGTCCATGAGGTAGTTGGTGAACTGGAACGGGAGCTGTTGGAGGCCGAGGTCCTGAAGAAAGTTGAGTAGAGAAGTATTTCACCGCATAGCCCTTGGTCCTGCAAAAACACAGCAGAGACCTAACTTTGGCTGGGGCTCAGGTAATTCCGGCGCGGGTGATGTCGTGGAGGTGGACCATGCCGATGGGTTTTCGGTTTTGGTCGAGGACGGGGAGTTCGATGATTTTGTAGTCGCGGAGGATCTGGAGGGCTTCGACGGCCATCATGTCGGCGGTGGCGAATTTGGGACCGGTCTGGACCATGTCGGGGCGGGCGAACTTGGCGCGGCTGCCGAGCAGGTCGCCGACGCGGATGTCCATATCGATGGGCCCGCTCATGAGGCACCGCCGCAGGTCGCCGTCGACAAAGACGCCGACGAGTTTGCCGTCGTCGTCGACCACGCTGGTGGCGGCCATCTTGGTGCGGGTCATGACGAGGACGGCTTCGCGGAGCGGGGCGTCGAGTCGGACGACCGGGTTTTCGTCGCCGGTGTGCATCAGGTCGCCGACCTTGGTCAGCAGGCGCCGGCCGAGCGAGCCGCCGG
>JAAYDF010000141.1 GCA_012729395.1 Phycisphaerae bacterium
CTGAACGTCTACCCCTCGGCAAAACCCGCGGAACACACGCGCGTAGCCACACCCGTGAAATCGAAATCCCCGCTTAAGCCTATGACGTGCAACGGCTTACCTTGTCCCAGCAAGGGTAAGTTGAGTCTTTTCCTGGGACCGCAGTCCTTCTCCCATCCGCATCATCGTCAGCCCACCCCCGCCGCGGCGGGGATGGGCCCCCCGGCGCAGCGGGGTCGAGGATTAGGAAGCGGACCTCGTATGCGTGGCGTTCGTCCACTCCCTTACGGTCGCGGTACGGAGCTGCGGACCCACCGGGGGCTCGGGTGCGTTCTCAGGTCCGCGGGCTCACTGGCGCTGGGCCTCGCCGGTCATGGGGACGAAGCGGACGGTGCTGATGGTTTCGGTGCGGCGGCCGCCGTCGGGGCGCTTGTGGACCACGACGAGGTTCTGGACCTGATGCTCGGGGCCAACGGGGATGACGATGCGTCCGCCTGGGCGAAGCTGATCCCACAGCGGCCGGGGGATGTCCTCGGCGGCACAGGTGACCAGGATGCCGTCGAAGGGGGCTGCCTCGGGCCAGCCGCGGTAGCCGTCGCCGATGCGGCAGTGGACCTCGTCGTAGCCTTGCTCCTTGAGCACGCGGGCGGCGGTGCGGCCGAGCGGGGCGACTATCTCGATGGTGTAGACGTGGGGCGTCAGGTGGGCGAGGACGGCGGCCTGGTAGCCGGAGCCCGTGCCGATCTCCAGGATTCGCGATTGGGGTGTGACCGCGAGCAGTTCGGTCATGAGGGCCACGATGTAGGGTTGGGAGATGGTCTGGTCGTGGCCGATGGCGAGGGGGCGGTCGGCGTGGGCCAGGCGGGCGATACCGGCGGGCACGAAGACGTGACGCGGCACGGTGCGCATGGCTTCGAGCACGCGCTCGTTGGTGACCGGTAGGCGATCGTCGCGCGGGTTGGCGATCTGCCGATCGACCATGGCGTGGCGGGCCTGGACGTGCATGCGTGCGGCGGGCGGCGCGGGGCGGAGGTACTCGGTGGGCTGAGTGGCCGGGGCGGTGGTGGGCTGAGTGGTCGGGGCGGTGGTCGCCGGTGGTGTGTCGGCCTGTTGGGGCTTGATGGTTTGACCGCTCGGTGCCGTGGCGGGAACGCTGGTCGCGTCGCGACCGCACGCCATGGAGGCGGTCACCACGACCCCAAGAAGCCAGATACCCGGATGGCTGGTTCGTCTCTGCCGCATGGTTTGTCCTCCGGCAGTCGGCACGTGGGTTGTCTCGTTATTGTATGTCCACATGGGACGTGAAGGGTACTGAGGTACGACCGCGAAGCGGCAAGCCGTGAGCGGCGATTGCACGCGCGGGCGTAGCGTCCTGGCGTGATTGCGGATGAACAGTGGAGTGACGTGTCGATTGCACGCGCGGGCGCAGCGTCCTGGCATGGGGGTTACACGTTTGCGTAGCGAACCACGCGGAGAGCGTGCTGGAGCCGCAGCCACCAGAAGAGCAGCGTACCGAGAATCATCAAGCCGCATAGCCCGGCGAAAAGGCACTCACCATCGAGCAGAACACCCAGGATCTGGATGGCCTTGTACTTCCAGAGCCAGGACGCCAGCGGCTCGGTGGCCAGGAGCATAGCCAGCCCGATCGCCAGGAGCGTCGGCCACATGAGCGGCGAGGCGTAGTAGCACACGATGGCCGAGTTGCGGTAGTCGCGGATATCCAGGCGATATTGGGCGACCAGGCAGGCCAGGAACATCATCATCGCCTGGAGCAGGAGGGGGACGATCACCGAGGCCACCGCCCCGAGCGTCACCACAGCATAAGTTTCCTGGTGTATCGAGGTGCATGGCAATACGAGCAGGTGTTGAACGGCTGCCAGGATTCCCAGGCTGCCGAGCAGCATGCACAGAAAGGTCCCCCACCAGAAGTGCCGAGCGGCGGGGAGCCCCTCGTGGACCATGATGCGGCGGAAGAAGTCCGGGTCGCGAAGCACCGGCCACTGCATGCGGACGAGATGGGCCAAGCCCCGCGGCTGGAACTGGAGTGCTTGCCAGGGCAGCGGCCCGCGCCGGCCGCCAGGCAGCGAGACGCTCACCGGTGTGCCGCATTCCGGGCAGTTGGCGTCGAGCGGCAAGCCGATGATGAGGTAGCCACAGTCGTCGCAGCGGGGCTGGCGCGGCTTGAAGGCCGGCCCATCCGGTGGCCCTACGTACCGGGACGCCCCGGTCAACAGCGCCCGCGACACGAGCACCCCCACGATCCCGACCAGTAGCAGGACGATGCCCCCCGCCAGCCATTCGGGCAGTTCAGACCTGTCGAAGGACTCAGACTGCCACAGGAACCCGTAGAGCAGGGCCATCGGCACCAGCAGCGTGGTCGCCCAGTAAACGTTCTTGAGGCTCCGCCGCAGGACCGAGCGGGTACTGTCGCCGCCGGCACACCAGGGCATGAGGGGTACGGCCAGGACGAGAAGCAGCAACTCCGAAAGAGGTATCACCGCAATGGCCAGCAGGACTTCCTCGATGTCCCCCGAGGTTGATGCGTTCGCTGCCGTGATAACTGACTCGGCCAACAGCGTGCGTAAATCGTGCAGCGTTCGTACTTCCGGGTTGGCGCTATACAGCCCAACCGCCAGAGACACGCTAAGTACAAGCCCAACGAGCAGGATACTGAGCACATGAGCGGCCAGAGCACGTCGCCACGAACTTACGGCCAAGTGCGGCCCCAGTCGACCGGGAAACAGCCAATACAGCAGCATGGCCTTGCAGAAGTGGATGGACCGGGCCGGCTCCGGCATGGGCGCGGTGGCGGGCAGCAGGTCCGCGATGACGGTCCGGCTGCCGTCGGCCGGCGGTGCGCTGTGACCCACGATGCTCATTCAGTCAAACCCTCTCTTCGTGGACCACTGAAAAGAATGTCAAGATTCTCATTATCGTCGAAATCCTCAGGTCGCCTGCCCGTGTCCACACCGCCATCGTCGACGCCGTTGAGCCCGACGCTGTAGAGGATGCACCTATGCCCGTCCAGAAGGTAACGCAGCGTTTGGCGATCGCCATAGTCGACGGGCAGGCGGTGCATGTCATGGGGAACCAGTTGATCCAGACTTTCCGGATAGCAGCCCGCATCCCGGCAGTATTCCTCCAGGGCGAGCATGGTAACGGCAGCGTCCAGCTCGCAACGAACCATGTAAGCAAACTTGAGTGCGGAGATGTTGTAATCAACCAGGGGGCAACCATATCCGCTGGCCAACCTGATGAATCCGTCGAGCGCTCCCGGCGGTGGCAGGACTTTGCCGCTGTCCAGACGCACAGTCTGCTGGCAGATGGCGATGTCGGTGCAGACATTGAGGGAGGCGATGTACGCGTCGACGTTGGCTCGGGCGGTGGCCAGGTTGTGGAACAGGGGCGAGGTGAGGTTCCAAAGCCTGCAAACCTGCGAGTCGGTCGGGGGACTGCCAACGCCCCAATAAGCAGACTCGGCGGCTGTGCCAACCGCCAGCCAGTCGCCGCCTTCACGTACGAAGGCTGATTCCAGACAGTGATGCAACCAGAGGCGTTCTCCCTCCAGAACCTGCGAAGGGGGCTCCAGCGGTGCGAGAATGGCATCCACGTCGCGAAACAGGGCGGCGGTATCCACCTCGCCGATTCCCTCAATGACGGCGAGGCGCATCTCGGACGCCACATCGCGTTCCATGCCGCTGGCCACCATCTGCGGCAACAGCAACTGCAGCCGATGAAGCTGTCGGGCCAAGCGCAGGGCGATCAGCCAGTCCTCGACCGCGATGGCGGGATCTCCCCGCGTCTCCCGCACCCAGCGGGAATGAGCGACCAGCCAGCGGCTCCATGTTCGGTACGCGCCGATCGAGGGCAGGAGCCCGGTCGAGAGATCAAGTCTTTCCCGCCAACCGGTCATGGCCAGTTCGCCCATGGTACGGCGGGCCTTTTCGAACTCGTCCCAGGAGAAGATCGCGGTGGCGGCGGCCATGTCCGGCCGGTTTGCGTCCCAGGGCCCTTGAAGAACCGTGGTGATGTCGAGATGCCGATTCGGCACGATCGCGGCCACGGCCGGGCGGGTGCTTACGTCGACACCGGAGAAGAAGTCCGTCGGGGCCTCGTCCCACACCCAGGGCGGGAAACTGAGCAGATCCATGGCCTGCTCGGCGATCGCCGGGTCGTCCGGCGCGGGGTCCAGGGCGAGAATGAGGGCCTCGTAGTGATGCGGCCGGGGGGTCGGCTCGAGGGTGATCCGCAGCCAGGCGAACCGGCCGAACCAGACTCCGAACATGGCTGCGAGCAGGAGCAGTGCCACGCGTACTCTTCGTCGCCTGCGGGGCGGAGAGGATGGCATGTATTGTGTCGTGTCTACCTGGCCCATGGGCGGACTCCGGAAGTAGTGGCCATTGTACACCGGTGGGCCTGGCGACAACACGCCCGGCGGCCGTGCCGCGACACCGCGAAGCGGCAAGCCGGACGACGGCATGGCACGGTGGGTCGCGCAATCTTGCGCGGCAACGTCCCGCAGAGCCGCGACCGGGAGTTGCGGTCAGCTTTGCCGCGTGAGGGCGTCGTAGGCATCGACGATCCGTCGGCCGGCGGGCGACAGAGCGTCTTGAGCCTCGCTCTCGGACGCCGCTCGCTGCTCGCCGCGGGTGCCTTGGAACGTGCTCAGCACATGCAGCACGTCGTCGCGCTCAAGGCCGTAGAGGACGAAGTAGGCGGCATCGAGCTCGGCCAGGAGTTGCTCGCGCTCGGCGGGCTTCCACTTGTGCACCGGCGGCTCGAACCCGCAAGCCTCGGCCAGCGGCTTCATGTCGTCGGCCGTGCACGAGAGCTTGAGCACGCGGTTCGAGATCCATCGCTCCAGCGTCTGCTTGCTGCTCCACGGGCAGCGATCGTCGTACGCATCGGGCGGAAACGTCGGCAACTGCTCGACGATGAAGAAGTTCAGGTGCACGTTGCCCACCTTCTGACGGGCGATGAAGTCGTAGGCCAGGCTGTTGAGATTAGCCAGCAGGCAGCACTGCCGCCGGAGCGAAGGCCCTTCGGTGAACACCAGCGGGGCCGAGTTGACCACGCCCGCCGGCGGAATGAATGAGGCGATCATGGTTCGTTGGTTCGTCGGGCTGGTCACGTCCTTGTAGCACAGCAGGGCCGGCGGCGTCTGCTCCTTGAGGCGTTCGGCCACGACCTCCGCATTGACCCACCAGCGCGGCATGGCCAAGTGTTCGGGGTTCTGGTGCTCGACCAGAGTGGTCTCGACGGTCTGGCCCTGCCTCACCCAGTTGGCCTCGACCACCTCGACGCTGGCGGCCCGGTGGTCGTAAGCCTGCACCATTTTGGCCTCGTAGAGCGGCAGGTACGTGCTCTTGCCCTTGGTCCAGCGGTTGCGGTCCACCTGGTAGCGTTTTCGTTTGAGCTCGTCGGCAGTGGTGAACAGCTCGGCGTCGTTGGTCTGGTGGAACATGGTCATGAAACGGGCGCCCCAGGGATTGCCGCCCTGCTTGCGGTTGCGGTCGATGAGCACGGGAACGCGGCGGTACACGGCGCGGGTGATCTCGGCGCTTTGGCGATCGCGAAAGATCGGGCAGGTCCCGGTATTGGGGTTCATCAGCTTCATGTCCGCCGCGGACAGCGGGATGTGCCGTTTGCGCTCCTCCAACTCCTCGACGCCGTGGGCGAAGAACACGAAGTCCGCCGTGTCGCGCCGTACCTCGCTGCCACCGAAGTCCAGGATGGTGAACTTGAACCTGCCGTCGACGTCGGGGAAGACCCGCCGGCGGTTTTCAAAGTCATACAAGCGGTGCAGGCGCTTTCCAGCCATGATCGCCTCGAAGAACCTGGCGCTGGTTTTATCAGTGGCGATACCGCTGGGGACGAGCAGCCCGACGCGGCCGTGGGGAGCGACGATTTGCGCGGCCAGCTCCGCGAACAAGAGGTAGGCGTTGATGTCGCCGCTGGCGGACAAGGGGAACCGTTCGCAACGCCGCACGTAGGCCAGCATCCGCTCCGCACTCGACTGAGCATCGAGATACCTTGCATGCAGTGCGGGGTTCGCGGTCTTGAGCTTCGCGATGCGTCGCCGGCGATCGGCGGCATTGACCGTCGAGGCGATCTCGGGCGCGGCCAGGGCGAAGAACTCGCGTTCTTGCAGCTTGAGGCGTTCCCAGGGCGGGTTGCCGATGACGCAATCGAAGCCGGGATGGTCGCCGCTGAAAACCCGTGGGAAGGCCTCCTGCCATTTCATCGCACGCGCGTGGACGGCGGGATCCTCGGTCAGACTGTTGCCGCAGATGATGTGGCTCGACAGGTCCGCCAGCGCCCCGCCTGGCTGGGCGGTCCTCAGCCAAAGGGCGAGTTGAGCGGTCTCGACCGCCTCCGGCTGAAGGTCTACGCCGTAGAGATTGTGGGCCAGGATAAGGTCGGGGATCGCCTCACACAGCTCCATGGTGTTTCGGGCGCCGAGGTTCTGCAACTCCGTAAGGATGTGTGCGTAGTGCCGGTAGATGGCTTCGTACGCTTCAATCAGGAACGCCCCACCACCGCAGGCCGGGTCGCACACGGTCACGCGTTTCATCGCTTCCAGGCAAGCCCTCCAGAATGCTTTGGCGGCCTTGGCTTTCCTCGGCTCGCGAAGTTGCTCATCGGTCAGCTTGTGGGCCCTGCGTACGGCTTCCAGACGCTCAGCCACCACCTCATCGACCGTGTACGCGACGATGGCGGAGGTGAACTCGACGGGCGTGTAGTAGATCCCGAAGAGCTTGCGCTGCGGGCTCTTGGGCATCATCGGAGCTTCGGTGTGGCTGGTGTCCTTCGCGAGCAGGGCACCCTCCCTCAGACGCTCGAGCTCGGCTACCGACCGCTCGAACAGTTGCCCGAGCACGTCCACGTTCACCTCGCGGGCGTAGTCGTAGCGGGCAAGGCGGCGAAAGAGGTCCGTCCAGGGCACGTCATCGAGATCGAGCCCGTCGATCAGATCGTCCGTGCCGAAAAGGCTGCTGTGATGACTATCGATCTTCCGGAAGAGCCGGCCTGGGCATCCCACGGCTCGGAACAACTCAAGGAAGCTTCGCCACACGGGGTTGCGGACCTTGGCGAGGCGGGAGGCGCGTCCGACGGCCGTCTCGATGGTCCGCGGCTGGATCACCCCGCGGCCCTCGCAGAACGCGATGAAGAGAACCCGGTCGATGAGCTTCTGGCCGACGCGGATGGCGGTCTCGATATCAAAGCCCTTGTTCGCATGTAGGTGCCGAATGAGTCGGAGGCGGTGGCCGCTGTAATACTCGTAGAACTCGTCGCCGACCTGGCGTTGCCGCGTCATCCATTGCTGATCCGGAAACTGAGAGACAACATTGCCGGATGGGGAGACAAGGTAGAGTCGACGCTCATCGGCGATAGCGAAGGGGTCTCGGCGGCGGCATGTACCTTTTGTTTGCTCTTTCTTCGCCATGCGTAGCCCCTTGGTTTCGCGGATGGTAACCGCTCACGAGGGGCGCATCCACCGAACCGTGGCGGCGGGCGGGCCTGGCACGCGCCGTCGCGTGCCACTGCTGTGTCAGCGTGCCTCTCCCCCGAAAAACACTGCTCACAGCACGGAGCCTTGCTCAGACTGACCGATTTGCGGGTGCTGCTGATCACAACTCGAACGAGCCGCGGGCCTCAGCCCGCGCGGCGTCCGTACGTAAGCAACCGTTGATCCCGGACAAAGAACCGCGCGGGCTGGACCCCGCGGCTCGTTATCCAGCATCGGTCAGTGATAATGCCTTAATGTCTGTGTGTCAGGCTGTTGCCGGTTGCCAAACGAAGCCGCAATCGGCCGCCGAAGGCTTCCGGACGCGGATGAGGCACCCTTTTGACCATGCGGGAAACGTCGGGTAATCTGAGCGTGCCCGAAGCGTAGCTGGAAACCCGGGCTCCGGACCACGCGGCTTATCCCTGGTCCCGACGGCCTGACCTTTTCGCACAGGAGGATAACGGGATGGGTATGAACTCCAATCGTCGAGAGTTTCTTCAGCATTCAGCGGTGGCCGCGGCGGCGGCGGTCGGCCTGGGAGGAACCAGCGTAGCCCGTGCTCGTGCGGACCAGGGTGCTGCCAAGAAAGCCGTTCTGCGACTCTCGAGCCAGGAAGGCCGCGTGCCGGGCGCCAACCTCAAAGAACAGCTCGATTTCATGGAAAAGCACGGGTTCGAGGGGCTCGAAGTCGGCGGTCGCGGCCTCAAGAACCGCGTCAAGGAACTCAAAGACGCGCTCAAGGGTCGGCCGATCAAGATCAGCGCCATCTGTGCCGGCTTCGAAGGCTGGCTGATCGCGGACAAGAAGGAAGTCCGCGACCAGGCGATGGCCACCATGAAAGAGATCCTCACTGCGGCCGGTGAGTTGGGGTCGGTAGGCATGATCATCGTGCCTGCCTTCAATCACCAAGCGGCGGTGCCTCACAAAGAAGCCCGCGAGATGCTGACCGGCTTCGTGCGATGGGACCGTCGGGCGGAGAAGCCGCCGACCGGCGTGCTGGTCGAGTTGGCCGACTTTGCCGCCAAGGCCGGTACCTCGGTCATCCTCGAACCGCTTAACCGCGATGAATGCTACTTCATGCGCACGGTGGCCGACGGGGCCTCGATCTGCAAGGACATCGAGAGCCCCGGGCTCACTGTCATGGGCGACTTCTGGCATATGACCTGGGAAGAGACCAGCGACATGGGTGCGTTCCTGACCGGCGGTCGCTACCTGAGCCACGTGCACATGGCCAGCCGAGGCACGCGCAATACTCCCGGCGAAGACGGCGAGGCGGACAACTACGTGGACGGCTTCAAGGGCCTCAAGATGATCGGCTACCAGGGCTATGTGAGCCTGGAATGTGGCTGCAAAGGCGATAAGAGCGTGGTCGTCCCCGCCGCCGTCAAACTGCTCCGCGAGCAGTGGGGACAGGCGAAGGTGTAACGAGTTACATACGCCCAGGGTTACGGCTGCCCAGCCAAAGCTCAGGGCTCCTCCCGGACGAGACGGATCAGCCAAGCGGAGGGCACTTGCGTCTGCACCGTGAGGCGGGCCAGGTTCAGCCAACGGGCACATCGGCCGAGGATGACGCTGTCGGCGGTGACGATCACCTCGTCGGCTGCCGCGAGCAGCGCGTCGGGGTTGTCGCTGAGTTCCACGGTCCAGGGCCACTGATTCGCGGCCGCAAGTTCAAGGATGTTTTTGCGAAGCCGCCCGCTGTTCGAGACCGGTCGGTCGAGGTACCAGACGCAGCTCTCGACGGCCAACGATTGCAGCACGCCGCCGATCAGTGCGATGGCCGGTGCCGTCTCGTGGACCTTGCGGAAGGTGCCGTGCATGCTGGCCAGATCGCGCAGGCAACGGTCGCGACCCTCGATGATGACTCCGCCGGCCAGGGCTGACTCGACGGTGGTGAGGATGTTGTAGCCGTCCAGCAGGACTGGCAGGCCCGCGACATTCTCGGGCGCTACTTTCCGCTCTGCGCGACCGGCCAGGGCATCGTCCGCACAAGCGCACCGCCATACCGCCGTTCGCTGCCGCTCCGTTAGGCTGTATCGATCGCCCACCAGCTTGATCGCCGACTTCTCCGCATAGCCGCGAGTCAGTAGCCAGGAGAACTCCCCCACCGCTCGGCGCAAGGCGGGCCAGTGTGCGGGAGCAAACGCGGCGGCGTCCTCGGGATGCGGGCCGCGATGCACTCGCTTGTCGGGCAAGACTCACCTCTGGTAGGTGCCGATCAACTCGCCCTCGGCAATGACGTGGCCGGCCATGGCGTTGAGCAGGGTGGCCTTGGGCTCGCCGGGGTCAAGGGTCAAAGGTTGATCCAGGGCGTAGAGCTTGAAATGGTAATGGTGCAGGCCGTGACCTCGCGGGGGAGCCGGGCCGCCGTAGCCCACTTTGCCCCAGGAGTTCTTGCCTTGCAGTAGCCCACCGGGCTGCGAGACACGCAACGAGGGAGCCACATTCTCGGGCAACGCCGTCAGGGCGGCGGGGATCTTGTAGAGCACCCAATGCACCCAAGGCTCGGGCGCCGGGGCATCAGGGTCGTCCACGATCAACGCGAGTTCGTGCGTGCCGGGCGGCGGGTCGGACCACTGAAGCGGCGGAGAGACATCCTGCCCGTCGCCGGTGTACTTGCGGGAGATCGTTTGGTTGTGCAGAAAAACACCGCTCTCGATGGTGAGCGTCTTCATGAGGATGCCTCCTGGTCAGGAAGCACGCCAGGTCCGATCATCGCGAGCCCACGCCGCTTGCGGGCTCGCGCGAGCGGGAATCTGCACACCGCCCCGCACTGCTCACAGAGCAGCGCCACACGAGACCTTGCATGGCGCCCGCGTTGCCCGCGGAACAGCGGCACATAGCCACGCGGGACGCGCGCATCACGGGGCAAGCCAACGAGCCCCGAGCGCGAGCGAGTGGGTTACTTGCGGCGGCGGACGCCGTACTTGCTGCGGCTGCGGTTGCGAGGCCGGTTTTCCTTGTCGCCCTGCACACCCACGCAGTCCAACGTACCACGGACGATGTGGTACCGGACACCCGGCAGATCGCGGACACGACCCCCTCGCACCAGGACGATCGAGTGCTCCTGCAGGTTGTGGTCGATGCCCGGGATGTAAGCCGTCACTTCCTTGCCGTTGGTCAGTCGGACACGAGCCACCTTACGCAGCGCGGAGTTCGGCTTCTTGGGGGTCTGTGTCTTGACGATCAGACAGACGCCGCGCTTCTGCGGCGAGCACTCCAGATCGCGGACCTTGGACTTGCGGACCTGCTTGGGGCGGCCGCGTCGAACCAGTTGATTGATCGTCGGCATTCGTTTCCTCGATTCCAAACTTCAGCCGGGAGCACGCCTGTCCCGCGCGGCGACCGGATCGCCGGGCGGACCGGGGGGGCCGCTCGAACCGCCGGCCAAACCTCACATCATACCTATCTTCGTACCCACATGCTACTGCTGGCTACGCTGCTCCTCCAGGACAGCCGCACCGGACGGGGCGACGGCCGTACCGGCGGTCAGGGAGGCGGTAACCGCTGCCATGCTGCCCGCGGCCGTGGCCGCCTCCTGCATCATCGCGTGGGCCTCCTCGGGAGCAACCTGCCGCTCCGGCACGGGGCGACCCAGATGCTTGATCCGCATATTCAGGTACGGCTTGAAGGCGGTTCCCGCGGGGACCAAGTGCCCCAGGATGACGTTCTCCTTCAGGCCCACCAAATCGTCCGACGCCCCGCCGAGGGCCGCCTCGGTCAGCACCTTGGTCGTCTCCTGGAACGACGCCGCCGAGATGAACGACTCGCTGCCCAGCGAGGCTTTGGTGATACCCAGCAGCAGGGTCTTGGCCGTCGCCCGCCGCGGTTTGCGGTCCTTGGTCGGCGGGGTTCCGCCTTCTTCCTCGATCTTGGCCACCAAGGCGTCGAACTCCGCCCGCGGCAGGATCGCACCAACCTCCAGCTTGCTGTCGCCGGGATCCTTGATCTTCACGCTGTGGTCCAGGGCGTTGTTCTCCGCCCGGAACCGGAACTTATCCACCACCTCGCCCGGCAGGAACTTGCTGTCGCCGGGGTTATCAATCTTCACCTTGCGAAGCATCTGCCGCAGGATGATCTCGACGTGCTTGTCGTTGATTGTCACGTTCTGGCTGCGGTAGACCGCCTGCACTTCCGCCAGCAGGTAGGTGAACAAAGCCTCGTCGCCCTTGATCCGCAGGATGTCGTGCGGCACCAGCGGGCCGTCCACCAGCGGATCGCCCGCCTCGATGCGGTCGCCGGCATGCACCAAGAGCTGCTTATCCTGCGGCACGTGGTGTTCCTTGGTCATGCCGCCCTCGGACTTGATCACGATGGTCATCTTGCCGCGGCGCTTGTCGGCCACGATCTCGACCTCGCCGGAGATTTCGGCCATCACAGCCGGCTCCTTGGGCTTGCGAGCCTCAAAGATCTCCGTCACCCGCGGCAGACCGCCGGTGATGTCCTGCGTACCACCCATGGCCCGCGGCTGCCTAGCCAGCAACATACCCGGTAGAATCTCGTCGCCCTCGGCCACCTCGATCCGAGCCTTGGCGGGCAGATAGTGGTAATCGAGCACGTTGCCCTCGCGATCCTCGACGATGATCTGCGGGTGCTTCTCGCCCTTATGCTCGATGACCACGAACTTGGCACCCTCACGTTCCTGCTCCAGCCGGACGGTTTCGCCCTCGGTGATATCGTGGAATCGGACGAAGCCGGCCTTCTCGGCCAGAATCGGCGTCAAGTGCGGATCCCATCGGGCGAGCTGCGTACGCGCGGCAACCTCCTGGCCCGCCTTGACCAGGATCTCCGCACCGTACTGGATCTTGAACCGCTCGAGTTCGCGGCCCTTGGCGTCCATCACCGCAATCTCGCCATTGCGCTTGAGCACCGTGGTCCGAGCGGGAATCTCGCCCTTCGCGGGGACTTCCACCGCGTTGAGATCATGAAACGCGATCACGCCCGGCAGGGTGTTGGTGATCTCATGCTCAACCACCGCACGGGTCGCCACGCCACCGGTGTGGAACGTCCGCATCGTGAGCTGCGTGCCCGGCTCACCGATCGACTGGGCGGCAATAATGCCGACCGCCATCCCTTCTTCAACCACGCTGTTCGTCGACATGTCGATCCCGTAGCAGCGAGCACACACGCCCAACGGGCTTTCGCAGGTCAGCGGGCTGCGCACACGAATCGTGTCGAGTCCCAATTCTTCGATCTTAGCGGCGATGTCGCGCGTGATGGGCTGATTCTCGGCCACGATGAGCTGGTCGGTGATCGGGTTCCGAATCGAATCGCGAGCGGTTCGCCCGACGATGTTCTCACGCAACGGCACCGCCACCTCTTCGCCCTTGTAGATCGCCCCCTTGGTGATCCCGGTGATCGTGCCACAGTCCAGCTCGTTCACAATCACGTTCTGGGCCACATCGGCAAGCTTGCGGGTCAGGTAACCCGAGTCCGCGGTCTTGAGGGCGGTGTCCGCCAACCCCTTACGGGCACCGTGCGTCGAGCTGAAGTACTCGAGCACGCTGAGGCCTTCACGGAAATTGCTCTTGATCGGCGTCTCGATGATCTCGCCCGACGGCTTAGCCATCAGAGCCCGCATGCCGGCCAACTGCCGAATCTGATCCACCGAACCGCGAGCTCCCGAGTCGGTCATCAGGAAGATCGGGTTGAGGTGCAACCGACCGCGATCCTCGACCATGGGCACATAATCGCCCTTCTCGTCGCGGCGGTCGTTCTTCAGCTCGTTCATCATCTCCTTGGTGACTTGCTCGCGGGCATGCACCCACACGTCGATCAGTTTGTTGTGTCGCTCCATGGGGGTGATTGAACCCTGCTTGAACTCGCGCTCGGTGCGATCGACGATCTTCTGGGCAGCGGCGATGATCTTGGGCTTGGCGGCGGGCACGCGCAAATCGTGCACACCGATCGACAGCCCCGCCAACGTGCTCCACTTGAAGCCCAGCTCCTTGATGTTATCCAGCAGATCGATGGTCGCGCCCCGACCGAGCAGGAGGTGGCAGTCGGCGATCACCCGGCCGGCACCCTTCTGACTCAGCGGGTAGTTGTAGAAGGCCATCTCCGGCGGCAGGACATCGTTGAAGATCAACCTGCCCACCGTGGTCTCCAGGATATGATTGGCCGGCACCGCCTCGGCACCGCCCGTCTGTGAGGTGATGACCCGATCCTGCCGAACACGGCACAGGATCTTCTCGTGAACACTGACACGGCCCAGGTAATGGGCCAGGAATGCCTCATGGGGATGGCTGAAGAACCGACGTTGAACCGACGTCCCAGACCGTTCCGGAGCATAGTCGCACGTGAGGTAGAAAATACCCATCACAATATCCTGCGACGGGGACATGATCGGGCTGCCGTTGGCCGGGCTGAAGATGTTGTTCGTCGACATCATCAGCACGTGGGTCTCTGCCTGAGCCTCGATGGAGAGGGGCAAGTGGACGGCCATCTGGTCGCCGTCGAAGTCCGCGTTGAAACCGCGGCAGACCAGCGGGTGAATGCGGATGGCGTTGCCCTCGACCAAAACGGGCTCGAACGCCTGGATACCCATCCGGTGCAAGGTCGGAGCACGGTTCAGCAGAACCGGGTGATTGATGATCACCTCTTCCAGGATGTCCCAGATCTCCTGGTCGCGGCGCTCCAGCATCTTCTTGGCGCTCTTGATCGTGTCCGCCAGGCCGCGCTCCTTGAGCTTGCGAATGATGAACGGCTGGAAAAGCTCCAGGGCAATCTTCTTGGGCAGACCGCACTGGTGCAACTTCAACTCCGGCCCGATCACGATGACCGACCTCGCCGAGTAGTCCACACGCTTGCCCAGCAGGTTCTCGCGGAACCGGCCCTGCTTGCCCTTGATCATGTCCGTCAGCGACTTGAGCGGACGGTTGCTGCTGCCCAACACGGGCCGGCGGCACCGGCCGTTGTCGAACAGGGCGTCCACCGCCTGCTGCAGCATCCGCTTCTCGTTGCGAATGATCACCTCGGGAGCGTTCAGGTCGACCAGCTTCTTGAGCCGGTTGTTCCGGTTGATGATCCGGCGATAGAGGTCGTTCAAGTCGCTGGTCGCGAAGTTCCCGCTCTCGAGCAGAACCAGCGGGCGGAGGTCCGGCGGGATCACCGGGATGACCTCCATGACCATCCACTCCGACTCGTTCCCGCTCTTGCGCAGGTTCTCGACGATCTTGAGCCGCTTGCTGAGATCCTTGATCCGCTGCTTGCTATTGGTCTTGGCCAGGGCCTCACGCAACTCGACGCTTGTCGTGGCCAAGTCGAGCCGTTGGAGCAGGTGCTTGACCGCTTCCGCGCCCGTCTCCGCCAGGAACCCGTGCTCGCCATACTTCTCGCGCGCCGCCCGGTACTCCTCCTCGTTGAGCAGTTGCTTGGGCTTGAGCGGAGAGTCCAGCGGGTCAACCACGATGTAGTCCTGGAAGTAGACCACCTTCTCGAGATCGCCGGTCTTCATGTCCAGCAGGGCGCCTAGCCGGCTTGGCATCGCCTTGAAAAACCAGATGTGCACCACCGGGGCCGCCAGGTTGATGTGCCCCAATCGCTTACGCCGTACGCGAGAGTGGGTGACCTTCACCCCGCAGCGGTCGCAGATGATCCCCTTGTGCTTCGTGCCCTTGTACTTGCCGCAGGCGCACTCCCAATCTCGTTCCGGCCCGAAAATCCGCTCACAAAACAGACCGTCCTTCTCCGGCCGGTAGGTGCGGTAGTTGATCGTCTCCGGCTTCTTCACCTCGCCGAACGACCAACTGCGAATGTCGTTTGGAGAAGCCAGCGAGATCCGGACACTGCCGTAATCGTTGATCCGATCATATACGCTGTCTGCCATGGGTTCAGGCTCCCATTCAAGGGTGACCAGTGCCGTCCCCTGTCATGCCCGGCTTACGCCGGAACCCCGGGAACGAACAGGATCTTCTCGTTTTCGTTGCCTCTGACTCCCGCCTCTCTGAGACGGGCTACGCAGTCGCATGCCCACACGCGATCGCAAGCACATGCGACCGCGGCCCAGGATCAGTCCTCATCAGAACGTCCGGGCCTTCTCCAACTGGATATTCATGCCCAGGCCCTTGATCTCGTTGCACAACACGTCGAACGACACCGGCGTCCCCGCCTCCAACGTGTTCGTGCCCTTGACCATGGACTCGTAGATTTTGGTCCGGCCCTCGACATCGTCACTCTTCACTGTCAACAGCTCCTGGAGCACATAGGCGGCGCCGTAAGCCTCCAGCCCCCAGACCTCCATCTCACCGAACCGCTGACCGCCCGTTCGGGCCTTCCCGCCCAGTGGCTGTTGCGTGATCAGCGAATATGGCCCCGTCGACCGCGCGTGGATCTTGTCATCCACCAAGTGGTGCAGCTTCATCATGTAGATGTAGCCGACAGTCACCGGCTGATCGAAAGGCTCCCCGGTCCGTCCATCGTACAGCGTCGTCTTGCCGTCGCGAGGCATCTCCACGAGGCACTCGCGAGAATCACCCGCATGCTGCACGGCGGCCGGGTCGGCCTTGCGCTTGCGAACGTGTTCGTTCGCGGTCTCAACGCTCCCCTTGATCTCCGCCTCACGAGCACCGTCAAAAACCGGCGTCACCGCCTGGAAACCCAGAACCGAAGCCGCCCAGCCCAGGTGGGTCTCCAGAATCTGTCCCACGTTCATCCGCGAGGGCACGCCCAGAGGGTTGAGCAGAATGTCGACCGGCGTACCATCCTCCAGGAAGGGCATGTCCTCTTCCGGCAGAATACGGGCGATCACGCCCTTGTTGCCGTGCCGACCCGCCATCTTGTCGCCAACCGCCAACTGCCGCTTCGTCGCAACGTACACCTTCACCATCTCGAGCACGCCCGACGGCAGCTCATCACCCCGCTTCATCTGGGCAAGCTTGCGGTCACGCTCCTCGGCGATCTCCATAAGCCGCGGCCAGTACCGATCAACGACCTTCTTGGCTGCCGGCCGAGCTGACGCGGGCTTCACCCACTTCAACTCGCCGCCTTCCACCAAAGCGTTGAAACTCTCAAACTGCTCCATGATGACTTCGTTGGATTCCGAGTGCCCCACCTTCTGCTTGGTGCTCGGGTCAACCATCACCTGACCAGTCGCCGCCTCAACCTCCAGGCACATCTTACGGAAGATGGCGACCATCTTGTCGTCCTGGACTTTCCTGTAGTCCTTCATCATCTTGTGAAGCTGCTTCTTCTGCTCATCCGTGAGATGGGTGCGCCGGCTGAACCACTTGGTGTCGATGACCACTCCCTCTTCGCCAGCGGGCAGTTCGAGCGAATCGTTCTTCACATCCTCGCCCGCTCGCCCGAAAATCGCGTGTAGCAGTTTCTCTTCCGGTGACAATTCGCTCTTGCTCTTCGGGCTGACCTTGCCCACCAGGATGTCGCCAGGCCCGACCCGAGTGCCCACCCGCACGATGCCGTTCTCGTCCAGATTGGCCAGAGCTCGTTCGGACACGTTCGGAATGTCCCGAGTGAACTCCTCACGACCCAGCTTGGTCTCGCGAATCTCGATATCGTATTCGTCGATGTGGATGCTCGTGAACACATCCTCCTTCAGCAGTCGCTCACTGATGAGAATGGCATCCTCGAAGTTGTAGCCGTCAAAGGTCATGAAGCCGACGAGGACGTTCCTTCCCAGCGCCAGTTCCCCACGGGAGCAGGCCGGCCCGTCCGCGATGATCTGACCCACTTCCACCTTGTCGCCAATCTTGACCAGAGGCTTCTGATTCAGACAGGTGCGTTCGTTGAGGCCCTGGAACTTCCGCAACACGTACTCGTCCGTGCCGTCCACCTCGATGCGCAGGGCGTCCACCGCCGTCACCGTGCCGGCCCGCCGGGCGCGTATCACCATGCCGCTATTCACCGGGATCAACTGTTCCATGCCCGTGGCCACGACCGGCGGCTCAGTCCGCAGCAAGGGCACCGCCTGCCGCTGCATGTTCGAACCCATCAATGCCCGGTTCGCGTCGTCGTGCTCAAGAAACGGAATCAGGGCCGCCGAGACACCCACGGTTTGCTTCGGCGATATGTCTACGAACTCGATGGCCTTGGAATCCACCACAGCCACATCGCTATTCGCCCGGCCCAGCAAGCCTCCCTCAACCAGCTTGTTGGTCTTGGCATCCACAACCTCCGGCGGAGCCAACACCGCCCGCATCTCCTCATCCGCCCGCAAGTAGACGATCTGACCGTCGACCTTGCCTCGCTCAACCTTCCGGTAAGGCGTGACCAGAAAACCGTAATCGTCCACCGTGCTGTAGATGCTCAACGAAGCGATCAGACCGATGTTCGTGCCTTCCGGCGTCTCGATCGGGCAGATTCGTCCGTAGTGGCTGATGTGCACGTCGCGGACTTCAAAGCCCGCCCGCTTGCGGTTCAGACCACCAGGACCCAGGGCACTCAACCGACGTTCATGCGTCAACTGACTCAGCGGGTTCGTCTGGTCCACGACCTGCGACAGCTCACCACGCCCGAAGAAGAACTCGATGCTCGACGAGATGGACTTCGAATTGACCAACTCCGCAATCTTGCCTAGCTGCTCCGGGTCCTTCAGGCTCATTCGCTCCTGAACCGTGCGGCGAAGCTTCAGGAAGCCCTTGCGCATCTCATCGGCGGCCAGCTCGTCAATCGTGCGAAGCCGCCGGTTCCCGAGATGGTCGATATCGTCCACCTCGTATGAACTCTCACCGCTCCGCAATTGCAGCAGATAACGCAGCGAGTTGACCACATCCTCGACCCGCAGGGTCATCGCGTCCTCGCCCACGTTCTGGTCAAATTTGCGGTTCAGCCGGAAACGCCCGACCCGACCCAACCGATAGCGATTCTCATCGAAGAACTTCTCGGCAAACAGCTTCTCAGCCTTGTCCTTCTGAGGCGGGTTGCCCGGACGCAGTCGGCCGTACACCTTCAGCAAGGCACTCTCGTAGTTGTGGCAACCATCCTCGGCCATGGTGTTGAGAATCAGCGGGTCCGAGACCTTATCGATCACCGCTACGCTCTTGATGCTCTCGCTCTTCTGGATCCGACCCACCGCATCCCCAAGCTGGCATCCACCCTTGACCAAAACCTCCTCGGCACCATCCTCCACCACGTCGCTCACCGCGTACATCTCCGGCTTGAGCGAGGCCGCCTTCACATTCCGGATCTTGTTGCCGTAGAACGTCTTGATGATCGCTTCGTTCGTACCGTAGTTCGCGTCCATGGCCCGCAGGAAAGTGGTCGCCGCGATCTTCGCCGACTGGTCGATGCGAATCGCCAGAATGTCACGCTTGGTGACCACGATTTCGATCCAGCTTCCGCGCTCCGGGATAATTCGGCAGGCATGCAGAGCCCGGTCTCCCTCCGCCTGCTGCTTGACGAAGTCCACACCGGGCGAGCGGTGCAGCTGATTCACGATCACCCGCTCCGCCCCATTGATGATGAACTCACCCCCACCCATCATGATGGGAATCTCGCCCAGGTAGATCGAGTCTTCCGCGATCTCATCCGTCGTCTTGCGCACCAGCCGGACGCGAATACGGAAAGGCATCCCGTAGGTGAGGCGAAGCTGGCGACATTCGTCCGGCGTGTAGCGCGGCTTGCCCAGCTCGTACGACACATACTGCAAAGAGGTGTTGCCATCGTAACTGTCGATGGGGAAGACCTCGCGCAGCAAGGCCTCCAGCCCCTCGCTCTTGCGATGGTGCGGCTCGGCATCGAGTTGCAGGAACCGAGCGTACGAATCCGTCTGGATCTGCGTGAGAGCCGGGATCGGAGCCGCGTCACCGATCTTGCCGAAATTCCGAATCTCCTGCATCTGGAGCATGATTGCCGATCCTTTCCTGGGGGAGGTTTGAGCGGGTGCTCCCAATCCTTGCCTGAGTCCGCGTGGCCACTGGCCGCCGACCGACCTCAGCCGGACCGGCGAACCGCCCGACGACCCGACCGCCCACGAGAAGACCGCGACGACCGAGCCATCCATACCGACATTCATTCAGGACGGGATCCCCGCGGAGCTATCCGTTTGGCTGGCAGTCCTGCAAGGCCGGATCAACCGACCTACCAGCCGTTCCCGCTCCGCGGGAGAGGAAGTCTATCAAGCCCTTGCGTGCAGGCTCGCTCTCGCAAACCCGGGCGCAGGAGCTTGCACTCCTGCCGTTGAAGGGCCCGAAGACCCTTCAATATGATAGGGCCCGCCCGGCATGCGGGGTGTCGCCCCGCCGCCGAACAGACTCCAGGGTGTTCCAAGACTACTTGATCTCGACCGTCGCGCCGGCCTCTTCGAGCTCCTTCTTGAGCTTCTCGGCCTCGTCCTTGGGAAGGCCTTCCTTGACCGGCTTGGGGGCGCCTTCCACCAGGTCCTTGGCTTCCTTAAGACCCAGGCTGGTCGCCGCCCGGACCACCTTGATGACCTGGATCTTCTTGTCGCCGCCCGCCTTCAGGATCACGTCGAAGCTGGTCTTCTCCTCGGCAGCTTCCGCGGGGGCAGCCCCGCCGGCCGCGGCCATGACCACCGCTCCGCCACCGGCCGGCTCGATCCCGTAACACTCCTTGAGGCAGTCCACCAACTCCTGGGCCTGCTTCAACGTCAAATTCGCAATCTTCTCCGCCAGCGCTTTCGTGTCGGCACTGAACTCCTTGGCTGGTGCCTCTGCCATTGTCGCCTGCTCCTCTTCTTCTCTATGCAACCGGTTCGCGTCGCCTGATAGGTGGCGTCCCATTGACGCCTATTTAATCCGGACTACCGGACCAATCCGCAGCGACACACCGACCGCCAACAAGTCTTCTCAAACCGCGATCGCCCACCCGCGGCATAACCCATCAACCTGCCCACACCGGCCGAAGACCAACGCCCCTTGGCCCCCGAGCCCAATGGACTCAGTTCGCGCTCGGCTCGGCACCCTCGGCGCCGCTCTCCGTCTTCTCAATGACCGCCTTGACGCAGCCGGCAATCCGCCCGCCGGGGCTGAGCAAACACCCAGCCAGCCGGCCACCAGGACTGCGGATCAGCATGGCCACCTCAGACAGCGTCTGGCCCCGATTCTTCATTTGGGCGAGCTTCTCGACCGTGACCAGTTCCGGGTCGCCCTCCAACATGCCAACTTTCAGGTCCAGCTTGGCGTAGGTCTTCTTCAGGTCCACCAGGGCCTTGGCCACGTCGATCACCGACTCGCCACCGGTAACCAGGGCACACGGGCCGGACAGGACCGCGCCCAGCGGAGCCATCGCGCTGTCCGCGAACGCCCGACGGGCCAGACTGTTCTTCACTACCTGGAGCCGGAGCTGACGGGCCCGCAACTCACGCCGCAACAGGTTGGACGACACCGCGTCCAACCCGATCACGCTTACCACGCACGCCCCGTTCAGATCGCCGTAACGCTCCTCGTATTCCCGCGTCATCAAGTCCTTGACTGGCTTGCTCATCTTTTCTCGCCTTTTCCTGCTCGCAACCCAACCGGTCTACCGCACCACCGCCCGACCCACAACCGCCGTTCAGCTCACATCCAGCATCACCGAGGGCGTCATCGTGGCCGCGATGCACACCTTCTTGATGTACTGCCCCTTCGATGTCGCGGGCTTGAGCCGCCGGATGTGATCGATGAAGGCCTCGATGTTGGCCTGCAGATCCTCCACCCCAAAGCTCAGCCTGCCCACGACCGCGTGGATGTTGCCGCCAGCGTCGTTGCGGTATTCCAGCTTGCCCGCGGCATACTCGGTGACCGCCTTGGCCAAGTCGGGGGTCACCGTACCCGACTTGGGCGAGGGCATCTTGCCCTGCGGCCCCAGAATGCGACCCAACTTGCCGACCTTCCCCATCACCGCGGGGTGGGCAATGGCCACATCGAAGTCGCTCCAACCGTCGGTCACCTTCTTGACCAGCTCGTCCGCCCCGGCCTCGATCGCACCGGCCGCCTTGGCTTGCGCCGCCAGCTCGTCCGGGCAGAAGGCGATGACCTTCTTGGTCGCACCGATCCCCTTGGGCAACGACACCGAACCGCGGATCATCTGATCCGCCTGCCGAGCATCGATACCCAAGTGCATGACCAGCTCGACCGTCTGGTCGAAAGCCTTGCGGGGACGGGCCCCCTTCTTGTTCTCCACCTTCACCGCGCCGACCGTCTTGAGCAAGGCGACTCCCTCGGATACGGAGTATCGCTTGTCTCGGTCGCCGGACTTGGCGAACTGCTCCCTGTAAAGTTTGCTGCGTCTCGGCATCACATGCCTCCCACTGTGGTGTTACGCGGGCCCGTGGTCAGGCCCTTGATTGTCAATCCTGCCGACTCGGACCCCGCCGCGCGGGCCTCCCCGGCCGGTACTGCGTCCCGGAATCCCCAAGCCGACTCGCTATTCCGCAATCACCTCGATGCCCATCGACCGGGCGGTGCCGGCAATGATCCGGTCCGCGTGATCCATGTCGAAGGCGTTGAGATCCTTCTGCTTCCGCTCGCTGATCGTCCGGACCTGAGCCCAGGTCACCTTGCCCACCTTCTCCTTGTTGGGCACGCCGCTGCCCTTGGCCACCCCGGCCGCTTCCCGCAGCAGCACCGCCGCAGGCGGACTCTTCACAAGGAACGAAAACGTCTTGTCCTTGTAAACCGTGATCTCCACCGGGACCGTCATGCCGTTCAGCGACGCGGTCTGGGCGTTGAACTGCTGCACAAACTGCCCGATGTTCACCCCGTGCTGACCGAGTGCCGGACCGATCGGCGGGGCCGGCGTCGCCTGCCCCCCGGGCGCCTGCAACTTGATTACCTTGGCGATCTCTTTGGCCATAACAACCTCGTCACATCTTCTCGATCTGCCAGTACTCCACGTCAACCGGCGTTGACCGGCCGAAGATGGTCAGCAGAACCGTCACAATACCCTTGGTCTCGTCGATGCTATCGACGTTCCCCTCAAAGTTCTGGAACGAGCCTTCCTTGATCTTGACCCGGTCGCCCTTGACGAACTCGAGCCCTTGCAGAGCCGCCTCGTCATCCACCTTGGCGGCCGCCAGGAGCATCATCTCCACATCGTGCTCCCGCATGCTGGTCGGCTTGTTGTCCGACCCAATGAAATCCCCGACCCCCATCGTCTCCTTCACCACGAACCAGACATTCTCCGGTATGGAGCCGTCCGCCTCCGTGGCCATCTCGACGAAGACGTATCCGGGATACAGCTTCTTCTCGATGATGGTGACCTTGCCGGCCTTCATGCGCTTTTCCTTGGCCGTCGGCACCAACACACGCCCTACGCGCTCACCGAGATTCTCGATGCGAACCTTGCGCTCCAGGGCCTCGCAGACTTGGTCTTCCTTGTTGCTCGCCACGCGGAGCACATACCATTTCATGCCCGGACGGGTCGGCTCCACCCCGCTCGCCGCCGGGGCCTTGGACGACTCGGCAACAGACGGCGCCTGCGCCGTCTCAGTGCCGGCGGCTTCGTCGGCCGGCGCCTCCACCTTCACGCTGTCGTCTGGCTCTACCGCACTCATGATCCGCTTCCGAAGATCCGCTCGAGTCCCGGACCCGCCTTCAACACCTTGATCGCGGTGAAGAACAGCATGAATAGAATGTCCGTGATACAGAGAAAGGTCCCCAGCAGGACCGTGAGCACGATGACCACCTTGGTCGAACGGATCACATCCCGACGAGAGGACCAACTCACTTTCTTCATCTCCCCGTCGGTCGCGATGAAGAAATCGTTGATTCTGCGGTTCAGGCCCACGACCCAGTACAGCAGGCCGGCCATCACCGCCAGAAACACAACCGCCGCTCCGTACTGCACCGGCAAAGCGTACGGCGCCTTCGGGTCAATGTAGCCTCCGAGCTCCGAGAACACGAAGGCCGCTCCAGCCACGACCAGAACCCCACCCCCGATCGCCGTTCCCACGCGGGTGTAGAAGCCCTGACCAGGCTTGTAAATCCGCAGCCCGCCACCGCCCAGCCGCCCTTCGCTGCGCGAGACCTTCGCCCGACTGCCGGCTCCCGGTGCTACGTCACTCACGGAAGACTCCTCTTGATGGCCCCGTCCCCAACAACCACATTCCACACTCGCCCCTGACAGGAGCGGAGGGACTCGAACCCCCAACCGCCGGTTTTGGAAACCGGTGCTCTGCCAGTTGAGCTACGCTCCTACGCACACCATCCTACTTCCGCTTGACCTTGTGCAGCGTATGCTTGCGGAGCCGCGGACAGTGCTTCTTCAGCTCCAGCTTCGGCACCCCGCCCGAGACGTTGACGGAGATACGGTAGTTCAGGTCACCCGTCTCGGTACACTGCAACCATACATACTCGCGTTTGCTGGCCTTGGCCATCGCTCACCATCCTGAAGCCTAGGATGGAGGCAGGCATCACCCCGCCTCCATCCTTCACGTCTCTAACAGTTACCCCGTCGTCAGGCAACGATCCGGGCGTCCCGCGAAGGCTCGCCCATCGCACCGTGACTACTCGATGATCTTGATCACCACGCCCGAACCGACCGTGCGGCCGCCCTCGCGAACCGCGAACCGCAGGCCCTCTTCCATGGCGATCGGCTTGCCGAGCTGGACCTCCAGCTCAATATTGTCGCCCGGCATACACATCTCGGCGCCGCCCAGCAGGGTCAGTGCACCGGTCACATCCGTCGTCCGGAAGTAGAACTGCGGACGGTACCCGCTGAAGAACGGCGAGTGACGACCACCTTCCTCCTTCTTGAGAACGTAAACGTTCGCGTGGAACTTGGTGTGCGGGGTGATCGAGCCCGGCTTGGCAAGCACGTGCCCACGCTCCAGCGCGGTCTTCTCCACGCCCCGTAGCAGCAGACCCACATTGTCGCCGGCTTGCCCGGCGTCCAGCGTCTTGTTGAACATCTCCACGCCGGTCACCGTCGTCTTACGCGTCTCGCCCAGGCCGACGATCTCGACTTCGTCGCCCACCTTGACAACGCCACGCTCGATACGCCCGGTGCCTACCGTGCCCCGGCCCTTGATGCTGAACACGTCCTCGATGGACATCTGGAACGCCTTGTCCACGTCACGCGTCGGCTCAGGAATGTACGCGTCGATCGCGTCCATCAGCTCCTGGATACACTTGGTGTGCTCAGGATCCTCGGGACTGTTGAGCGCGTTCGAGGCCGCCCCTTTGATGATCGGAATGTCATCGCCCGGGAAGTCGTACTTGCTCAGCAGCTCGCGAATCTCCAGTTCCACCAACTCCAGCAGCTCGGGGTCATCCACCAAGTCCACCTTGTTGAGGAACACCACGATGGCCGGCACGTTCACCTGCCGAGCCAGCAGGATGTGCTCGCGAGTCTGGGGCATCGGACCGTCAGCGGCCGACACCACCAAAATCGCCCCGTCCATCTGGGCGGCACCGGTGATCATGTTCTTCACGTAGTCGGCGTGACCCGGGCAGTCCACGTGCGCGTAGTGACGCCTTTCCGACTCGTACTCGACGTGCGAGGTCGCGATGGTCAGAATCTTGGTCGGGTCGCGGCGGCCTTCTTTCTCCGACGCTTTGGCAACTTCGTCGTACGACTTGAAGGTGGCCAGCCCCTTCTTCGACTGCACCATGGTGATCGCGGCGGTCAGGGTCGTCTTGCCATGATCTACGTGGCCGATCGTCCCCACGTTCACGTGCGGTTTGGTTCGCTCAAAAACAGCCTTGGCCATGTAAGCAACTCCTCCACTCTAGCTTGCTGTGCAAGTCTCAGTCCCGGACTCGCCGACCGCTTGGACGCGATTCGGCCTCGGTTCCACGCCTTCTGTTCGATTCCAAAGCCGCTTGCCCATCCAAGGACACCAGCGGCACCATATTGCCTTCCACCTCGACAACGACGAATTCTCTGTCCATCGTTGGGCCCGACTCAACCCACCGGCTGAGCGGTCCGTGCCCCGTCAGAACAGCTGCTGATGGGGGTTGAACCCATGACCTCGTCCTTACCAAGGACGCGCTCTACCACTGAGCTACAGCAGCGGGTACCGCGACCCCAGCCGCGCTCACCGCACGCCCAGCCACCGACACGGCGGCCTACGGACAGACCGAAAGCGCCACGCCACGAGCCGAAGAACCGCACAGTATACGCTTTGCGCGGCGGCTGTCAAACAGCGCGGCCCGCCCTTGAACCGCGCAGAGCACGGCTCCGGGCCGCACGTCCAGCCGTCAGCCAGAACCCGGCAGACAGGCACGGGTGTCGAAGGCAACAGGGCCGTGCGGAAGCGATAGCATACAACCGCACCCCACCCCGCGCCAAGTGCGAAATCTTCGCCCGCCGATACCGTCAAATCGCTCTCCGGCGAGCCGCCCATCGCATCGCCGACCGCGCCAGAGAAGCCCTGCCGGCTCCCCGCGCTCCCCGCCCCGCCGCCATGGCCCGGCCAACCTAGTTGGCAGAAGATGCAGAACTCATGATACAGAATGAAGTTATCGCTAATCGACGCGATCCTTCGCGGCGACCGGGTACAGCCATTCACGACCGACGGAGACGACCTTGAGGCGGTTGAGACCGCCTACTTGGGAGTCGCCCGCACAGTAGCTGAGAATCACGCGATCGCCCACGAAAGTCATCGAGGTATAACAGTACCAACCGTCGGGGTCGCCCTCGATCACCCGGCTGGGACTCCAGGTTCGGCCTTCGTCACGGCTGACGGCCAGGCAAAGCGGGGTTCGCTTGCCGGTCGGGAAGACATGCCAGCCCGAGTGATCGTTCCAAACCGCAAGCAGGTCTCCTGTCCACGGGACGCGTCCGACCGTCGCCGGGCTGAGCGGCGAGGCCAGCGGCCCGGGGCCGGGCGCAGTCCAGTGAACGCCCCCGTCATCGGAGAAACACTCGTATTGTGTGCCCTGGTTGGTGCGGATGTACATCATCGACCGGCCATCCTTGAGCTCGATGATTCCGGGCTCCTGCAGCATGGGGGACGTGGGACTTGGCGGTGCGGGCGCCATCGCGTCGGCCTGCCAGGTACGCCCGCCGTCGTCGGAGAAGAAGACCCGCATGATCGCCCGCGGCTGGAAGGTCTTGGCGGTACCGTCGAGGCAAGGGTGCAGCGCGGCAGGCACGACAAGTCGGCCGGTGCGAAGCTGCACCACGCGCCCGTTGTTCACGACATGGTAGCCTTCGCCCAAGGTCACACGAACCGGCTCGCTGAGCGTCGCCAGCTCGTCGGTCGAGCGGCGAACGAACATAGCCAGATCGTCCCACCCGTGCTTACGGAGATAGAAGAGCAGCAGTTCCCCCGTCTTCAGCCGGGCGAAGCTGACGGACATGACGTTGGCCTGGCCTTCGTTGGGGACGATGACGCGGTCGGCGGACCAGGTCTTGCCGCCGTCGTCGCTGGTGCGGGCCACGATATCCGCCGCCGAGTGGTCCGCGGTTCCTCCGGTAAACCGCGTGTACGCCAGGCAGAGTCGTCCGTCGGCCAGTTGCACAATGTCGCCCTCCGAGTTGCGCGGATGCTCTTTCGTGGGCTCAATCACCAGCAAGGTCTCGAAGTCGGCAGCCCGGCCCATGCCGCCCGGCCCAAGACAGGCCACAAGAAGCACCATCACCAGCGTGCCTGTCGGCCGCGGCCCAACCGATGCACCCACACAACCGCAACGTGACCGCCGGTGATGTTCGCCGGGCAAACGCATCATGGGGAACCAGTGTTTCTGAAGGGTCCTCATAGGCATGTGTTCGATCTCCACGAAGGCAGCGTCGCACCGATGATGGAGCCACGGAGGCATGCATTGAGCAAGTCGTGGCGCGGGCATTCTACAGCGACCGTGGGTGCGAGCCAAACCATCCCTGCCTCACGCGACGGTGGTGGAGTTGAGGACGGCTCATCGAGTGGACGGATCCTCGGCCGGTGCGGTCGCCGCGGGTGGGCCGATGTCCTCCGGCACCGCAAGGATTACCTCGCGAGTCATCTCCGCCCCTTCGCGCCGCAATCGCAGGGGCACCCATTGGCCGGCCGTGTGGCCTCGCAGAATGCGGCGAAGATCGGCAAACGAAGCGACCGGTTGGTCGGCGGCGGCGATGATCTCATCACCGGGGCGCAGATCCGCCCGCTTGGCCGGCGACGGGTCGCGCAGCCCGATGATCCGCGGCGGCCGGCCCGGCTGGGCGTCCAGTTCCAGGCCGAACATCCCCCGCCGCAGAGTGTGTCCGACGGCCAGATCGGTTGCGGATCGACTCACCTGGACGTACGGGACGGCGAATCCGATGCCCGAGTCGTACCACTCGACCCCCGCGATGGGGGCGTCGTCGAGCCCGAGAGGCACACAGAGGCCCAGCACCCGGCCGCGGATATCGATCAGCGGGCCGCCAAAGTTGGCCGGCGAAAGCCGGGCGTCGGTCTGGATAGCCAGACCGCTCATGCGGTTGAGCCCGCTGACGATGCCGACTCCGAGCGAGCAGTCTGGCCCGGCGAACCCGCGGCCCAGGGCCAAAGCCCATTGACCGACGCGGATCTCGGCCGGCGACTCGACCCAGGCGGGCACGGGCAGATCGGCGGCGTCGATCTTGAGCATGGCCAGCCGGCGAACCTCGTCGCGGGCCAGCAACTCGGCGACGAAGCGGCGGTCGTCGGCCAGAATGACAGTGATCGAGACCGGCTCGCGTACGAAGTTGAACGTGCTGGCCAGGATGAGCCCATCGGCTGAGTAGACCAAGCCGGTGGTGGGCCCTTCAGCGACGATGAACCGCGGCTTATCCGGCTGGCCGCCGGGTTCGACGGGCTGCGTCCCCCCTACCGTCTCGATCCGCACTACCGATGGGGCAACGTGCTTCGCGGCTTCACCAAACGCGGCGGCTTGAGCCTGGTGCAGCACGACGGCAGCCGAGGCTCCCTCGACCGGCTCGATGCCCTCGATCAGGCGAGCCGGATCCTGCGTCCAAGCCGGCAGCACAGTCAGCAGCAGCGGTAGAACCATCATGGCTGCGGCTCCGTCAGCGTCATGGTCAGGGAGATGAGTTCCTCGCCACGCTTGATCACCAACGACAGACCGTCGCCCGGGGCCAGCCGATCGCATACTTCGGCAAACACGCGGGCCTGGGGCACGGCGACGCCGTTGGCGCTGATGATCAGATCGTCGGCCCGAACGCCGGCTTGGTGGGCGGGAGAACCCTCGGCCACACTACGGACAAAGGGCAGTTGCCGTCGATACCCGATACTCGATAGCCGGATGCCGTGGTAACCGGGGCCGCGCTCCTCAGCGGCCGAACGCGAGGCGGCAGGCGGGTTCGTCGTACGCGGATCACGAAGGAACGCGGCGACCTCCTCGATCGGGTAGGCATAATTCAGGTCGGTATGCGTCAGCCGCGAGGTGACGACTTCGCCCACCAGGCCCACCCATCGGCCGGCCAAATCGATGACCGCGCTGCCCGGCGTGCCGGGGTTGCTGGTGACCGTATCTAAAAGCAGCACTTCGCCCTGATAGGGATGCGGCTGGGTTCCACGATCAGCCAGCAGCGGAGCCCGGCCGGCAATGACGCCGCGACTCACCGACACCGGCTCCTCGCCGTCGGCCACCTTGAAGGGATTGCCCGCGACGAGCACCCAATCCCCGACCGCCGGCGATGCGGCGTCACCGACGGGGAACGGCTCCCACACCGCCGGCTGCATCTGCGTCCGCAGCGGGGCGGCGGTGTCCGGGTCCTCCGGCCGGGACGCCATCTTGAGCAGAGCAAGCTGTCGGCGATCATCGCGATGAACGACTTCGCAGCGGTAGACGTGCCCGTCGTGGGTGACGGCTCGCAGGTGCGTGGCCTCGAGCAGCAGCGAGAGAACGGTGACCACCTCACCCTCGGGCGAGACGATGACCCCGGTGCCGTAGCCGACCTGCGTGCCGATCCGCCCGCCGTAGAGCTTGACCGTGTGCCGCTGGGCCCGATGCAGGGCCTCGGCCCAGGGATTGGTGCCGCTCAGATCTACACCTGCTTTCGCGGGCGCGGCCATCTCCCGTGCCGCTTGGCGCGTGACCTCTTCATCCGTGGGAAAGCGTTTCCGTAAGGCCGGGTCGGCCCGCACGGCCAGGCGATCCAACTCGATCACCTGCGACGACTGCTGGCCTTCGTGCTCCCAGACGACCGACACGGGCCAGGCAGCGGGGAACGCCCCGAGCAGATTACCGAACTGGTTGGCGCTGTAGACGGTCTGATCGGCAAAGGCGATGAGCCGGTCGCCGGTGCGGATGCCGGCCTGGGCGGCAGGCGAGTTCGCGAGCACCCGATCGAAAACCACACGGCGGTAGCCGGAGTCCATCACCGTGGCCCCGAGCGAGGCGTGTTCGACCAGCAGGCCCGCCCGCAAACCAGGCATGAACCGCCGGATCTGGTTGATGGAGATGGCGTAAGCGAGCCCGACATTGACCCGCCCGCGACGCTGGAACGAAGCCCGGCCGTTGATACCGATGACCCGGCCCTGGGCATCGAAGAGCGGGCCGCCGGAGTTGCCCGGGTTGATCGAGGCGTCGACCTGGATGCAGTCGGTGTAGACCAGGGTGCGTGCGTCCGCCCCGTACTGGTAACGATGCAGTCCGCTGATGATGCCCGCGGTGACCGTGGGCGTGTAATCCTCGGCGAGCATGAAAGGGTTGCCCGCCGCCCAGACCGAGTCGCCCACCCGCAAGAGGTTCGAGTCGCCCAGTTCGGCCGCGTCGAAGGAGTCGCGTCCGGTCAGCCGGAACATGGCCACGTCGCCGGTCGGGTCGATGCCGATGACTTCGAGCGGGTAGCGTTGCCCGTCCGACAACGCTCCGCAGCCCGGTTCGCCCTCGGCCTTGAGTATCTCCGCCACGACGTGGAAGTTGGTCAGCCCGTAGCCATCCGGCGCGATGATCACCCCGGACCCGCCGGCCGTGCCGCCGGGATCAAGGATGCAGACCACGGAGCGGCTCGCTGCCGCGATCACCTCGACGCGGGCTTGCTCCTCGGCCAAGACGGCGCCGAGATCGGGAGTCTCCTGCGCTGCGGCGGTGATCGCGGGAACAGTCAGCCACGCAACGAGGACTCCCACGATGGCGGTGACGCAAAGTTGCGGCATCTCTATCAACCCATGTTTAGCGGTGCCGCTTGCGGTATCTCCAACAACCCATGTTTAGCAGTGCCGCTTGCGGCACCGAGTCGCAAGCGACACGGCTAAACCGGCAAGCTAAACCAGCAATCTTACCCTCATCGCATCACCCGGGCCTCCGCCCAGTTGGCGTGGTCGCTCACGTCGAGTTCCTCGCCGAAGTCCACCGCCAGTTCCAACGTGCGACCGCCGGGGATCGGCACGCTGACAGCGCGGACCGGATCGCTCCCGGTGACCGGCCCGCTGTTGAAGGTCTCCTGTCCGTCGACCAACACGCGGAAGATGACATGACCCCGCGGTCGCACGGCCGAGTCGATGCCGATCGCCGCCGCGAACCGGGTGTAGTCGCCTTCAAGTCGATAGGTCAATCGCGATTGCGAGTGCACGCCCAACCCGCGTTCGAATGTCTGCTCCGCGATGCGCAGTGGCCCGTTGGACACCGAGCGGTTGCGTCGCCATGGCCAGCGGGTGACGCCGAACGGCTCAAACTCATAGGCGACCGGCTCCAGCTCATCGAGGAAAAGCACCCGATCGTTCCGCACACGCAGTTCGGCCAGGTCGGCGACCGGCAGCAGAACCGTCGGCCCAGCGGCGAGCTTGAGGCGAAGCTGTCGCTCGTCGCCATGCTCAAGCGTGCCGCACCAGACGGTGCCGTCAGACAGCGTGCACGCCATCGGCGGCGGTTGCTCACGGAGCAACCCGGCGGCAAAGACGACGCCCAGCACTCGATCCGCTCGCAACGGCACCGACCGGTCTCGCCAGCGGAACGACCCGCCCTCCACGTGCAGCGACTCGGTCGCCCCACGAAGGCTCTGCACCTTCTCGCCAGCGATGACCAGCAGGGTATCCTGCGAAGTCTCGCGAGCGGCCAGGGCCTCGTCGAAAGCCTGCAACGTCGCCGGCTCGCGATGCGCCAGGAAGCGCATCGCCGCGAGACCGTTCAGCGGCAGTGTCAGCCGATCCGCCAGACGGGTCTGCAGCTCGACGTGCCTTGGGTCGCCGCCGGTGACGCGGGCGGCCATCCGGCCGGTGTCTTTGAGGTAGACCAAGAGCGGCCATTCATCCTCGGCAGGCAACGACGCGGGCACGGGCGAGGCGTCCCAACGGATCGACATGACCTCGTCGCCGGCCAGCGCAACCTCGCCATCGCGAGTCGTCAGCAGAAAACCATGCTTCGCGTCATACCCACGCCAAACGCCGGCAGCTGTGCGGCCATCCAAGCATGCAACCCGAACCTCGGGCGAGGCCGCCGCGGCCAGCACCGCAACCATCGACATCAATAGGCAGAAGGCACCCACGGCTCACGGCTCCTTGGCGAGTTGGCGGTAGTACTGCTCGACCAGTTGGCGATAACGGCTGGGGAACCGCTCGCGTAGCGACTGGAGGATGCGTTCGCGTTCCTCGGGTCGCGTCTGGCCCCACATCTCGCCCGGCCGGGCCGTCGGGGCCTGATTCAGCGGGCCTTTGGTACCGCGGCCGCCGGGCAACGCGCTCACGTCGGCGGGCGAACCACCGGCCCCGCGGGGAGGGCCACCGCGACCAGCACGGCTGCCGCCCCCACCGCCGCCGCCCTGCTGCTCACTGTCCTCGGCCTCCTTGATGAGCTTCTCCAGGAGTTCGACCGCTCGCTGCTGTCGGCCCTGGACGGATTCGTCGGCCACGCCGCCGGCCAGCCGCCGACCGGCGTACACCATCAGGTCCGAGACCTCGCCCAGGCTCTCGGGCTCGTGGGCCGCCAACTCCTGCAGCATTTGGCGAGCGGGCAGCCGAAACTTATCCGGCGCGTCCGGGTGTCGTTCCTCGAAACGCCGTAAGGTCGCCAGGGCCTCGGCGTAACGCAGGCTGGAAAGTTGGCAGTAGCCGAGCAGGAAGTCCACCTCGCACGCCAGAAAACTGAGCCGATCCAGTTCCTCACCGCGGGCCGCCAACGCCGCCAGGATGGGCTCCGCATCTTCGGCCCGATCCTGCTCGACCAGCGAGCGTGCCAGCAGGCCCGCCGCGTGCAACGACAGATAGGGGTCGGCATCTTCGAGCAGCGTCCGCAGAGCGGCATCCGCGGTCTCGTGATCCTCGCGATCCAGCGCGGCCAGCGCGTTCTTCAAGGGCTCCGACACGATCGCCAGACCGGCCCACAAGAAGTCCTCCGGACGGTCGCCCTCGCTCGACCAGTCGTCGTCTCGATGAGCGGACCAAGCCTGCGTGACCGCCTGCCGCGCGGTCTCAGGGAACGCGGGCGATGCCTCCACGTGCCGTACGAACCGCCCGACCAGCTCGCGGGCCCGGGCCAGCCGGGCCTCGGGGGTGAGGATAGGCTGAGGCGCAGCGACCGCGGGCTGGGTGGCGGTCACGCCGGGTGCGGCGATCTGGATCGGCGCCTGCGCCCAAGTCGATCCACCGATCAGCACCACACTGAGAACGATCACAGACTTCATGGTCAAACTCTCGTTACCGCGTACGCGTACTGGCTTCCCGCGAAGCGGCAAGCCGGTAGCAGAGTCCAGCTCGCTTACTCACTTGCTCACTCGCTTACCGCCCGGTCATTCTTTCGTTCATCTTGCGGGCCATGTCGGCAACCTCCTGCTGGCGTTGGGCGAGCCGCTGCAGACGGTTGGAGGCCACGGGTTCGCTTCCCGGTTCACCTTCGAGCGTCGCGGCCAGGCTCTGCGTATGCCGATTCACTCGCACCTGACAGGCCTTGAGCAATTTGAGTTCCGCCGAGTCCGGCAGCAAAGGAGCCCCCTGCTGGCCGGGGCTGGGGTCGCTGGGCGCGTTGCCCTCGCTCAATTGCCGCCGCATCTGCTCGACCGCCTCGATCAGTTCTTCGAGAGTGGCCGCGATCTCCGCCTGGACCGCCTGCGTCACCTGGCCGGTGTCACGCTCGCGCAACAGGTCCGCCGAGGTCTGCATGTCATCCCGCAGTTGCTCGACGATCTGCGGGAACACGATGGCCGTCCCCTCCTCCCGCAAGATGTAGAGAGCGTCGGCCGCCTCGCGTCCCAGGGCGGTCTGCTCTTGGGCGAAGCCGGCCAGCTGCAATTCATCCGCGTGCACCCAGGCGGCCGGCCCCTTGCTCTCGAGCGCGACCGTGCCCTCGTTGACTGCCGTCTGCCGCGTCAGCATCGCCCGGAAGCGCGATTCGAGCCCACGCAGAATCTCCTCTTGCTGCTCGCGGCGAAGCTGTTCGAGCGTCTCCTGCAGTTCGCGCAGAGCCTGCTCGAGCTGCTCGATCGCCTTCTGCTGCTGTTGCTGGGCCTCGCCCGCCTGCTGCTGGCCGAGTTGATCGGCCGCTTGGTCCATGTGCTGCTGGGCCTGCTGCACGTTCTGCGTACCCGGCGCGGCCGGCGAGCTGGATTGCCCGCTTTGGCCAGGCTGACCGGACTGCGGCGAGGCATCACCTTGCTGCGGCGATCCATCCTGAGGCGGGGATTCACCCGGTTGCCCAGATGCCGCGTCCGCACCCTCTTTGCCCGCGGCCGGATCGGCCTGCCCACCCTGCTCGCCCGGCCGCGAGGTCGCGTCAGCGTCTGCGGACTGGTCGGCTCCATCTTGGCCGGCTCCGTCCCGGCCGGCCATGCGCCGGGCCAACTCCGCCGCCTTCTCGCTCAGCTCGCGCTGCTGGCGGGCTGCCTCGGCCGCATCGCCTGGTGCCTCGCTATCAGAATCCGCTGGCCGGCTGGTCGCCTCCGTCCGAGCCTGCAAATCACGCTGCTCACGCCGCAGGTCCTCGACCTGGTCACGGAACTCACGCAGACGTTCCAGCTCCTCCTGGAGCTTCTCCGCCTGGTCGGTGTCCTCCATGAGCACCTTGAGCAGGTGTTCGAGGTTCTTGATGACAGCCTGCTGGCGGTCCCCGGCCGTAGAAAGGTCGCCCGCCTCCAGCAGCTCGACGGCCTGCTCCATGTGCCGACGGATCAGCAACTCGCGAGCCCGCCGCAGGGCCTGCTCCATTCGTTCCGCCTGCTCGGGCTCCGTCTCACGCAGCTTCTCCGCCAGGCGGTACATGCGGTCCTCGAGCTGCGTCATGCGGTCGCGAGCGATCTGCTGCCGAGCGGCCAGCGGATCCTGCCGCCCCGACTGCGCGGGCGGCGATACCTGCGCAGGCGACGATACCTGCGCGAGCGACGATACCTGCGCAGCCGACGACGCGACCTGGGCGCGGGCCGACAATGGCGCGCCCAGCGAAATCACCCCCCCAAGCAGCGTCGCGAATGCGAAGAGCACACGGTGCGTCGGCGGAAGGACCACGGACACGGCTCGCGCGCGATGAGGCATCGTAAGAAGACGATTCATATGGCGTCCCCGCGAAGCGGCAAGCCCGCCCCCGGATTGGACTCGCGTATCAGGCATCTGCTCATCACCGATCTGTCATTCGCGGTCCGCAATCCGCCATCTCCAATCTGTAATCTGCGATCTCCAATCTCCAATCCGCGATCCGCGATCTCCAGTCTTCAATCTCGAATCTGCGATCTCCAATCTCGAATCTGCAATCTCCAATCCTGAATCTCGAATCTCGAATCTGCAATCTCCAATCTTGAATCTCCAATCTCCAATCCGCGATCCGCGATCCGCGACCCCTCTCACCTTATCCGTCCGCCGCCGCCGCCCTAGAATCCCACCGCTTTCTCCCGTCGCCCGCACTCCGGTTGTCTTCGCCCTACTCTTTCTCCACCACGCACATGATCCTGAACCCACACAGCGGCGCGAGCCAATCCAGTCGGCGATCCAAGGCCAACGCCAAGTCGTACAACCTCGGTCGGCCGACGAAGGCATAGGGCTTGAACCCACCGGCCAACTGGAAATCCAACAGGCTGAAGCGATGCCGGCAAATCACCCGCAACCGTGGATGCCGGGCCGGCCAAGCCGACGCCTCGCGCGTGAAGATCAGGTTGGCGATGGCCATGTTACCCGCCCACGGATCGTCCTTCTCCGGATTACGGTGGTACCCGCCAAACCACACATCCTCGTGGTGCATCAACCGATACGCCACCCGCGACGCGAGCGTGATGTACGGCTCGATGGCCAGCACACGCCCGCCCGGCCGCAAGACCCGGTCGGCTTCATCGAAGAAAATGTGTGGATCACGCAGATGGTGCAGCAGGTCGGTCACCAGCAGATTGCCCAGGCTCCCGTCCGCAAAGGGTAACCGCAGCCCGTCGGCCACCAGATCGACGTACGGCGTGAAGACCACATCGCTGGTGATCAGCCCCGGCCACAGATCCTGGTAGCAACCGGAACCCGCCCCGATCTCGACGCTCGGCCCAGCCACGATGAACGACCGCAGCCGCTCGTACCAGCCGCGATAACAGGCCCGGATGGAGTATTTGCGGTCCCAGATCCGCCGGCGCTGCAGATGTTCACGGGCGGGATCATATTCCCCATCCTGAACGCTCTGCCCCGCTCTGGTCGTTTCGTCCTGACGCGTGAGGGTCGCTGTCGGCCGCATAGATGGTGATCGCTTCCCCGGATCGGACTCCGGTCATCGCCCGCGACGTGCGGCCGATCCGTCGGCCACACAGGTCACCCAACCATTATAGCCGCACAGCGCGTATCAGCTGTAGCGACGCATACGGCAACACCCGGGTATCGATACCATCTACCTTGACGAACCCCGAGGGCCAGCGAGTTCGCTTCCGCCTTCCCAATTGCACCTCATCCCTTCTTCCCCTGTGCCCGCTGGCGAGCGAAGAAATCTCGCAGCAGTTGGGCGCACTCGTCCCCCAGCAACCCGCGCTCCACCGCCACCCGGTGGTTCAGGCGGCCGTCCTCCACCACGTTGTACACCGACCCACAGGCCCCCGCCTTCGGGTCATCGGCCCCGAACACCAGACGTGGAATGCGAGCGTTCACGATAGCCCCCGCGCACATCACACACGGCTCGAGCGTCACATACAGCGTGCAGTCCAGCAATCGCCACGAACGCAACGCCTCCGCCGCCGCGGTCAAGGCGATCATCTCGGCATGGGCGGTCGGATCCTTGAGCAGCTCCCGCTGGTTGCACCCACGACCGATGATCCGGCCGTCATGCACCACAACCGCGCCCACCGGCACGTCGTCGGTCTCCAACGCCGCCGCCGCCTCTGCCAACGCCTGCACCATCATTCGCTCGTCGACGCTCTTCATCCACGTCATCCATCGCCACACGTCAGAAGCCATGCACCACGATTCCAGGGGAACCGCCCGCGTGCCACTGCTCCGCAAGCGGTGCATGCGTGCAACGCGCTCTCGCCTTTGGCCAGCTTCGGCCAGCAGGCCGCGGCGGAGGGGGCGACCGCTACATCCCGGTCAGTCGGGCAATGTCCTCGACAAGCACCTTGATCCGGGCGGTTGCGTCTTCGCGGGCTTCGTCCAGGTCTTTCAGTGCACTACGCGTCAGCACGTAAAACTTGATCTTCGGCTCCGTGCCGCTCGGTCGGGCAATGACCTTGCTACCGTCGGCCAGCACCAGCAGCAGCACATCCGCGGCCGGCAGATCGTAGCGACCCGCCTCCTTGCCCGTGGCCGCCTCGCGGATCTCGCCGGTCATCAGATCCGCCACCGTGATCACCTTGATCCCGCCGATCGCCTGCGGCGGGTTCTTTCGTAGGGTCTCCATGATCTGCTTGATCCGGTCGGCACCCTCCTTGCCCGGCAGCGTGAAGCTCTTCGCCCCCTCCTGGTAATACCCAAACCGGCGGAACAACTCCTCCAGCCAATCGTACAGGTTGAACCCCTGGGCCACCGCCACCGCCGCCATGTCGGCAATGTACGCCGTCGCGGTCACCGCGTCTTTGTCGCGCGTATAATCCGCGGGCATGTAGCCGTAGCTTTCCTCGGCCCCGAAGATGTAGGTCTTGCTCGGTCGGCCGGCGACCCGGTCCGCCTCGAATTGTGAGACCCTCTCCCCGATCCACTTGAAACCTGTCAGCACCTCGATGACCTCGGCCCCATACGAGCGGGCGATATCCTTCATCATGTCGCCGGAGACAATGGTGGTGATCAAGGCCGCGTCTGCCGGGAAGCGCCCCTGCCGCGTCAGCGTCTCGCAGATGAAGTAGGTCAGCAGGGCCGCCGTCTGGTTGCCGGTCAGCAGCACAAACGCATCGTCCGGCCCACGCACCGCGATCCCCACCCGGTCCACGTCCGGATCCGTGGCGATGACCAGATCCGCCCCTTCCTTGCGGGCCAGCTCGATACTCAGGTTGAGGGCCGGCCCTTCCTCAGGGTTGGGGAACTCGACGGTGGGGAAGTTGCCGTCGGGCTCGCACTGCTCGGGAACTTCCAGAACACTCTCGAAGCCGCGACGCCGCAGGGCCTCGGGGACCAGCGTAGAACCCGCACCATGCAGCGGCGAAAAGACGATCTTGAGCGTGCGCCCCTTGCGGCGAACGATATCCGGCAACAGACACGACGCCTGCACCTGCGCCAGAAACGCCTCGTCCACCTCCCGGCCGATCATGCGGATCAGTCCTTGGGACTTGGCCGCCGCCGGGTCCATCACCCGCACGTTGCCGAACCCGCCGACGCCGCGAACCTCGTCGGTGATCGCCCGGTCGTGCGGCGGGACCACCTGCACGCCGTCGGACCAGTACACCTTGTAGCCGTTGTACGCCGCCGGATTGTGGCTGGCGGTGATCACCACCCCCGCCGTGCAACCCAGGTGCCGCACGGCAAAGGAGAGCTCGGGCGTCGGTCTCAACCGCTCGAAGAGATAGGCGGTGATGCCGTTACCCGCCAGCACCGCCGCCGTACGCTCGGCAAACAGATCGCTGCATCGCCGCGAGTCATAGGCGATGGCCACGCCCGCCTTCTTGGCCGCCTCGCCCTGTCGAGCCACGTAGTTCGCCAGGCCTTGGCCCGCCGCACCCACCGTGTAAACGTTCATTCGGTTGCGGCCCGCGCCGATCAACCCACGCATGCCGCCCGTGCCAAACTCCAGGTCGCGGTAGAACCGGTCGGTCAGCTCCTTCTCGTCACTGGCCCGCAAGAGCGAGCGGATCTCTTCTTTGTCGGCTTCCGCGATCGCCGGCTCGTTCAGCCACTCACCCACCGCCTTCTCGATCATTGGGTCCATGATGTTTTCCACCTGTTCCTTATCCGCGTCCACCTGCGTGATCTGTGGGCCGACACCTTATTTTGACGCCCAGGCTTTGATGCCCGGCTCATCCAATACGCCCCAATACAGGCGCACATCCTCGATCAGGCCGGTGAACCCCATCGGCGACCGGTACGCGCCCGCCGCCGTGCCAATGTCCGCCCCGACGCTGAAACCGTCCAGCGGGCCGCCAGTCACCAGGAACGCATCCTCCAGCCGGGCGACCGCCACACCGTCCACCCACAACGTCAGACAATGCTCCGCGTCGACCGTCGCCGCCAGATGCACCCACTCGTTCAGCGGGACCGTCCGCGGCCCCTCGACCAGGTAAGGGTTCTGACCCGCCTGCACGTTGAAATGCGGTCGGCCATCCTGCAGGTACAGACTGTAGCCGAAACATTCCTCGCCATGCGAGATGACCACACCATCGCCCGACGCGGGCTTGCACCACGCCCCTACCGTAAACGGCCGATACGTCGGGTCCAGACTGCCCGGATACCGCGTGATCTGAATGGCCCCTTTCCCGTCAAAGGCAAACGCCTGCCCTCGCCGGCCGGCCACTGACGCCACCTTCACCCGCTCGCCGTCGTGGCCTCGCCCCGATTGGTCCGGCACGCGATCGTCGGTCATCTGAGCGGCATCGTAATGCACGATGAGTTCCAGCTTGATCGTCCGGGGGTCCGGCGGCACCGGCGGCTCCTCGAATTCATCCACCCGGTACTTGCTGCGCAGACGACCCAGTTCCTCCTTCATGGTCTTGACCACGTCGGCATAAAACGGATTGGTGTACGCGCTACGCAACTCATGGGGATCGAGTTGCAGATCAAACAGCTCCCACTCGTCAATGTCGTAGTAGTGAATCAGCTTGTAACGGTCCGTTCGCACACCGCAATGCCGTCGCACATCGTGCCAACCGGGGAACTCATAGTAATGGTAGTAGATCGAGCGGCGCCAGTCCGGCGGCGTCCGGCCCTGGAGCACCGGCACGAGACTGCTGCCCTGCATGTCCGCGGGGATCGGCACGCCCGCCATCTCCAGAAAAGTCTCCGCAAAATCGAGATTCTGCACCAGATCGGTGCTCTGCGAGCCGGGTTTCACCACACCCGGCCAACGCACGATCAGCGGCATGACCAGCGATTCCTCATACATCCACCGCTTGTCAAACCACCCGTGCTCGCCCAGATAGAAGCCCTGGTCCGACGAGTAAACCACCACGGTGTTGTCCGCCAGGCCCGCCTCTTCGAGATAAGCCATCAGCCGGCCCACATTATCGTCCACCGAGGCGATACACCGCAGGTAATCCTTGATGTACCGCTGGTACTTCCAACGCACCAGATCGACACCCTGCGGATTCGCGTCGCGCATCGCCTTGTTCCGAGGCTCGTACGCCGCCCGCCATACCGCATACTGCTCATCATTCATCGCCAACGGCCGCACCAGCTTCAAGTCCCTGGCGTTCATGTGCCGGGCGATCTCCATCGTCTGCATCCGGGCGGCGGAGGTCCTGCCCTGATAATCGTCGAAGAGCGTCGGCGGCTCGGGAATCGTCTCGTCCTCGTACATCATGAGATGGTCGAGATTGGGCTCGAAATGCCGGTGCGGGGCCTTGTGCTGGCTCATCAACAGGAACGGCCGCGACGGGTCAGAGCGATTCTTGAGCCATTCAATCGACAAGTCCGTGATCACGTCCGTCGCGTATCCGGTATAGGTGACGGTCTCGACCTTGCCATCCACCGGCTTGAGGAAGTTCGGGTTGTAGTACCGCCCCTGCCCCGGAAGCACCTCCCAGTAATCAAAGCCGGTCGGATTGCTCTTGAGATGCCACTTGCCGATGATTGCCGTTTCGTAGCCCGCCTCGCCGAGCAACTTGGGCAGGGTCGGCTGCGCGCCGTCGAACGTCTCCCGGTTGGAAATCATCCCGTTGATATGGCTGTGCTTGCCGGTCAGGATCACCGCCCGGCTCGGGGCACAGACCGAGTTCGTGCAGAAACAGTTGCGAAAGAGCATGCCCTGCGACGCCAGACGATCCAGGTTCGGCGTGGTATTGATCCGCAAGCCGTAAGCCCCGATCGCCTGGCGTGCGTGATCATCGGTGAAGATGAACACGATGTTCGGCCGACGAGCACCCGCCGGCAGATCCGCCGCCCGAACCAACACCCGCCCGCCAACAATGACCAACACGATCGATAGGAGCTGCCACATCGCCGTCATGCGTCGCGTCATCTCGAAACCTCCTGCACGGCGTGACAGCCTCGCCTCACACCGGCCACAAACCCCGGCGACCACAGGCGACCTCGTGGAAACCGTCGCTGAAGACGCGGCCCGACGATGTCACACCAACGCGCTCTTGAAGTACTCCACCGTCCGCCGAACACCTTCTTCCAGCGAGACGGCCGGCTCGTAGCCGAGGATTGTACGGGCTCGCGTCAAATCCGGGCGGCGACGAGTCGGATCATCCGGGGGCAACGGCTTGTGGATAACCTCCAGCCGGCGATCCAGCACCTTCGAGATCGCTTCCACCAGCTCCAGCATCGAGATCTCGCGATCGTTGCCCAGGTTGACCGGCTCCGGCGTGTCGCTGGCCATCAGCCGGCACAAACCCTCCACCAAGTCTGACACATAGCAGAAGCTGCGCGTCTGCTCGCCGTCGCCGTAAACCGTGATCGGCTCACCTCGCAAGCCCTGGCAGATGAAGTTGCTCATCACCCGCCCGTCGTCCACCGACATCCTCGGACCGTACGTGTTAAAAATCCGGGCAATCCGCGTCTCTAACTTGTGCTGGCGGTGGTAATCCATCATCAGCGACTCAGCCACACGCTTGCCTTCGTCGTAGCAGCTTCGCACTCCGATCGGGTTCACGTGCCCCCAGTAGCTCTCCGGCTGTGGATGAACCTGCGGGTCGCCGTACACCTCGGACGTGCTGGCCTGCAAGATGCGAGCCCGCACCCGCTTGGCCAACCCCAGCATGTGGTACATCCCGATCACGTTCGTCTTGATCGTCTTGACGGGGTTGTACTGGTAATGCACCGGGCTCGCTGGGCAGGCCAAATGATAGATCTGGTCGACCTCCAGCACGATCGGCTCGATCACGTCGTGCCGGATGATCTCGAATCGGCCGCTCAGGAGCAGTTCCTGGTAACGCGGGCCAAAGTTCTCCAGTCGGCCGGTGAAGAAATTGTCCAGACAGACAACCCGATGGCCCTCGTCAAACAGCCGCAGGCACAGATGTGAGCCGATGAAACCCGCGCCGCCCGTCACCAGCACCGTCTTGCATGTCATGAGTCACCTCATCCTCTCGCCGCCGGAATCCAACGAAGTTGCCGTCCCCCCAGGACCGAACGAACTTGTTCGCGGTCGGGTTGTCCGTGAAGCGGCAAGCCGACCGCAGAACCCAGCTCGCTCATCCGCTCACTTGGCCATTTGCTGTCCCGCCGGCCAGAAGCTTACCACACGCCCGCCACCGCGGCGAGTCGTTATCGGACGCCCCGGCAACACGTTGACCGCCGACCCATCGGAAGGGTGTATCGTAGACTTGAGGGCATCGCGGGCCTAACATGAAAATCAGAGCCCGCGCGACACGCCCGTTGCGGCGAGTCAGATAACCATGACGGAAGATACGATGGAGAAACCCGCTTTGGGACGGACAGGATAGAATCACGGGTATCGCAAACAGCGTACCTGATCCCGGGAGAATGGGTTTTGCGTTTGCTCAAGACCGTCTTTCATGTGCACACCGACTTCTCCGACGACAGTAACAACGCTGTCGAGCACCTGCTGGACTGCGCCCATCGCTGGGGGATCGACTGCCTGGCGGTGACCGACCACGACACCATCGAAGGGGCTCAGGCCCTGGCGGCCGCGGCCGGCCCTCGCCCGCGGGTCATCGTCGGCGAGGAGATCTCCACCCACGACGGCCATCTCATCGGCCTGTTCCTCAACGAACACGTCGGCCCCGGCCGGTCCGCCCGCGAAACCGCCAAGGCCATTCGGCAACAGGGCGGCCTCGTGGTCGTGCCCCACCCCTTCAACAGCATCTTCGGTTGCGGCCTGCGCAGCACCACGCACGACCTCCTCGACCTCATCGACGCCGTTGAGGTCGCCAACGCCCAGAATTTCTCCCCCCTACCCAATCGCAGGGCCCGACAATTCGCCCACCGGCATCACCTGCCCGCCCTCGTCGGCGTCGACTCGCATCATCGCCACAGCGTGCACACTTGTTACCAGCACATTCCGGAATTCGACGGGCCGGAGTCCTTCCTGGCCGCTCTGAGACATGCCCAACTGGTGCCCGGACGCCATACGCTCGGATACTTCGCCCGCTCCGCGTGGCTGCTCGCACGTTACCACCTGGGCCTCGGCACACCCGCCGACTACGGCCGACGCTGCCCCATGGCCCGCCCCAAACACCACGCCCGCTCTCTGCCCGTCCCCATCGAACCCTGAGCCCTAGCCGCCCGCCCCCTCGGATCAAAGCAGCAAAGGCGATCACACCGCATCCCGAGCGGCCTCTCGAAATCAGGCAGACACCCACGCACGCGGGATAGCGCCGGCCTTCGTTCCCACCACCGCCACGTAGTGCAAGGGATCACCGTTGGTCGCGATGCGATGCTGGTAACGACGCTGCGTACGCAGCACCAGCAAACCCTCCGCCACCATACGACGAATCAACCCCGAGAAACCCGAAGGATCCTGGTCGTCCAGAAAATCCTCCTTGATGTTGAAGGCGATCCAGCCACCATCCGCCACGACATTGTACGCCTCGGCGAACGCCAGCGTGGGAATGTCACCAAACCCCAAGGCCGCCACGCACGTCAAACAGTTGAACCGGTAGCTCGCCAACAGTTGACGCTGATCCGAGGCCAGATCGGTCAGATCCAGCACCTGGTAGTCCGCGTAGATCCCAGGGCGATCCCGCTTCGCGGCCTCGGCCGCCTCCTCCAGGATGTCAATACCGACGATGAGCTGGGCTCCCAAATCCGCCAGTTCTTCGCCGACCATTCCGTTTCCCGCACCGACGTCCAGCACGCGCAACCCCTCGGCCGGTTGACCGACTCGCCGCAACTGGTCCTCAAGCAACTTGCGGACCATGGTCGGCGAATTGCACTTGAGAATGTCGTAGAACAGCCGCTCGTACAGCCCGGGGATGGTGTACAGCTCACCGTAATCGTGAAACCGGATCTCGCGCCAGCCGTCGTCCTCGCGGATGACGCACCACTCCGCGTCCTGCTCCATGCTCAGATTCGGCTCCGGCAAGGCAATACACGGAATAGTCTGTGTGGCGGTACTCAGTGCCGACGATTGACCGTGGACATGTGTGGCCATGTCATTTCCTCCAAACAAGTTGCCGCCTGGGCGGCGATTAGATTGCGTCTTACTTGTCCGCTGCCGGCAGGTTGGGCGGGTGCCCTTCGCCAAGAACCTCAGTGGAGGATAGGGACGGCATCTGTCCTTTGAGGTCTGCCGCACCGGCCATGACGCAACCGGTGACCAGCAGCGGGGCGGCGTCGAGATCCTCAGCCGCCATCATGTGGGCCATACGTTGCAGGGTCGCCAGGATCGTGGTCTGCTCCCACTCCTGCAGCCGGCTCAATTCGAGCCGAAACCGATCTTGCAGCAGCGACGGGGCCTCAGCCAACAGCCGCTGCCCCACCTCCGTCACCGAGACCGCCACGCTGCGACGATCTTCGTTGTCTTGATAACAAGTTGACCCGCGAAGCGGCAAGCGGGTGGCAGGTTGTCTATGCTCGCGTGGCTTGCTGGGGGGGCTTGAGGTAAACTGCTGCCTTCGGCTGGGAAGGGGGACGGCACCACGGGTGTGGCACCGGCGTCGTATGTGTTTGGCGTTCAGGGGAAGGGGGACAGGCACTTTTTTGCCTTGGAGCTTTTCTGGCGCGGCGGCATCGCCGTGCCGTCATGTGACTGATCCGCGTAGAAAGCCTCCAGACCGGCAAAAAAGAGCCAGTCCCCCGGCCGCTACAGGAGGTATCCCTGAGGGGCGGGCGATACGATCCGTGTCGGTGGCCGCGGGCGGGTGTTGCGGCGAGGAGGATTCTGATGGCCAACGTGATTGCGTGTCGTCTGTTGAGCTATGGCAAATATCAGGCTCGCGGGTGGTCGCACCTGCCGGAGATCGGCGTGCGGAACGTCGAGCTACCGGTACCCGCGCCGGCGGAGTTGGCCGGGGTGCGCAAACAACTGGCGGACCACGGCCTCAAGGCAACCTCGCTGCAGGCGAAGTGCGACGTGACCCAAGCCAACGCCGTCGAGGTTATGCGGCCGCAGTTGCAGGCCTGTGCGGATCTCGGAGCGAAGGTCTGCTTCCTCAGCGCCAAGGCGGGTGACACCGACCCGGGCGTGGTCTGGTCTCACCTGCGGGCGATCGGAGACATGGCGGCCAAGCTGGGCGTGACCGTGGCCCTCGAAACGCATCCCGACCTGATCACCAACGGCGACCGCGGCCGAGCGACCATGGAAGCGATCAAGCATCCAGCCGTGCGCGTCAACTTCGACACCGCCAACGTGTACTTCTACAACCAGAACGTCACCGCGGTCGGCGAACTGGGCAAGGTGATCGACTACGTGGCCTCGGTGCATCTCAAGGATACCACCGGCGGTTACCAGGATTGGACGTTCCCCACGTTGGGCACCGGGGTGGTGGACTTTCCGGAGGTCTTTCGCATGCTGAATGCCCGCGGCTTTGCCGGCCCGTTCACCATGGAGCTCGAAGGCACCAAGGGTGTGGAACTCGATGAGGCCGGGCAGCTCAAGTACATCGCCGACTCGGTAGCCTACCTGCGACGCATCGGGGCCTTATGATCGCGATTGACACGATCGAGATCTATCGGGTGCGCGTGCCCTTGGTCTACCCGTTTCGCACAGCCTACGGCAGCGACGACGCGGTGGAGTCGGTGCTTGTACGCATGGCGAGCGGCAGCCTCGCGGGGTGGGGCGAAGCGCAGCCTTTCAGCTTGCCGGCGTACAGCCCGGAATACTCGGCCGGCGTGTACCGCACGATCACGGACGTGCTGGCCCGCGGTCTTGTAGGCCAGCGTATCGCCGGCGGCGAGGACCTCCAGGCCCGCATGGCGTGCTTCAAGGGCAACTACTTCGCCAAGGCCGCTCTGGACATGGCCTGGTGGGATCTGGCCGCCCGGCAGCAGGGCCTGCCGCTGTGGAAGGTGCTGGGCGGAGTGAGGGACGTCGTCGAGGTCGGAGCCGACTTCGGCGTCATGGAGAGTCTGGACGCCTTGCTCGGCAAGATTGACGAGGCGGTGCGAGCGGGCTTTGCTCGCGTCAAGTTGAAATATGCTCCCGACTGGGATCTGGCGATGGTCGCCGAGGTCCGCCGGTCGTTTCCCAAGCTGGTCTTCCATATCGACTGCAACAGCGCGTACACGCTTGCCGATCTGCCCATGTTCCGCGAGTTGGATCGTTTCGGCCTGGCGATGATCGAGCAGCCGCTGATGCATGATGACCTGATCGACCATGCGACGCTGCAGAAGCAGATCGCGACGCCGATCTGTCTGGACGAGAGCATCACCTCGGCGAACAAGGCGCGCAAAGCGATCGAGATCGGCGCGTGCCGCTGGGTGAATATCAAACCGGTCAGGGTTGGCGGGCTGACGGAGGCTTTGAGAATCCACGATCTATGTGCGGCGGCGGGTGTGCCCTGTTGGGTAGGCGGCATGCTGGAGACAGCCGTCGGGGCGGCGCACTGCATGGCCATGGCGACGCTCACGAACATCCGGTATCCCAGCGACATTTTCCCGAGCAGCAGGTTCTTCGCGAAGGATTTGGGCAGGCCGGAGATCGCACTCTCCGGGCCCTCGCGGGTCACGCTGCCGACAAGCGTGGGCTTGGGGGCGAAGCCGGACGAAGAGATGCTCGGGCGGTGCACGGTCGAGCACGCCCGGCTCAGTGGCTAAGACCCGTTGCTCGGGCCATGAAGTCCGCGAGCGATGCGTACGGCGAGAAAGGATCGACAAGATGGCGATCAGGATCGGCGTGATCGGCGGCGGGGTTTTCGGCGAGACGCACATGCAGACTTTCGCGCAAGCCCAGCGTGAAGGCCGGTGCGAGTTGGTGGCTCTGGCCGAACTGAATGAGGAGTTGCTGGCCAAGCGGCACGAGCAGTTCGGCGTGCGGACCTACACGGATTACCGCGAGATGCTGGCCAAGGAGGAGCTGGACGGCGTCACGGTGGTGACCCCGGACCACACCCATCGCCCGATCGTGGTGGCGGCGATGAAGGCCGGCTGCCACGTCCTGGTGGAGAAGCCCATGGACGTGACCGTCGAGGGTTGCGAGGCGATGATCGCCGCGGCCCGCGAGGCCGATCGACTGCTCGAGGTGGACTTCCACAAACGCTACGACGCGTACCATATCGCCCTGCGCGAGGCGGTGACCGCGGGCAAATTGGGGCGCCCGCTTTACGGATACGCCTGGATGGAAAACCGGGTCGAGGTGCCGCGCGACTGGTGGCCCGGCTGGGCGGTGAAGTCGTCACCGGCATGGTTCCTCGGGGCGCACATGGTGGATCTGTTCCGCTGGCTGATCGGCGGGCCGCGCGGTCGGCGGGTGTACGCCAGCGGGGCCAAGCACAAGCTCAAGTCGCTCGGCGTGGACACCTTTGACTGCGTGCAGGCCAAGATCGACTTCGACAACGGCGCCAGCCTGTCGCTGGACACCTCCTGGGTACTGCCCGAGGGGTTCGAGGCGGTGGTCAACCAAGGCATCCGCGTGGTCGGCACCGAGGGCATCGCCGAGATCGACTCGCAGAACCGCGGGGCGGAGGCCTGCTTTGCCGGCAAAACGCAAGAGACGATGAACCTGGGTTTCAAGCTCCACGGCCAGGACAAGTGGGGCCGTCCGCGATACACCGGGTACGGGTTCGAGGCCATCGCCGATCTGATCGAGAACATCGCCTACCTCAAGAGCGGCGGGAAGATCGCGGACCTGCAGGGCAAGTACCCCGACGGCCTGGACGGCCTGGAGAACACGCGAATCCTCTGCGCAATCCACGAGAGCATCGCCACGGGCAAGTTGGTGGAGTTGGAAAAGTGAGCGAGGCAGCGAGTCAGGAAGCGAGTTAGCTTTCCCTACCGGCTTGCCGCTTCGCGGTGCACAAGCCGTCACTCGATCAAGCAGGTGGATGGTTCGTCTCCTCCCACGCCGCGATCACGCGGTCGGCGAGAGTCTCGGTGGCGTCGGCCTCGGTGGCGTCAACCCATCGTACATCGGGAATGCGGCGAAGCCAGGTGCGCTGACTCTTAGCCAGACGCCGGGTGCCGATTTTGATCTGCTCGATGGCCTCGTCGAGCGAGAGTTCTCCGTGGAAATGCCGGATGAGCTCGGCGTAACCGACGGCTTGGGCGGCCTGCTGGCCGATCCCGCCCGGCCCGGCCAGCAGCGACCGAACCTCGTCGGGCAGCCCGGCGACCATCATCTGCCGTACGCGGGCGTTGATTCGCCGGTTGACCTCCTCCTTCGGCCGACGCAGTGCGACCACCCGGCAATCATACTGCGAGCAGGATTGCTCCCACTGCGTCTGGAGCTCGGTGATCGGCCGGCCGCTGAGATGGTAAACCTCCAGGGCCCGCTCGATGCGCCGCAGATCGTTGGCGTGGATGCGTTGAGCGGCCTCGGGATCGACCTGGGCAAGTTCGGCGTGCAGGGCGGGCGTTCCCTCGCGCTCCGCCCGCTCGCGGAGCGTTCGCCGGAATGCCGGGTCGGCGGCCGGCCCGTCAAACACCCCCGACAGCAACCCGCGCACGAACATCATCGAGCCGCCCTCGGCCACAACGGGCAGATCACGGCTCGCGATATCACGGATGGCTCGGTCCGCGTCACCAACAAATCGGCCCAAGTTGTACTGGTCGAAGGGCTCGATGATGTCGATCAGGTGGTGGAAGACGTCGCGGCGTTCTTCCGGCGTGGGCTTGGCCGTCCCGATGTCCATTCGCCGGTAGATCTTCATCGAGTCAATGGAGACCAGTTCGGCCCCCAGTTGTCGGGCAGCGGCGAGGGCCACGGCACTCTTGCCGCTCGCGGTACAGCCGATCAGCAGGTTGACCCGAATACGCACGTTTGTATTCCCGTGGCCCATCCGTGTCGCAAGCGACACGGTTGAACCGGCTGGGCAGCCCAGGTCGTCTGCCCATCGGTGTCGCAGGCGACACCGCTAAACCGGCTGGGACGCCGCCGCCTCCTCCTGGCGGAGCATTTCCGCGTACTCGGGTTTGGGCTTGCCGAAGTACACCATCGCGTCGGCCGGGCACTTGGCGATTACCTTCTCGCGATCCTCCTCGCCGGCGTAGTGCTCGTAGTCGATGTACGCCAGGTTGTCCTTGATTTGGAACATATCGGCCAGCAACTTCTGGCACATCTTGCACCCGACGCACCCGACGGTGCAGACCTGCTTGACCAGACGGGCAGGCTCCTTGTTCGAGCAGGCGATGACCAGCATGCGCTCCTGCTTGAAGGGGATGCTCTCGATGATGTTCCGCGGGCAGGCCCGTACGCACGCTCCGCACCCGGTGCACTTGGCGTAATCGATGACCGGCAGGCCGTCCTCCATCCGCATCGCGCCGTAGTTGCAGCTGGCCACACAGTCGCCGAAACCCAGACAGCCGTAAATGCACCCCTGGGTCACGCCGACGACATTGGCCTCGACGCAGCTTCGTACGCCGTCGTATTCCACCACGCCCTTTTTGTCTCCGGTCTTCGCGCCGCAGTGGATCACCGGGCGGTAGGGGTAGCTCTGCACGACCTCGATACCGAGGATCTCGGCAATGCGGGCGGCGGTCTTGAAGCCACCGACGGGACAGCCGTCACAAGCGACGCGCTGTTCGACGACCGCCTTGGCGAAGTCGGCACATCCGGCAAACCCGCACCCGCCGCAGTTGGCCGCCGGAAGAGCCTCGGTCACCGCCGGGATGCGAGGATCTTCCTCGACGCGAAGCTTCTCCTTGGCGATGCCCAGCAGGGTGGCGAAGACCAATGTGATGCCGAAGAGCACGGCGGCGGCCAGTAAAAGCGTCATATCTCGATCTCTCCATCGGACCGGGGTCTACAGCCCGTGGGCCCGTTACTTACCGATCCCGGTGAAGCCCATAAACGCCAGGGCGAGCATGCCGGCCATCAGCAGGGTGATGCCCGGCCCCTGGAGACAGCGGGGCACGTCGCTGAAGCGAATGTGCTCGCGGATGCCCGCCATGATGGTGATGGCCATCATGAATCCGATGCCCCCGCCGAACGCGAACACCGTGGCGTTGAGCAGGTTCTGGTACTCGGGCTTCATATCGATCAGCAGGCACGCCCCCAGGATCGCACAGTTGGTCGTGATCAGCGGTAGAAACACGCCGAAGGCGGTGTACAGAGAGGGGAAAAACTTCCGCAAGTACATCTCCACCAGTTGCACCATCGACGCGATGACCATGATGAAGATGACGTACTTGAGGAAGTAGAGGGCTTCCGGGTTACCGAACGCCGCGCCAATGGGCGTCAGCACCGCGTGTACCAACAGCCAGGTGACAACCCCCGAGACAGTCATGACGAATGTCACCGCGCAGCCCATGCCGACGGCCATGTCCACCTTGCGCGACACGCCGAGGAATGGGCAGATACCCATGAAGCCAGCCAACACCATGTTGTTGACCAGGGCAACACCAAGAAAAATGCCGATCAAGGCGCCGAAGCTCATGCCGCACCTCCCTTGACCTTGCGGTAACGGAGTTGGTTGACGATGCCAATGACCACGCCGAGCGTCAGGAACGCACCGGGTGGTAAGACCATGATGATCCAGGCGTGCGGCTCGAACGCGGCCGGTAGTTGCACCAGCTTCAGGCTGGTAGCACCGCCCGGCAGGGTAAGCGAGCCGGAGCCGAGGATTTCGCGAATCGCTCCGAGGATGCTCAGGGCGGTGGTGAAGCCCAGACCCATGCCGAAAGCGTCGGCCAGCGAACGGGCCAAGCCGTTCTTGATGGCCACGACTTCCGCTCGGCAGATGATAATGCAATTCACGATGATCAGCGGCACGAACGGCCCGAGCTTCTTGCTGACCTCGTACATGTTCGCCTTGAGCACGAGGTCCGCGATGGTCACGAACGTCGCGATGGTCAGGGTGAAGACCAGGATGCGGACGTGCGGCTTGATCTGGTGGCGCAGCAAACTGGTGACCAGGTTGGACATGACCAGCACGAAGGTGACGGCGGCGCCCATGACCAAGGCGTTCTCCAGCGTGTTGGTCACCGCCAGTGTCGGGCACATGCCCAGGAGCTGGACCAGCACGGGGTTGTTGCCGATCACCCCATCCCGAAATTGCCGGAAGTTCGAGCCGTTTTCTTCAGCCATCAATGCAGTCTCCTGCACGGATACGCACGTTGCGTGCTACACACGTTGATCGATACACACATTCAGTGCTAAACGCGTTGAGCAACGCGCACGCTTAGCGACACACACGTTCAGCGACACACACGTTTAGCGATACACGCGTTTAGCGGTGCCGCTTGCGGCACCATCCCGGTCGCAAGCGACCGGGCTAAACGACATCTCTCTCATGTCTTACCCGCGTCTCTCTAGTGTCTTGCCCGCGTTTCTCTCATGTCTTCCCAGATCTCACTGATGTCTCACCGATGCTCCGCCAGTTTGGGGCGAACGCGATTCGCCACCTCGTTCACGATGTCGGTCACGTAGCGGCTCGACCAGGTCGCCCCGGTGATCGCCTGAATCTGATTGCGGGCGGGATCCGGCGGGCCCTTCTCCACCTGGATGGCCTTGGCGAAACTCAGCCCTTCATACTGACTCGCCCACTCCCCTTCGATCTTGTTGCCCAGGCCGGGCGTCTCCACGTTCTCGATGACCTTCAACCCGGTCACCCTCTCGCCGTCCGGGCTCAGGCCGACCACCAACGTGATCTTGTCGACGAAGCCGGACCCTGAAGCCCTGACCGCCCAGCCGCTGAGCTGGCCCTGCTCGTCGTGGCACTTGAAGACCTGGTAGCCTTCGATCTCGATCACCTCAGTGCGGCTCACATGGGGCACGACCTCGCCGATGGCCTCGTTGAGCGCCCGTTGCTGGTTCTCGCGAATGCGAGCCGACAGGGTAGTCTGCGCGCCCGCCAGCATCAGAGCGAAGACCACGCCCAGCAGCAGGATCAGCCAGGATTCTTCGACGAATTTCTTCACGGCAGTATCCTTCCTCGAAGCATGACACCTCTAGCGGCATCGGTGTGGCACCGGCGTCTCGCCGGTGCTGCCGCAACCACACCTCTATCCCTTATCCCGCAGCCGCCACATGCCCGCCGAACGGCGTTGGTACCGTCCATCGCTCAATCAGCGGGGTCAGCGCGTTCATGATCAGGATCGCGAACATCACCCCCTCGGGGTACGCCCCGAACAGGCGAATAGTCATCACCAGTCCGCCGACGCCGATGCCGAACAGGATCCGACCCACCGGGGTGATCGGTGCCCCGACGTAATCGGTGGCGATGAAGAACGCCCCGAACATCATCGAGCCGGCAAACAGGTGGAACATCGGCCCCTCGAACTCGGGATTGATCCGGTGGGCGATGGCCGCATACACGAACGCGGTGGCCAGCATGCCCAGCACCGGCCGCCAGTCGGCCACGCGACGGAACACCAGGAACAGCCCGCCGATCAGCACCGCCAAGGCACTGGTCTCGCCCAGGCTGCCGCCCACGCGCCCGCAGAACAGATCCCACAACGACGGGATGAGGACGCTCGGATCCATCGCCGCACCGAGCGGCGTCGCCATAGTCACCCCGTCCACGGCGGTATCGCCGATACGCGCCAGCGTGACCGGCTCGGTCCAGATGCCCATCGCCGCCGGGAAGCAGATCATCAGGAACGCTCGCCCGACCATGGCCGGGTTGAACAGATTCTGCCCCAGCCCGCCGAAGATCGCCTTGGCCAGTGCGATGGATACTACCCCGCCGATGAACGCCATGTACGGGTTGAGATCCGGCGGCAGCGAGAACGCCAGGATCAGCCCGGTCACGATGGCCGACCCGTCGGTCAGCGAACGCTGGTCCCGGCCGCGCATCGCGTTCGCGACCGCCTCGGCGATCAGGCACGCCGCCACCGTGACCAGCGGCAGAATCAGCGCATCGAGCCGATAGAAGTACAGCGCCGCCAGCCACAGCGGCACCAGCCCCAGCACGACCTGAAACATGATGCAGCGCGTGGATGTCCCGCTCGCCAGGTGCGGCGCGGAACTCACCAGGAAGGACCGCGGTCCTTGTGGTTGCTCCGCATTCGCGTTCTCCTGGGTTACCGTCGGTGCTTCGCTCATACCCGTTTCAACTCCTGGTTCTCGGGTCCATCGTCCCATCGTGTGCCTTCATACAGCGGTCCACGCAGAGCCGTGCCCGTAAGGAAGCGGAAATCGCGTCGACCGCTCCTTCTCGGTCGCAACTCTGCCAGTGTCGCAACTCTGCCAGTGTCGCGGCTCTGGCCGGCTTCCTCGCACACTTGCTCATTTCTTCGCCGCAGCCTTCAGACGCACTTGGTCCTTGCCCGCTCGGATGTACTGGGCCAACGGTATATGGGCCGGGCAGACATACGAGCAACAACCGCATTCGCAGCACGCGTTCATGTCGTACGCGCCGGCCAGACCGTAGTCGCGGAACTTCACCGCGTGCGCGATCTTGGTCGGCGAAAGATGCAGCGGGCAGTTGTCCACGCACAACCCGCATCGGATGCACGGCGTCTCCTGCCAGCGGGCGGTCTCGGCCTCGGTCATCACCGTGATGCCACTGGTACCCTTGACCACGGTCACGTCGAGGTTGGGCACCGTCGGTCCCATCATCGGGCCGCCGGCCACCACCTTGAGCGCCGCCTCGCTCACGCCGCCGCAGTGCTCGATCAGCTCGCTGAACCGCGTCCCGAAGGGCACCAGCCAATTCCCCGGCCGCGATACGCCCAGCCCGGTCACCGTCACCACGCGATGGGTCAGCGGCTGACCCCGCACCACCGCTCGGGCAATACTGTGCGTGGTCGCGCAATTGACTACCACCACGCTGACATCCAGCGGCAACCCCTTCGGAGCGCTGGGCACCGTCCGCCCGAGTACTGCCGGTATCAACTGCCGCTCGCCGCCCATCGGGTACTTGGTCGCGCAAACGGCCACCTCGACGCCCGGCCGATCACGCACCACCTGACGCATAACCTCGATCGCGTCGGGCTTGTTCGCCTCGATGGCCACGATCGCCCGCTGCGCCCCGCACGCCCGAGCCGCCAGTTGCAGCCCCACCACGATCGCCTCCGGCGACTCCAACATCAGCCGATGGTCGCTGGTCAGGTAGGGCTCGCACTCGCAGCCGTTCATGATGACTGTATCGATCGGCTTGGCAGGATTGCGCTTCAGCTTGATGTGCGTCGGGAAGGTCGCCCCGCCCATGCCCACCACGCCGCACTCGCGGATCTTCTGGCAGATCTCGTCCGGATCGAATCCGCTCGGCTCGACGCCGCCCCAGTTGCGGTCCAGGTACTGCTCCAGGAAATGGGCCGGGACGGGCTCACCCTCGGCAGCCGGCGTCAGGGGAATGGCCGGCACGCGCCGCCCGCTGGGCAGCACGGCCATCGTACCCGCACCCACCTTGCCCGCCAGTGGAGCATGGATCGGCGCCGCCACCGGTGCAGACGCGTCCGCGATCTTCTCCCCGTAGGCAACGTCCTGCTTAGCCTTGACGATCGGTTCGCACGGAGCCCCAATGTGCTGCACGAAAGGAATCAGCAGATCCTGCTTCGGCGAAAACAGCCGGATGGGCTCCGCCTCGGCGTAGCCCTTGCGATGCGGAGGATGAATCCCACGAGGAAAGCTCTTGAGACCCTTCAGACCGTCCAACAACTCGGCGATCATGCCTCATCTCCCAAAGGACAGGCTTGCGGTCGCCACCACCGGGCGATCAACATTCGAGCCACGATGACCCCGGCGGCCAGCCCGGCCAGCAGCCCGACGCCCTGCCACACCGCGGAGCCGGCCCAGCGATCCGCCAAAAACGCACCCACAATCCCACTTGCCAGCGGCATCAGAAACACGGTGATTGAAGGCAGAACAAGACTCGGGCCACTATCGATCGGCGTGTCCTCGCCCGACTCGGGGGCGTCGCACGTGGCCGGACACCTGCCTCGTTGAAGGCAATGCTCGCAGCCAAAACGCATGTTCTCCAGAAATGACACCTGCTCTGCTCCTGCCTGTCGGCTCTGCGCCACGGCGACACCACATCCGCATCTATGCCGACATCGTGTTCAATGAGTGGGCCCGTCCGCTGTGCGGGTGGGGCCAGCACAATTGCCGGGGATGCGTTTGCCAGGAGTCTCGGCCGTTATTGTATGGCCACCCAGCCGCATTGCAAATTGGCCCGCCGTCGCTGAGAATGCGTTCACCCCCAGACCGCAGCGGAGACGATCGGATCGGCCTGGGTGACGCAGCTTTCCTCCTTTTGGCGGGTAGTGTGACGGATGACCGTGCCCAAGACCCAACCCAGGATCGATGGCACCGGCCTCATCGAGCTGGATCCTTATCTCGAACCATACGCCGATGCCCTGCGCAGTCGGTATCAACGCTACCAGTCAGCCCTTGCACGCATCGCCCGGCTCGCCGGCTCGCTCAATGCCTTCAGCCGCGGACATGAGTACTTCGGTTTCAACCGCGGTTGGCACGAAGACCGCAAGGGGATCTGGTACCGCGAGTGGGCTCCCGGAGCGGACGCTCTCTTCCTGATCGGAGACTTCAACCATTGGGACCGCTACGCGGCCCCCCTGACCCGCGACAAGAACGGCGTCTGGAGCATCTTCCTGCCCGACACCCAGGCAGGCCCCTGGCTCGTTCACGGCCAGGAGGTCAAGGTGCACGTGCACGGCGCCTTGGGCCCGCTGGATCGCGTGCCTGCCTGGATCCGTCGCGTGGTCTACGATCCGAGCACCCACAACGCCAGTGGGCAGTACTGGCACCCGCCCAAGCCCTACGAGTGGCAACACCCGACCCCGCGCATCGCGGGAGGCATCCGCGTCTACGAGGCCCACGTCGGTATGGCCACCGAGGCCGAACGCATCGGCACCTTCACCGAGTTCGCCGACAACATCCTCCCGCGCATCGCCGACGCCGGATACAACACCGTCCAGCTCATGGCCATCCAGGAACACCCGTACTACGCATCCTTCGGCTACCACGTGAGCAGTTTCTTCGCCGTCTCCTCGCGCTTCGGCACGCCGGAAGACTTCAAACGTCTCGTGGATATCGCCCACCGGCACGGCCTGCTCGTCCTGCTCGACCTCGTCCACAGCCACGCGGTCAAAAACGTCCACGACGGGCTCAACTTCTTCGACGGCACCGGGCATCAGTACTTCCATGCCGGCCCGCGCGGGCAGCATCCCGCCTGGGACTCCATGCTCTTCGACTACGACAAGGACGAGGTTCTCCGCTTCCTGCTCAGCAATGTCCGCTTCTGGCTCGATGAGTACCACGTCGACGGCTTCCGCTTCGACGGCGTCACGAGCATGATGTACCGCGACCATGGCTTGGAACGGGGGTTTCACTCTTACGACGACTACCTCCGGTCGGACAATGTGGATGCCCAGGCCGTCACCTACCTCCAGCTCGCCAACCAGGTCGCCCACGACGCCAATCCCCACGCGATCACCATCGCCGAGGATGTTTCCGGCATGGTCGGCATCGCCCGCCCGCTCGATGAGGGCGGATTGGGCTTCGATTACCGCCTGGCCATGGGCATCCCCGACTATTGGATCAAGATCCTCAAGGAAAAACGCGACGAAGAGTGGCCCATGGGCGAGCTGTTCAGCGTGCTCACCAATCGCCGGCAGGGAGAGAAGCACGTCGCCTACGCCGAGAGCCACGACCAGGCCCTCGTCGGCGACAAGACCATCGCCTTCCGCCTCATGGACGCCGACATGTACTGGCTGATGAGCAAGGGTTGCCCGGGCAACATGATCATCGAGCGGGGTATCGCCCTGCACAAGATGATCCGTCTGATCACCTTCGCCCTAGGCGGCGAGGGCTACCTCAACTTCATGGGCAACGAGTTCGGGCACCCTGAGTGGATCGACTTTCCGCGAGAGGGCAACAACTTCTCGTACCAATACGCCCGCCGCCAGTGGTCCTTGGTCGACGACCCCGCCCTGCGCTACCGCGACCTCGACGCCTTCGACCGCGAGATGCAGAACCTCGATGAGAAGTACAACCTCCTGGCCGAGCCGCTCATCGAACTCATCCAGGTGCACGAGGACCACAAGATGCTCGTCTTCCGCCGCGGGGCGATGGTCTTCATCTTCAACTTCCATCCGCACCATTCGCAGAGCGGATACCGGTTCGGCGTCCCCGAGCCTGCCAACTACCGCCTGGTGCTCAATACCGACGAGTTTTGGTTCGGCGGACACGGCTTGGTCAACACCGGCCAGGTCTACCCGCGACAGACCATCCCCGCCGACGGCCGCAACCAGTCTGTCCAGATCTACATCCCCTGCCGAACCGCGCAGATTCTGATGCCTGTTTGACCCGTCCGCTGCGGGGCGATCATCGGGGGTCCGCCGCTTTCCGCGCGGTTACCCTGGCGTGCACTGAGTCTCGGCTTTCTGGAATCGATCCCCATGGGCGGTAAGATGGCTTCTTGGGAAGTGGACGGTTCGGGAGGATCGGTGATGGCGAAGTACCGCGTGGCATGGCTGCCCGGCGATGGCGTGGGCCCCGATGTACTGGCGGCCGCCCGCGTCGTGCTGGACCGCATCGGGCTCGATGCCGAGTACCTCCCCGGCGATGTCGGGTGGGAGTTCTGGCGGCGCGAGGGCGATGCGCTACCCGCCCGGACCATCGAGCTATTGGGCAACACCGACTGTGCCCTGTTCGGCGCCGTGACCTCGAAAACCAAGTCCGCCGCCGAGGAGGAACTTGATCCGCGACTGCAGGGCAAGGGCTTCTCCTATCGCAGCCCGCTGGTCCGTGTCCGCCAGTTGCTCGATCTGTTCGTATGCCTTCGACCGTGCAAAGCCTTCCCCGGCAATCCGCTGAACTACCGCGATGACACCGATCTGGTCGTCTTTCGCGAAAACACCGAGGATCTCTACGCGGGTATCGAGTTCAACGGCGTGCCTGAGGAAATGAAGCTTCTTCCAGGCATGGACCGCGTGCCCCCGGACGCGGCCATCTCACTCAAGATCAACACCCGCGGCGGCTCCAAACGCATCGCCCGTGCCGCCTTCGAGTACGCTCGCAAGCATGGCCGGCGCCGCGTCACCTGCGTACACAAGGCCAACGTCGTCCGCGTCAGCGATGGGCTCTTCCTCGATACCGTTCATCAGGTCGCTCACGAATACCCGGACATCGCCTTCGACAACGCCGCCGTCGACGCGATGTGCATGAGCATGATCCGCCATCCGCAGAACTACGATGTGATCGTGGCCCCGAATCTCTACGGCGACATCGTCTCAGACTTGGCGACGCAGCTTGTCGGCGGACTGGGCTTCGGCTGCACGGGCAACATCGGCAAGCACTACGCCCTCTTCGAGCCGTCCCACGGATCCGCCCCTAAATACGCCGGCCAGAACAAGGCCAACCCCATCGCCGCGATCCTGGCCGTGCGCATGATGCTCGAATGGCTCGGCGAAACCGACAAGGCCGCCCGACTCGAAGCCGCCGTCGCCGACACTATCCACGAGGGCCAAGTCCGTACCCACGACATGGGCGGCAGCGCCACCACGCAGGAAATGACCCAAGCCATCGTCGCCCGGCTGTGACCACTGACCGTGTTCACCCCGTCGCCGCAGACTCTCTCACCACAGAGGAACCGCCTTTCCCACGACTTCGTCTCTGAAGTACCGACTGAGGTCTCCCGGCGTTCGGAGGTCAACCGTCCGTCCCAGCATGTCGGAGAGTTCGATCTCCAGCCATGGTGAACAGGCTCGGGGTCTGTCCCGGCTCGAACTCGACCAGGAAATCGACGTCGCTGTCCGGCCCGAAGTCGTCCCGCAGAATGGAGCCGAACAGCGAGAGCCGCTGGATATGATTGCGCCGGCAGAACTCCGCCAGCCGTGCCTTCGGTATCTCGATTCCGTGACAGCCCATGGCCATGCCTCTTGGCTCGTCGCATTCCAGCCCGAATTGCCCATCGGAACCACTGATGCACACAGATGAACACGGATAGAAGAATGGGCTGGAGATCACATCACATCCTGAGCCCGCAGCGGGCTGTGCTTGGTGCCGATCTCCTGCTTCATCCGTGTTTGTCCGTGTTCATCTGTGGTTTGTTTTCAGTCGTGCACAATCAGGACTAGCCGACTTCGATTTCCGCCGTCCACGGGCTCTGGCCGGGTATCTCACCGTGGCCTCGTGCGATCCACCTGTGCCGGAGCGAGTGTGCCGGGGCCGGCCGGGGCGGCGGATGGCGAAGTCAGTCAGTCGGCGCGGGGGGCTTCGACGACCTTGACGCCGCCGAAGCGACGGTCGCGAGCGGCGTAGGCGCGGATGGCCTCGTTGAGGTCATCCTTGCCGAAATCGGGCCACAGGGTTTCGGTGACGTAGAGCTCGGCGTAGCTGATCTGCCAGAGCAGGAAATTGCTGATGCGCATCTCGCCGGCGGTGCGGATGAGCAGGTCGGGGTCGGGGACGCCCGCGGTGTAGAGGTGGTCGGAGAAGCAAGCCTCGTCGATGGCGGCGGGGTCCAACTCGCCAGCCTGGACGCGCCGGACGATGACCCGGACGGCATCGAGGATCTCATCGCGGGCCCCGTAATTGATGGCCAGACACAGCCGCAGGCCGGTGTTGTCGCGGCTCAGAGCTTCGGTCGCGTCCAGCTCGCGGAGCACGGCTGGCGGCAGACCCTCGCGCCGCCCGATCTGCGTGAGCCGGACGTTGTTCTCCATGATCTCGTCCCGCTCCTTGATGAGGTACTCGACGTAGAGGTCCATGAGGGCGTCGATCTCGGCCCGCGGGCGTTTCCAGTTCTCCGTGCTGAAACTGTAGAGCGTCAAGGCATCGAGCTTGAGGCGGGCGCAGTGGGTGATGATCTCGCGGACGTTGGCGGCTCCCTCGGCGTGCCCGCTGACCCGGGGCAAGTTGCGCAGGTTCGCCCAGCGCCCGTTGCCGTCCATGATGATGGCCACGTGCCGGGGGAGCTGGTGACGCTCCAGCCCGAGTTCCTGTCGGGGATCGAGGGGCGGTTCTGGCATGGCGTCTATTATATCGACCGGATGAGCGTTTGGGTCCGATCCGGCCCGACACTGGCGATGGCCACAGGCACCCCGACGAGGGCTTCGATGCGATCGAGGTACTGCCGGGTTCGGGCGGGCAACTCCTCAAAGGAGCGGACCTGACGCAGATCCTCGTCCCAACCGGGCAGAAACTCGAAGACCGGCGTAGCTCGTTCCAGGAGCGAACAATCGGCGACGAAGCCCGATAGCGGGCCTTCGGGGGTGGTGTAGCCGGTGCAGATGCCGATCCGCTCAAAGCCGGCCAAGGTGTCCAGGTGCATAACCGCCAGGTGAGTGATACCGCTCAAGGCGGCGCTGTAGCGGGCGGCGACGGCATCGAACCAGCCGCAGCGGCGCGGGCGGCCCGTTGTCGTGCCGTACTCGTGACCGCGCTCGCGAATGGTGTCACCGATCTCGTCGCGCAACTCACTGGGGAAAGGCCCGGCTCCGACCCGCGTGGTGTACGCCTTGAGCACGCCGACGCAGGATTGCAGCGTGCTGGCGGGCACGCCCGCGCCGGCCGGCACGCCGATCGCACTCGTCGTGCTGCTGGTCACATAAGGGAACGTGCCATGATCGATATCCAGCAGTGTGCCGTTGGCCCCCTCAAACAGCAGCCGCTTGCCGCCGGCGATGGAATCGAGCAGCAGGCGCGTCGTATCGCAGATGTTCCCGCGCACCCGCTCGCCGCAGGCCAGGTACTCATCCGCCATCGCGGAGGCGTCCATCGGCTCCCGGTCGTCGTACAAGGCCGCGAACAGGCGGTTCTTCAGCTCGACGATGCGGGTGAGCTTCTCGCGGAACTCATCGGGCCGCAGCAGATCCCCGGCCCGCAGAGCCGTGGATCGAAGCATCTTGTCGGCATAGCACGGGCCGATGCCCCGAGCTGTCGTCCCGATCTTCGCATTGCCCAGGGCCGCCTCGGACAACTGGTCCTGCCGCTTGTGGTAGGGCATGACCAACTGGGCCCGGTCGCTGATTCTGAGACTGTCGCCGACATGGATGCCGCGCGCCCCGAGGGCCTGGATCTCCTCGAGCATGCGGGGCAGATCCAGGGCCACGCCGGTACCGATGGCCGCCATCTTGTTCGGGCTCAGCACACCAACCGGTAAAAGGTGCAGAGCGAACTTCTCGCCCGCGATCTGCACGGTATGGCCCGCATTCCCGCCACCGTTGTAGCGGACCACAAGGTCGAAATGCTCGGTCAGCAGATCGACGATCTTGCCCTTGCCCTCGTCGCCCCAGTGCAGACCAACGACGCATGTATGCCCCAGCCTGGTGAGATCCATCGTTGCAGATTCCCGTTCAAGAGGTCCGCGATTCGGTGGGTTGACCCGGAATACCGCCCAACGTAGCGGGCTTCGGGGGGCAGGTCAAGCAAGCCAGTGCCCCGTTTGCGCAAACTCATGCTCAACCGCCGCTTAAGTTCTTGATCTTGTCGACCGCTCGGCCGACAATAGGCCCCAGCGGAGTGCGAAAATCGTGTTGTTCTTCGTAGGATCCACTGCCGGTGCCCGCTGAAGTTGCCAACCCATCGCTGAGTTACCTCGAGCAGCGGATGCTGCTGCGCAGCCGGCCCGAACGACGGCGAGACCTGCTCGTATCCTGTGGCTTGCTGCTGGTGGTGCTCGCTGCGCACGGAACCAGCCTGTGGGACGGCCTATTCCTGGAGGACCACTGGCACCGGGCGGTGATCCGGACATCGGGCTGGGGGATGGACGCTCAGCGGCAATCGGCCACGTTCGATCTGCCCGGCCAGCTCGCTCAGCTCTGGTGGCAGGAGCAGCCGTTGCACCAGAGCTGGGCACGACCGGTGGCCATGCTCATTCTCAAAACCGAGTACCACCTCGTCGGGGGCTCGCCGGTCGGCCTTCATGCCTTCGGCTTGCTGTGGCACACGGTCGCAGCCATTCTGGTCTTCCATCTCGCTCGCTGGATGATGCTCAGTCGCGGATGGTCCTTCCTGGCCGGCACTTGCTTCGCTCTCAATCCGCACTCCGCGGTGACCGCCAGTTGGATCTCCGCCCAGGCAGCCACGATCAGCACGTGCTTTCTCATGGGTGCGGTGCTCGCCTACGCGGCCGCCTCGGCAGTCGAACGTACCCGGCGATCGCGCCGCTCACATCGGCTTTACCAGATCGGATGGGTGCCCATCCGTCTCGCTTGGCTGGCCACCGCCCTGGCCCTGTGGCTGCTGGCGGTCCTGAGCTTCGAGGCAGCAATCATCTTCCCGATTCTGGTGATTGCTCTGGACGCAGGCTATGGCCGCTGGCCGCTACTGCTGTACCGCCTGCCCATCCATGCCGCGTTCTGGTCGCTCAGCCTCGCGTATGCCTACTGGCGGCTCAGAATCTTCCCCGGCACGACGGCCCCCCAGATGCCGCTGCACATGCCCGCCGACTGGTCTCTTGTGCCCTGGGCCGCTTACCGACTCGTGCAACTCGGCTTCAGCCTTATTTCGGGCCTGCCCATGTTCGCTTCCGGCTTCCACATGTCGGCGCTCACCCAAGACCACGTTGCCCTGCTCATGGCGATGGTCCTCCCGGTCGTGTTGGTGTTGGCGTGGTACGAGTGGTCCTCGCGCACGTCGCGATGCCGCCTGCTCTGGCCCATGTGGGCTTTGGCCGGGCTGGCGGTCACACTGCCGCTGTTCACCACCCCGATGTGTGGGTATCTGCCGTTCGCCGGCTTCGCGATCATGCTCGCCCTCATGCTCTCGCGATTGCCGCTTCACGCACGAGCCGTCGCGACGGGAGCGTTGATTCTCGCGATGCTGGTGCCGCTGACCGTCCAGCGCAGGCTGTGGCGGGGAGTGTTACGCTCGGAACAACTGCTCTACGCCGACGTCCCGACGAATAAGTCAGCACCACAGCCCGGCGGTAAGGCCTTCTTCATCAACCTGCCGCTCGTTGGTCTATACGCCCCGGCGGCTCTGCGCGAGATCTGGAACATGCACGACCTCGCCAACCCGCCGGACCTCGAAGGCCACATCCTCACCCTGTCCCCCCACCCCCTCATGATGGACCGTCCCTGCGTCGTGGAGCAGACAAGTGATGACACGCTCATCGTCTCCCTCCCCGCCCCCGGATATTTCGCTGAACCTGTCGGGCGGATGCTCCTGGAATGCGTCCGACCACACTCGCCGCTGACCGTCGGCACGGTGATCCATGGCGAGGTGTACGACACAACCATCCTCGAAGCCGATGAATCCGGCATCCAGCGACTCAAGTTCACCTTTGTCCAGCCGCTAGACAGCCGGCATTACCACTTCTACTTATCTTCGTCCGCACACCCCTTACATCGCCTGCGCTTCGACCGGGCGACAGCCCCCATCGCGGACGCGCACCGCGAGCTGTTCGGCAAGGCCCGCTCCGGCGACGCAACCAATCAAGCCAGGCAAGAGCTCGTGAACCTCGCCCGCCCGATGGCGATACAACAAGGTAATCCCATTCAAGAGATGCTATCCGAAGACAGCCCCATCTCCGACGAGAACCTCGACCGGCTGGAGCTCTGGTGGGCGTCAACGGGCACGTCCGAACTACTCGCCGAACGCGAGCAATCACGCGGTCGATTGCGCTCATTCCTGGCTGAACAGCAACGAGCTCTGAACCTGATCCGCCTGGCTCGGACCGTCGCGCCCGTGGACCTGTTCGTGCAGGGGCGGTCTTCGCCTGAAGAATGAGTATGATGGCATCCTGACGTCCCCCCATCACGGGTACGCCGTGCGGGGCTGCATCCGCCATCAGACAGCGCTTCTCGGCGGTCACGCGCGAAACCGTAGAGGGAACGAACCGGAGCAACGGTCATGAAAACGATTCGCGTAGCGGCGTTCGGCGATCCAGAGGTCATGCGGCTTGAAGAGGTACCCGATCCAGTACCGGCAGCCGGGCAGGTCGTCGTCCGCATTCACGCCGCCGGGGTCAATCCGGTCGATACCTACATCCGCGCGGGTTGGTATCCACACTCTCCAACCCTCCCGTACACCCCCGGCCTGGATGCGGCCGGCGTGGTTGAAGCGACCGGTGACGAAGTCTCGCGCATTCGGGTCGGCGATCGGGTCTACCTTTCGGGCTCGCTGACCGGAACCTACGCGGAGATGGCCCTCTGTACCCAGGCCCAGGTCCATCATCTGCCCGATCGCCTCTCCTTCCAGCAAGGAGCGGGAGTGTCCGTGCCTTGCGCCACCGCGTATCGGGCCTTGTTTGACCGCGCGGGTGCGCGGGCAGGCGATGTGATCCTCGTGCATGGAGGCAGCGGCGGAGTCGGCACCGCGGCCATCCAGCTTGCCCGCGGGGCGGGTCTGACCGTCATGGCCACCGCGGGGACCGAGGAAGGTCGCCAGCTTCTCGCCCGCCAAGGGGCCCATTACGTGCTCGACCACAAGGACCTCGAGCACTTCAACCAGGTGATGGCTCTCACTCAGAACCGCGGCGTCGATGTCATCCTGGAGATGCTCGCCAACGTGAATCTGGACAATGATCTCAAGATCCTGGCTCGGGGCGGACGTGTCGTGGTCATCGGGAGCCGTGGCCGAATCGAGATCGACCCCCGAGCCACCATGGCCCGCGATGTCGGCATTCTGGGTCTGAGCCTGATGAACGCCTCGCCGGAAGACATGGTGCGAATCCACGCAGCCGTCGGGGCCGCCCTGGCCAATGGGACACTCTGCCCGGTGGTGGGCCGCGAATTGCCGCTGGCTAAGGCACCCCGTGCCCACCATCAGATCATGGAATCTCCCGCCCAGGGCAAAATCGTGTTGATCCCGTAAGCCAGTGAGTGTCGTTGCCGCGGTGTGGCCACCCGGATAGGATGGATCCAGCATTTGTTGACGCGAGGCAATGGCCGTCTGACCAAGACATTGGAGGCTCTACCCATGCAACGTCTCGGAATGCTGTCGATCATAGTATGGATGAGTGCAACCCTGGCAAACGCTCAAACCGACAAGCCGCCCGTAGTTGAAGCGATGTTCAGCCCCAAGGGCGGATGCACGGCCGCGATCATCAAGGCCGTCGAGCAGGCCAAGAAACGTGTGCTGGTCCAGGCCCGCGTGTTCACCTCGCCGAGTATCGCCAAGGCCCTGGCCGACGCCGCGGGGCGCGAAGTCGAGGTGGTCGTGCTGCTCGATCGGTCCAGCACCCTCGATAGCCGGTGCATCGCCCCGATTATCATGCAGAAGGGCGTCAAAGTACTGGTGGACACCAAGCACAAGGTCGCCAACAGCCGCAATATGATCATCGACGACCAGACCGTGTATACCGGCAGCTTCGAGCTGGCGCCCGAGTCGGAATTGTCGAACGCCGAGACGCTGGTGATCCTGCGTGGCCCCGAAGAAGTCGTCGCCCGCTTCATCGAGCACTTCGACAAGTGCTGTGAGGATGCCGAGGAGTTCAAGCCGGCCAAAGCGGTAGCGGAAGGCGAGAAACCCGCCGAGCAGCGCAAGACCAACACCCCTGCCGCCCAAACCGATGCCGCCGCCAAGCCCGCCCCCGCAAGCCGCACCCCGGCCGTCGCGGGCGCCAAGATCAACCCCAACACCGCCACCCAGGCGGAGCTCGAACGCCTGCCCGGCATCGGACCCGCCAAGGCCCGCGACATCATCGCCTATCGCGAGGCCAATAGCGCCGCCGGCCAGCCCGCGTTCGCCCGCGCCGAGGATCTCGCCAAGGTCAAGGGCATCGGGCCCGCCACCGTCACCCGGCTGGCCTCCATGCTCGAATTCCCCGACGACGCAGGAACACCCGAGGACAACACCAAGAAGGAGTAGCCCCCGGGCAAGTCGCATCAAGAAGATGGCTCTTGGACGCCCTGCGGATCCGACGTGAACGGCAAAAAACCACGCTACTACCTTTGCCGCTTGGCGGCCAGACCCCACAAACCCATCTCGCCCGACGGCTCAATCTACCCTGCCGCGTGCTCTTCCCATGCCGCATTGAGCTCCGCCAACTGAGCGCGGAGCTGATCCGTCTGGGCACGCAACGCCCGCGCTTGATCCGCGTCACGGTAGACTGCCGGGTCCGCAAAGCGATGCTCGGCGTGAGCCAGCTCCTTCTCCCTGGCGATAATCGCCTCCTCCAGGCGCTCCAACGACCACGACGCATAGGGCGAGGCCGGTCCCGCGTCTTCGGCATTCCCGGCCCGCGCACCGCTACGCCGCTTCGACGACCGGGCGCTCTCCCGGGCCAGCCGCCTCGCCGCCTCGATCTCCTCGCGACGCTTGGCCTCCTCCTGTGCCAGACGCTCCTCGTAGGTCGTCCAGTTGCCGTCCATCATCTCGTGACGGCAACGCTCAGGCAGAATGAGCAGCCTGTTGACCACACGGTCCAGGAAGTACCGATCGTGACTGACCAGCAGGATCGCCCCCTCGTACGAAATGAGGGCGTCCTCCAAGGCCTCGCGGGCAGGAATGTCCAGATGGTTCGTCGGCTCGTCGAGCACCAGCACCTGCGGGTTCGCCCAGACCAGCTTGGCCAGCATGACCCGGCTCTGCTCGCCACCCGACAAGTCGCCCACCCGCTTGAAAACGCTGTCGCCTTGAAAAAGGAACCGGGCAAGGAACGAGCGAATCACCGCCACCCGCGGGCCCGAGGCCACTGGGTCGATCTCCTCGATCACCGTGTGCCCGCGGTCCAGCCCCACATGCTCCTGGTCGTAGTAGCCGACCGACAAGTTCTCGAAAAGCCGAACCTGCCCCGCGTCCGGGTCCACCTGCCGCATGGCCATCTTCAGCAGCGTCGTTTTGCCCACCCCGTTGGGGCCGATGATCCCGATCTTCTCGCCCCGGTAGATCTCCACCTCGAAACCGTCGAACAGCACGACCTCGCCGTAGGCCTTACGCACGCCCTCCGCCCGCAGCACCATGTCGCCCGCCCGCCGCGAGGGCTTGAACTGAAGAGCCATCCGGCGACGCGTGTGCGTCGGCTGCTCGATCAGCCCGCCCGTCCGGGCCTTCCGCTCGACCTGCTTGAGCCGCCCCCGGGCCTGACGCGAACGCGACTTGTCCGCCTTGACCCGCTCCGCATACTCCCGCTGGTGACGCAGCCATTCCTGCTGCTTGGCGTACTCCCGCTCCGCCGTGAGTTGCCGAACTTGCTTGCTCTCCGCGTAATCCGAGTACGCACACGGGTAGACCGTGATTTGCCGATTATCCAGATCCGCCGTCTTCTCCACCACGCGGTCCAGCAGGTAACGATCGTGCGAGACGATGATCGCCGCCCCGTGATAGCCCGCCAGGAACTTCTCCAGAAACCGCGTCGCCTCGATGTCCAGGTGGTTGGTCGGCTCATCGAGCAGCAGCAGGTCCGCCTCCTGAAGCAACAGCCGGGCCAACGCCGCCCGGCACTTCTGCCCGCCCGACAAGGCCGCGATCGGAAGATCGTAGTCCGCCGGCGAAAAACCCAGCCCGCCCAGCACCTCGCGAACCGTCACCTCGTAGTCGTACCCACCCGCCGCTTCAAGGCGATGGGCCAGTTCGTCATACTCCGCCAGCAGCTCGTCGAGATTGTCGCCTTCGTGCTGCTCGGCAATCTCCTGGGCCACCGCCGCCACCCGCTCCTCCAGCTCGCGGACATGGCCGAACGTGGCCGTCACCTCTGTCAGCAGCGTGCTGGCCGTGTCCAGCGTCGGCTCCTGCGGCAAGTACGCAACCTGCAAACCCCGAGCCCGAGTCACCGTCCCCACCTGCGGCTTGAGCTGCCCGAGAATCAGCTTGAACAGCGTCGTCTTGCCCGAGCCGTTCGGCCCCACCAGCCCGACCTTCTCGCCACGCTGGATCTCCCAGTCCAAACCGTCCAACACGGTATGGCCCGCAAACCCAATCTGCACATTCTGGAGCCGTACGATCCCCATGGGGCAGGAATGATAGCTTCTAGCCGCCGAGGATGATACCGTCCGGTGCCTCGTACTCACCGCACCGAACGCCTCGCGGCAAATCAATCACGATGGGGCAACGGATGCAGCATCTCGCTCGCCAGGGAAGACCCGTGCGAGTCACGAAGGGTCGAAACGCCACGGGCCTTCCGCCAACGCGTGTTTGTGGAGACCCTGCTCAATCTGCTGGAGCGACTGGCGAATGCCCTCAAGCTGCGGATGAAGCTGAAGGGTAGCCCGATAAGCATCCAACGCGGGCTCAAGCCGGCCTTGCGCAGCGTGGCAGTGCCCAAGACCCGCCAACGCACCGAAGTGATACGGATTGAACCGCAACGTACGAGTACAGTCCTCGGCCGCCTGGGCATACTCGCCTTGCAGGAAAAGGGCAATCGCCCGTTGATTGTAGGCCTCGGCGAATCGGGGACACCGGGCGATCAGCTCCGTCAGTCGCTCGACCGCCAACTCGAAACACTCTTCGCCAATGAGTTGCACCGCGGCATGCAAGCTGGCGTTGGCTTCATCGTCGCCGGCCCTCATCCAAATCGACCACAAAGCATACTCCGCGAACCCCACCGCCGCCGGATCGCTGCTATGCAACACCCGGACCACTCGCGACCCGTGGGCCATGCTCCCAGTCAGAGCCAGACAGACAAGGGCCGTCTTCTCCGCGTCCGCGTCCCCGCAGCCAAGCAGCGCAACCAATCGGTCCGCCGGCCAGTATCGCTCCAGGTGGCGAACCAACGCCGCCGCATCGTGCTTCTCCAAAATCGGGCGAACGTCACGAACCAACTCCTGCCCCTGAATCCAGGACAGACTCATGGTCACATCGCCTCCGTTTCCATGCTCCAAACCGCTGCGGTTGACGACCGAACGCCTCATGCCCGGCCCCCGGCAGACGTGCTAACAATCAACGACCCAGGCACGCCGACTCGCTCGACATGAGTGCTCCTTCACAGAAAGAAACCTCGCTGTGGAAAAGCTGCACGCTCCTGGACGCCCTGATCCCTGCGCGACCGCGAAAACACACACAAGGCCTCGACACCGAGACCTCGCGTCAAACCACCCTTTTCCCAGCCGCAGGATTTTAGGCACCCGCTCCGGCAGCGGCAAACCTACACGTTTTCACCCCGCCAAAGAGCACCCGCCATGCGGTCGGCCATGCGACGATTGCTGAAGATAATGGGCAGCAAAAAGGGCGTGTCGGTGTCCGGCGGGCGAAGGTACTCCCCCATCGTGCTACGCCACAGCGTGTCAAACCCCTGTAACTCGTCCTGGGTATGGCGGCTGCCCACCGCACACAGCAACGTGTCCACCGCAAGACGAGCCGACCATACCCCTGGATAGATTCCATCACCACTCGACGAAGCGATGAAACCGCCCGCCTCGCCGATCGTCAGCGTGTTCTTGCCAACATGAGAGTCGAACTCGAGGGCCAGCGGAGCCGCAACCGTGCGGACGACGCCCTTGCCCCTGACGCCCATAACGTCACACGGTATCATGCGAACCGAAGCCGCCCGCTCCGTGAGTTCGTCAAGCTCGCGGCACACCCCCACCTTATCCCCCCTTCCCTGCAGCCTCATCATGAGCCCGCTTCCGTCAAACCACCAGCAGCCCAGGGTGCGCTCACCCGGCAGACCAAGAACCCAATGCATGGATCGATCCCCGGAAACCGCCGTAAGCGGCCTCTGGACGGTCACCACGCAACCAGCCTTTGCTCCATTGGAATTGGTGGACGCTTCCGCCCCGGTTGCCCACACCAGAAAACGGCCACGCAGTGGCCCTTCCTTGTTCGTCACCACGGTCACGGCGTCTTCGCTTAACTCGACTGAGGTTGCACGGCAGCCCGTCAACACATGGGCTCCCAGTCCCGCCGCTTGACGGGCTACCTCCGCCGCCAATGCCCCGTAGTCCACGCAATACGCGGGCGGGTCCGCCTGCAAGCTCTCGATTTGCTGGGTGAGGTCCGCCGAGTGAAACGTGACGCCACTCAGGGGCGGGCCGAGGACCGAGGATAGATCGACCTCGGCGGTGCGAAGGCATTCCAGCGTAGCCGGTGTAACCCACTCCGGCGTTGGATCAGTCGCCACGCCGATCGGCCGCTCCTCGATCAAGGCAACTCGCAGCCCCGCCTGAGCCAGCATCGCGGCACACGCGCCACCCGCCACCCCGGCTCCCACGACCAACACATCGCTACCTGGATCCCGCATCCACACGCTCCTGACCCGCTGGCCAACTGCCGCGCGTCCAGTTTGCCTTAAACAGTGCACCATAACCGAGAAGCCGGCGAGACACTATGGAGCGGTCCGTTTCGTGAAACTGCGAATAGTTTCGGGTATCCACCCCGCACTAAGCCATATGGTGCGGAACCGATACAAGGCATAGAATAATAACGTTAGATCGTTTGCGGCTGGATCCCCGTTTCAGCCTGATTCTGACATCTTATGCTGTGGCCACGGGGGCCACTATCGAGAGAAAACGCGACTGAATCTGTCGGGCAGGTATGAGGCTATCGAGGTGATTGGCATTTTGCCGTTCGCAAGCTCTGAAACGCTTAAGTGCGGGCCTTAACGCCTTCGCGACAATGCAACATGACGTGATCTACTCGGAGAATGTCCCGTAGCGGCGTCCGGGGCTCGCTCAACTGAGCGGGTCGTCTGGGTCTCCCCTCCCAGGCTGTCCGGGCTGTGCGCACGAGACCGGGCGTTTGTTTCTCACTTTGAAGGCCATCCCCGGTGGCCGGCTCCGAATACCTTGGTGGTACCGCGCCAAACGGCGCGGAGTTGTGCGATTACCAATCTTGCGACGCGACGCGCGGTAGCTGTGGCAAGAGGAGAGCGTGCGCCAGGTTGCCGCGGGATCAGGGGCGTTGCCCATCCCGCGGGAAGACCCCAGGAAAGGGGCAGGAGTCCTGAGTATGAGTGAAAGGCTAACCGTTATTGTGGCGGACGATCACGTTCTGGTGCGACGGATGCTTACCAACTGGTTGCAGTCTGCTGGGGATATCGATGTGGTGGCGTCCGTAGGTACCGCAGACGACGCGGTCGATCAGGCCGCGACACTTCGTCCGAAGATGATCCTGTTGGATATTGAGATGCCCGGCCTGCAGGTTTTCGAGGCTGCCCGGCAGATCCAGCTTCTTGAGCCCGAGACTCGTGTGGTGTTCCTCAGCGGCTTCTTGAAGGACTGCTACATCGAGCAGGCCCTGGCGGTCAAGGCCTCTGGGTACATTCTGAAGACCGAGTCTCCCGAGGTGGTACTGCGGGCCCTCCGGCTCATCGCGGAAGGCGGCACATACTTCTCTCCGCCCGTATGGGACCGGATGCGAGGGGACCCGGCGAATGCCCGTGCGATGGCGACAGGCCGGACACGTTTGGCGGCCATCACGGTTCGGGAGCGCGAGGTCTTGAGCTATCTGGCGCGGGGACTTTCAAAGAAACAGATCGCCCAACTGCTGCATCTCAGCGAGCGGACCATCAACGCTCACTGCTCACACTTGATGGATAAGCTCAATATCCACGATCGAGTGGAGTTGGCGAGATTCGCCATTCGCGAAGGGCTTGTTGAGCCTTGAGACGCGGTTGACTCCCACTCCCCCCCAGCCATCAGTCCGTTGGACTGATGGAACCCCTGCATCCGGAACCAAATGGAGAATCGCATGGCCTGCGATCGGCCGCGGCGGTCCGGTCAGAAATCCTTGACCTGGCTTTCGATTCCCGTCGCGTGCCGCTCGTGCTGCATGGACTGGTCCTGCTCCTCACCGGTCAGAGCGGCGGGCCGTGCTCCGGTGGATTGACAGCCAAGCAAGGTGACTGCCAGAAGAGCGGCAGCGGCCAGGGCCGATAGTGATTGACGGGCGATTCTGCGCTTCATGACATACCCTCAACGAGCCCACTGTGTATCAGAAAATGGACGCCCTGGCGATGGACTCGGGCTCGCAAGAGCGAGGCGAACTCCATTTCCCTTAATCCACTCTATTCAGGCTGTCGAGGTGGGTCAAGCGATTCTGCCGGTCCCTCGTTGCTTTTCCGTTGACCGGTGGACGTGCGGCTCATGGCGTGCGAGGCAATGCGGTGATTAGCGGACGGAGCTCAGACTGTCGATTCGTTGCTGAGCCCATCCGCGCGGTTGGGCATCCGCGACGAGGTTCAGAAGGCGGGCCATGCTCTCCGGCGGCATGCCGGCGCGGCGGAGGAAGCTCACGCCGATCGCATCGGCGGCCATTTCCCGCTCCAAACTCTCCCGGGTGTCTCGGCAGGCGGGCTTGAGGCTGTCCCGCCTCTGGATGTGGGCCATTTCGTGCGCCAAGGCTGCCGCGAGCAGTGCATCGTCATCGCCGATCTGCTCGTAAAGCCCGCAGGTCACATAAACCCGATTGCCCGGCAATGAGAACGCATTGGGGCGAGGCGAGGCCAGCAAGTAGAAATACCACATCTCGGCGGGTTGTGCCCCCGCACCGCGAGCCAAGGTCATTGCGACGCGCTGCATTCGGCTCTCGGCCGCAGCGCAGGGTTCGAGTCCGCCATAGTTGCTCTCGAGCAGCGCAGCGGCTCGTCGGCCCGCGAGGGCCTCCGCGTCAACTGAACCGTCCACGAAGAATATGGGACGTATCGCGTTCTGCTGGCAGCCGGCCGCGCAGAAAGTGAGGGCAAGGAGCAAGTACCGGAGCATTCGGTTGACCCATACGGCGAACGTACGGGACAACCATTCAATTCAGAACAAGCCGAGTCAAATCGCGAATATCAACTCGGACTGCACGAGCCGGATCCAACCGCATCCGCAGGCGGTTCTGGCGGACGCGATCAGAAAATGATGCGGACCCGAACCGTGCCGACGATCGAGTCTCGGGCGTCCTTGGTTCCCCCCGGGTTGGTGATGATTTGAATATCGGGCGTCAGGTGCATCCAAGGAGTGATCTCGATGGCGTAGTAGGCCTCGTAAACGGTTTCGCGGTCCGCCCGGCTGTTCATTTGGCTGCGGAACTGGCGGGAGAGAATACCCTGGCCTACGCCGAAACCGAGGACATCCTTGTCGCGGGTAGGGATGAGGCCCGCGTACTGGGCTCCGACGGACCAGAAGTGTTCAAGCCGATTGACGTCGCCGTGGGCATAGCCGTAACGCATGAACATCACCAGCCCTTGCGCGTCCTTCGGATTGTCGGTCTCCTTCCAGACGAGCTGGTCGAGATTGAGGTAGTATCCGACGTCTCCAGTGTCGGTTTCGATGTCTCGAGTTCCGCCGAGGGTGTCCTTGAAGATCGTTTTACTTCCTGTGTCGTACCACAGACCGAAGCGGTAGTTCCCCGGCATGGGGCCTTTAGCCGACGGCCATTTCGGTGTGAAACCGAACTCCCAATACCCTCGGAAGTGGCAGGGGCCGTGGAACGCGGTGTCGAATCCGGTGCGGGTCAGGACTTGGTCGGGATCCACCGCGGCGGCCTGGAGGTAGAGCCAGTCCGTGGGCCAAATCTTGACGAAGGCTCCAATCCCCTTGCTCACCGGGATGGTCGGGTTGGTCGACAGGACACTGTTGCCGAACCGCGTGAACGGGTTGCCCGCGTACGGGCTGGCGTCGAACAGGTCGACGACGCTGAGCAGTTTGCCGAGCCTGATCTCGATGCGGTCATCGAGGAACCGCTGCCGCCACCACCACTTGTCGGCCAGGATCTCATGGTCACCCGCGCTGCCCCAGACGTAGGTGGGATGACTGCTGCTACCGATTTCGTCGCGGACACCGTCGTTCCAGGTCTGCATGCCACGGATGAAGAAGCTGCCGCCGGGCACGAGACCCATCTTGTCGAAGTCCAGCTCGGCGTTGTACTGCATGATTCCGGGGAGGTCGTGTCCGTGGTGGGTATTCAGGCCGCCCCGGTAGTTGTGCGTATAGCCGCTGTACAGCACGGGCACGAGCGAGAAGCCCAGGTTCTCCAGGTCGGTACGGACACCGCCCCAGTCGCCGAGGAGTTTTGGGGTGGTAAGCAGGTCGTATGCGGGCCGCTCGGCAGGCTGAGCGGCGGTGGGCGCCGGCGTCTGGGCTTGGGCGGCAGCCGCGGGCTTCTCTGCGGAGTCGGGTTGCGTGGCTGGGGCGGCGGTCTGGCCCCAAACCGGGACAGCGACCGACAGAAAGCTTGCGATCGTCGCGGCGATGCTGAGCCGTACTGGTCTGTGCCTCATGGAACGCGGACCTCCAGTTGACTCGGCGGGTGGTGTCAATCGGCTCGCGCCGTCCGTTGACCTGACCCGCAGGGCTTCTTGCTGCACTCATCAGTCGTGGGACACCCGCATGGCCGTCTCACGATGACCTTGGCACAGTTTTTATCGGCACATCCAGAACAAACCTACACGGGAAGGCGTATCGGCGGTCTGGTTATCGGCGGGGCTTGGACGAATGATGGGCACATGCCTTACACCCCTACACGAGAAAAACGGTTCTTAGGTGACTTGCTCTATGCAAAAAGCGGAATATGCCCCGGAATAGAGCATGCTCTCTATGGATCAGGTGCTCTCAGAAGCCGATTCGCTGGCAGAGCAAGTTGCTCTTGCCCCCGCGAGCCCACAGAGGCCGGCCTTTCGAGGCTGGCCGGGTGGCGGGTGCGGCGAGCCGCTCTGTGGTGGGTTTGGGGTATTAGGCTGGAAGGGACGACCAGCCGGGCACCGGCGAGGCAACGCCGGTGCCAAACCGTCAGATTCAACTGCGGTGGCTGACTGTCGTAGCGACGGCCGTGGGGAGCCCTCGACTCGCATTCGATCAAGTGCGCCGTTTCCTCCATCGGTGGGGGAAATGGATGCGGGTTGCGTCTGCATTGAGGGTTCTCGGGGTATTCGAGCTCGTGCGAACAACCATGTTATCGCCGACATGATGGGAGGTTACGCAATGCTGAAGGGTATGAAACTGTCGACCAAGATGGCTCTGGGTTTCGGCATCATGCTGGCCATTGCGGCTGGTCTGGGTCTGGCGAGCTACGGGGGCCTGAGCAGCGTGATCGGCACGGTCGATCTCGACAAAGCGGGCAACGCCTGCCTCAACGCCTTGAACGAATGCGCGACGTTGAGGCGTGATTTCGCCATTCAGGGTTTTGCGACTGGCCAGGGCGAGACCAAGAATGCGGCCGACCGTTGGTTTGAGGCCCATGCCGACCTGACCAAGCAGCTCACCGATCTTGGGGGCACAGCCGATCTGAGCGCTGCCAACCGTGAACTGGTCAAGGCCATTTTGCCCAAGGTCGAGACCTACAGGGGCAGTTTCAACCAGCAGATCGAGGCTCGCAAGACGAAGGACTCGGCCTTCGAGGCATGGGGACGTGTGGGCAACAGTGTGACCCAGGACATTCGTGGGATCAGCGAGCGGGTGATCGACCCGGCCTGCAAGGCTGCACAGGAAGCCGGCAAAGCTGAAGACATCGCTCGTTGGGCGGGCATCGCCACCGGCCTGGACCGCGACGTGGTTCAGCCATTCGTGCTTCTGCGCGTCACGGCGATCTACTTGGTTGCCACCGATGCGGATAAGGAGTACCAGGCCTACCAGCGACAACTGGAGGCCGCTCGAGCGGGACTTGCCACCTGGGTACGAGTCATCCAGGATAACCAGGAGCTCAAGGCGGTGGCCGATGCGGTCAAGGGTCACCTGGACCAGTACGAGCAGGCGGGTAATCAGTATTACCAAGGTATTGTGATGGACCGGCAGGCGGGTACGGACATGGCCACCGTCGCCACGGGCATCGTCGAGTCGGTTGGGACGTTGCGTGAGAACCTGGCGACGGAGATGGATACCATCACGGCGCAGACGCACAGTCTGACGCTCGGGATGACGCTTGGTGCGGTGGTCATTGGCGTCGTGCTAACGCTGGTCATCACCCGGAGCATTGTCAAGCCGATCAACCGGATCATCTCGGGGCTCGACGAAGGTGCTGACCAAGTGAACGACGCGGCGGGTCAGGTGGCGTCGGCCTCGCAGCAACTGGCCGAAGGGGCGAGCGAACAGGCATCGTCCTTGGAGGAGACATCGAGTGCGTTGGAGCAAGTGGCGGCCATGACCCGCACAAACGCGGCAAACGCCAAGCAGGCCAGCGACCTGAGCGGCCAAGCGAAGACCGCCGCCGAGAACGGCAACGAGACCATGGCCCAACTCAACGTCGCCATGGCTGCGATCAGCGAGTCGTCCAACCAGATCAGCAAGATCATCAAGGTGATTGAGGAAATCGCGTTCCAGACCAACTTGCTGGCTCTGAACGCGGCGGTTGAGGCGGCCCGGGCGGGCGAGCATGGCAAGGGGTTCGCCGTGGTAGCCGACGAGGTCCGCAATCTGGCTCAGCGTGCGGCCCAGGCGTCGCGTGAGATCACCGGGCTGATCGAGGATTCGGTAGGCAAGGTGAAGGACGGCAACTCTGTAGCGGCCGAGGTGGGTGAGGCTCTGGGTGCGATCGCGAGCAACGTCGCGAAGGTGGCGGATCTGGTACATGGGATCAGCGGGGCCTCTGAGGAGCAGGCCCAGGGTGTGGATCAGGTCAACACCGCGGTTGCCCAGATGGATAAGGTGACGCAACAGAACGCGGCCGGTGCCGAGGAATCCGCCTCGGCGGCCGAGGAGCTGTCCGCTCAGGCTGCGACGGTCAAGGCGATGGTCGAGGATCTGGCCACGGTGATCGGCGGCGCTCGTCAGAAGTCCGGCGGTTCAAGCGGCACCCGTCCGGTGGCCAAAGCTGCGGCACGACCCGCGGCTTCGGCGAAGAAACCGATTGCAGCGCGGGCTCATGCGGCTGCTGCCCCGGCTGTTCACGCGATGCAGGAAGCTGATGCGTCCAGTGCTGAGGATTTGGATCTGAGTGAATTCTGAGCGTAACCCGTGTCCGGGCCGGCGCGGGCGGTGCCTCCTTCCTTTTGCGACACCGACCCGCCCGGTCCCGGCCGTTGAACAAACACATCAGCTTGTTGATGTCTGGTTCATCAACAAGCTGATTTTGTTTTGGTGGCGGAAAAAGGGTGTCAGGATGATTTTCTCGCGGCTAAGGTAATAGGTCTCCAGCGGCTGCCTTGCAGGCGAGAAAATCATCCTGAACGGAAAAATGGTGTCAGGATGATTTTCTCGGGGTTAAGGCAATAGGTCTCCAGCGGCTGCCTTGCAGGCGAGAAAATCATCCTGACACGAATGGTACTGCCGTGCGGAAGTTGCGTTCCGCGGGGCGGTTACGTTTTTCCGATTTCTTGGCGCAGCTCTTGTCGGGGCTTTTTCATGAGCGGATAGCGGTGACGCCGTCGCTTGA
>JAAYDF010000142.1 GCA_012729395.1 Phycisphaerae bacterium
GATGCACCCTGACGACCATACGCTATAATCGCCCACCGTTCCGTGCGGCAGTCGTCCCCGTGGACGTCTGGGCCGACTGGTGCGACAATCTCCGCGGCACAACCCCCCGGGCCAACGCCCGAGGGCGAATACCCCGCTGTTTCAGGCATGGAGGACTATCGTGAACGCTGATCAAGACCGACCCCTCGGCCCGGCCACAATTCTGGTGGTGGATGACAACCCCCAAAACCTCGAGCTGCTCATGGCCTACATCGAGGAACTGCCCAACGTCACCATGATCGCCGCCGCCGACGGCATCGAGGCTCTCGCCAAAGTCCACGAGCAGAAGCCAGACCTGGTCCTGCTCGATGTCATGATGCCCAAAATGTCCGGGTTCGAGGTCTGCCGCCGGCTCAAGAGCTACCCCGAGACACGAGACGTCCCGGTCATCATGGTCACCGCTCTCAACGAGGTTGGAGATCACGAACGAGCCGTCGATTGCGGTACCGATGAGTTCCTGACCAAGCCGGTCGATCGTGTCGAACTCATCACGCGCGTCAAAGGCTTGCTGCGGGTGGGACAACTCAAACGTCAATCCGCACAGTCCGAGAAAATCGCCGGTTCTGCCGGCCCACTGGAGCCCCTCTCATGATGACTTTGCAAGTCTGGATCAGACCGGCCTGGGGCTTGGTCATCGTCTCGCTCTGCGCCGCGGCTACCTTGTACGCAGAGCAGCCAGCGCCGGACCAAACCCCTCTCGAAGTCTCCCGGCTTATCGTCGATCGGCCCGACCAGCGAGTCTGCACGCTCAACAATGGCCTCACCGTCATTCTCCAGGCCCATCGTACCGCCCCCGTCGTCTCCGTGCGCATGTACTGCCGTACCGGTAGCATTTATGAGCAGGAGTACCTCGGCAGCGGCATGAGCCACTTGTTCGAGCACCTGCTCCACGGGTCAGCCACGGCCACCCGCGGCGAAGAGGAATCGCGCCGCCTGCTCGACGACATCGGCGGAAACACCAACGCCTACACCAGCTTCGATGTCACCTGCTACTTCATCAACACTGGACGCGAGCACCTCCAGACCGCCGTCAATCTGCTCGGCGACTGGATCACCCGGCCGACTTTTCCGCAAGAAGCCTTTGACCGGGAGTGGGGCGTCGTGCAGCGAGAACTCGAACGAGACCTCGACGACCCCGATCGTCAGATGTTCTACCTAACCATGGAGACCATGTACATCGAGCATCCCGCAAGGTACCCGATCATCGGTCATCAACCCATCGTCCAGACGCTGACCAAGGAGGACATCGTCGGCTACCATCGCCGGATGTACGTGCCGGACAACATTGTTATCGCCATCGTCGGGGACATCGACCTTGACGCTACGCTTGACTGTGTGCGGCGCGAGTTCGCATCTTGCCCCCGTCGTCCGGTACCCATGATCACTCTCCCAGCCGAGCCCGAGATGACCACCCCGCGATCTGCCACCAAACGCATGGAGGTGCAGGCGGCCATGCTCACCCTCGCTTGGCCCTCCATCCCTTTGACGCATCCGGACCTCTATGCCCTCGACGTGCTCAGCTACATCCTCACCGAGGGTGACAGCTCGCGGTTGGCCCGATCCGTTCGCGACCAAGGGCTCACGTACACACTGGACAGCGTCAGTTGGACGCCGGCCTGGGCACGCGGGGTCTTCTGGCTCGCGGCCCGGCTCGATCCAGATAAGCTGGATCAGGCCACCGCGGCGATTCTCGAACAGGTTCGCCTGTTGCATACCGAGCTGGTAACCGTCGAGGAACTCGAAAAGGCAAAACGCCAAAAGGCCGCCGAGCACGTCTTCGCTTCCCAGACCGCCGATCAGGTCGCCGGTCTGTTGGCTCAAGACTTCCTGGCCACGGGAGATGTCGAGTTCAGCCAGGCCTACGTGGCCAACATCCAAAAGGTGACCGCCGAGCAGATCCGCGAAGTCGCCGCTCGCTACCTGCTGCCACAGCGGCTTGCCACCATCACCGTGTTGCCTAAGGAACCCCAAGCCCAAGCAACCGCCCCCGGGCAGGGGCCTGAACCCCAGCCTGTGCGTAAGGTCACCTTGCCCAACGGCCTGCGATGCCTGATCCGGCAAGATCCCACCACCCCGCTGGTTGCGATGCAGTCCTTTTCGCTGGGCGGGGTGCTGTTCGAAGATGAGCAGACCAACGGGCTCAGCCGCCTGGCCGCGCAACTTGCTCCACGAGGCACATCGACCCGGTCCGCCCAGGATATCGCCCGCTTCTTCGACTCACGGGGCGGGACGCTCAGCGGTGCCTCGGGGAACAACACCCTCTTCCTCACCGCCCAGGTTCTCAGGGACGATTTCGTCGAGGCCCTCGAAATCTTCGCCGATGTCGTATGCCGCCCGGCATTCCCCCCAGAAGAGCTTGAGATCTATCGTGCCCGCCAGTTGGACCAGATTGCTCGCCTCAACGAAACCTGGCGCAGCGAGCTGCTGGCCTACTTCCAACCGAAGATGTTTCCGCAAAGCCCATATCGCTTCCAAGCGGTTGGCAGCCGGGATGTTCTCGCAACGGTGACCAGCGAGCAGCTAGGGGACTTCTACCGTCGGCATGTGACCGCCCCGCATACCGTGGTGGCCATCTTTGGCGACGTGGATGTCGATCAGGCCGAGGCCCTTGTCCGAAAGCACTTCGGGGCATTGCCCGCAGGCTCGCCGCCGATGCCCTCCGCGACTTCGGACCCAGCCAGCACCGAGCCCTCGCTGTACATCAAGCGTAAGCCCCCGACGCGGGGAGCCGCCGGGCTGTGCCTCGGCTTTCCCGGCATGAGAATCGCTGACCCACGCGACACGGTCCGCATGGCTGTCCTCGATACCATCATCAGCGGCTACCGCTATCCCACCGGCTGGTTGCAGGACAGTCTTCGCGGCGGTGACCGCAGCCTGGTCTACGAGGTTCACGCCATCAACCAGCCCGGCTTGATTCCAGGCACTTTCTTCATGTACGCCGCCTGCCAGCCGGATAAGGTCAGCGAAGTGTACGCGATTATCACCCAGCAGCTTGAACGGGCCAGGGCGGGCGAGTTCTCACCGGAGGAACTAGAACGGGCCAAGAGGATCATCACCACCACCGAGTTGATGGAGAAGCAGACCAACAGTGACTGTGGCATGCAGGCGGCCCTCGACGAACTTTATGGGTTGGGCTACGACTACCGTGATGGCTTCGCCGATGCGGTGCGGCAGGTAACACTGGAGGACGTGCGCGAGGTGGCCCGACAGTACTTGACCCATCCCGTCATCGCGGTCGTGACCCCGCAGCCGGACGAAGTGCGGTTTGGGCTCGAGCCGACCGCCGTGGAGAACGACAAGGCGATGGAACCGGAAGCGGGCGAGGACAAGTGATTGAGCGCTCACAAGGACTATCTGGCGTTACCATTGCGTGAGTTTCTCACCGACTTGGGCGAGAAGAGTCCAACCCCGGGCGGCGGGAGCGTCGCGGCATTGACTGGGGCCCTGTCGGCCTCGCTGGCGAGAATGGCCGTGGCGTATACCCTCGGTCGCAAGGACGCCAGCCAACACCAGAGCCGGCTGGAGGAACTGAGCGGCGAGCTTCACGACACCATGAAGAGTTTCTGCCAGCTTGTGCAAGAGGACATGGCGGCTTACGAGACATTTGCCGCGACGCGCAGGACCGGCAAGCCTGCCGAGCAGCAGCAGGCCATCCTGCGAGCCATCGCCGTCCCCATGGAGATCATCGTACTCGCCGGCGCCGTGGCCGCTTGGGCAGACGAGATCAAGAGCTTTGTCAACCGCTATCTGCTGAGCGACCTCCAGGCCGCCGTGGAACTGGCCATGGCAGCTGCCCGGGCGGCTTCGACAAGTGCCCGATCGAATCTCGCTGCCCTGGACGATCAGCGCGAAGCCGAGCATCTGCAGGATAAGCTCGGCCTGCTCCTGGCTCGCATCAACCAGCACCGCGATCTGGTTGTGCAGTACCAGCCCGCGTGAGTCCTTCGCGAGATCGGGGGCCGTCCGAGGCTTCAACTTCTCCGCAACGACAGCCGATGTAAATGGCAAGGAAGATGTCCGACGACCCCGCATACATCGTGGAACTCAGCGGATCGGCCGACGCCACCGAGCCCGATAACCCGACCGCCGATGAGAACAACCCCGCCGGCGGCCAACGCCGCTGGATCGGCGTTCGCTTCGAGTGCTGCGGCGTCTATGCCCGCATCTACCGCAACCCCAACGCAACCGCCTACACAGGATATTGCCCCCGTTGCCAACGCCGTCTGTCGGTGCCCATCGGCCCCGGCGGTACTGATCAGCGGATCTTCCGAGCACAGTGATGTGAACGGTCACCGCGGCTTGATCGCGGCAGGGGGCTCCGGGCGCACCTGAGGCCGTCCTTGCAACACAACCAGCGCACCCGGCAGAGACCACGCCAGTTGGATAAGCCGGCCGAGAAAAGAGAGCGAAATCGCGGCTTCCGGCGTGCCCAGATGTGCCGCCTCGGCCAGGAGTTGGCTGAACGTCACCTCCATGACGCCGATGGGCAGGGCACCGGCCAACAGACAGATCGGCGTGTACGCCAGGTAAACCGGAAACGCGTGCCATCCCATGTCGCCGACGAGGTTTAACGCCCATCCCGCCAGAAAGTAGGAGACCACACAGGTGGCGTGCAGAAGAACGGTGATCGCCATGCATGCCGCCAGCCGTCGCGGGTGCCGCCGAAACAGCAAGACCGCACGGTCGATGCGTTGCAGGTGGCTGGCCAGCGGCAGAAGGGCGACCAACTGGTCAAACCGTAACACCCGACGAATCCGCGTGGAGAAGTACACGCACGCCCCGCTGGCCAGGGCCAGCAGCGTTAGCCCGATCACCCATCGCCAGCGGTTGAAGGCAGGGTTGCCCCAGTCGATCAGAACAATCACCCCGGACATCAGCAGCAGGCCGAGCACACCGATCACCCGGTCGAAGAACACAGTCATCACCGCCTCATGCTTGTGAGGGGTGTCGCGGGCGATGTAATAGGCCTTGGCCGTGTCACCTCCGCCCGTGCCCACCGGCAACGCGAAGATGAGGAAGTTGCCCGCGAACGTGACCTTGATCGCCTGCCACACGCTGATGTGGATGCTCTGCACCGTCAGAAGCCATTTGATCCGCAAGGAGATCAGCAGGGGGGCCGGCCCGAACACCAACAGGGCTACGAGTACCAACCGCCAATTCGCCATTCCCAGGACTTGGCGGAAACGCTCCCAGTCCGTGTTGAACGCAAGCCAAGTGACCGCCGCGGCGCACATGCCGTAGTGCACCAGACGCGAAAGCCATACTCTGGATCGCGGACTCATGTCGCCTCGTTTCACCCGTGATTGTATCGGCCACAACACGTTTGGCCAGCCGCCCACGACAAGCTCGGCCAAGACGCCACGATACGCTCGGCCAAGGCGCGACCGGACGCGCCACTGCCAGTTGCTCACGCCAATCCGCTAGTACAAATCCCGCATGCCAACTTCAAATCTCGACCCGAAATCTTAAATCTCGAATCTCAGATCCCCAATCTCGAATCTCAAATCCCCGATCTCAGATCTCGCATCTCAAATCTCAAATCTCAAATTCCCAATTCCAGATCGCGTCAGCCCCCCGGCGACACTTTCGCCTTCCCACCTTGCATCAGACAACCGCCTCAGAGCACCCCGCAGCAGAGCATCAGTGCCCACCTGGCCTGCAAGGCCATGGTGCCCGTCGCTCCCGAGGCCACCACATCGCCGTGTCTTCCTCCCCAGACAACAAGAACATTGCGCCTTATACGCCAACCGGCTGCAACACTCTCTGCGCTCGCGAAGCGGCCTCAGTACGCTCGTCTCAGACGCGAAGTGGGGTAGTAATGCCTGAGGATTTCGCCGGCGGTGCGTCCCCGGCGGGCGAAGATCTCAGCCCCCGCCTGGCACAAACCCACACCATGCCCGAACCCCCGGCCATCCTCGAACCGCACCTCAGAGTCATCGTCCACAAGCGAGAAAAGAGTGCTGCGTAGCCGCCGGCCGGTCGGGTCGATCGCTAGTCGAAAGTTCTCAGCCTCGATGCTGAGCTCCTGATCGGAATCGTTGCCCACCGTCAGGGTGATCGGCCGACCGCTCTCGGTGGTCTCCCGTACGGAAATGCGGCTGATCGTCCCGAGCGATTCAAGTCGGCTGTAGCGGCCGTGGAGTTGGCTGGTTACGAAGGACTTGGTCAAAGACAGCGGCCCCCACGCACAGTGTCCCTCTTCGCAGCAAGGGCACGCGACATTGCCCGCCAGCGGGGGGATGGCTGAGCCGTTACGAATCGCGTCCGCCGACTGAGTCGAGCCTCCACAGGCGGAGCTGTAGTACGTGCAGAAGATCCGCCAGCCGTCGGGCGACTCCCAGGTGCACACCAAGCCATACGTGTCGCGCACCGCTCGGCCCGCCAGGGGAACCTGCTCAAGCCGGCTCAGTCCGGGATACACTTGGGCACTCTCGGTAGCGGTCACGTCCCAGAGGTTGCGAGGATTGCCTGTCCCGCGGCGGAACCATGCGTACGTGCGGGCCACGATGGCCTGGGCACGGAAAGTCTCAAGGTGATACCGGCGGTCCAACTCGGCCGCCACGACCGAGGCCAGATAGTCCTCGATGTCCACGACGTTGACCAAGTGGCCAACGCCCGGTCCTACGCGGATGAACCGCATGCGACCGGGAAAACGCTCCGGCGACTGCCCCGACCACGCTGCGGTGCACGGCTTTGCGTCCCGCGGTACCAGATCCAGAATATCGAGCGCCTCCGCATCGGGGAGATCGTCCGTCCCGATCCCGGCATCAGTGAAGTAGACAGAAAGAGACCGGCCCGTGGGTACCTCGGCGACAACCTCGCCCGTGGCGGGATCCACCCACGCGGCAGGGCACGCGGTGGTGATCGTGAAGACTGGCTTGTCTGCCGCCAGCAAGACACGGATCAGCCGATCCTCTGGAGCCGGCACCGCCGGCTGCGACGACGATGCCGCGGGCGCGGTGGCCGGCCCACGCTGACAGCCGATAGCCAGGGCAAGTCCCACCGCCACCGAGACGGAAATTCGCAGCATGGTCGTTTGGCGAGGCCTCAACGCATCGTCCGGAATCATACGGGCAGGATCAAGTCGCTATCCAGCAACCACAAGGCGTCCGGCCGTCAGAAGGCAGCGTAGCCTTCGGGACAGGCTCTTTTCTGTCGGCCTGGAGGCTGTCCACACGGATTCGTCACTTGACGGCACGGCGACACCGTCGTTGCCAGAAAGGCTTCAAGGCAGAGAAGCGCCTCTCCCCTTTCTCAGGCATCGCAGCCTCGGCAAACTAGCTCGGCTTGCGAAGCGACAGGTTGAACTCGGCCAGCTTCGCCTTGACTTCCGAAAGCGAGGTCTGCCCGAAGTTCTTGATAGCCAGCAGTTCGGCCTCGGTCCGCACGACCAAGTCTCCCAGCGTGACGAGGTTAAGCCGTTCGAGGCACTTGCGGGCCCGGCTCGAAAACTCGATCTCCGAGAGCACGCGGTTGAGGATCTCCGGGGCTCCGTCGGGGAGCGGCCGTCTGGATTGCGGCGGTCGCGCCGGTCGCGGGGCTTCCTCCTTCATCTGCCCAAGCTGCAACCCCTTCTCGGCCAGCATGGCCTTGATTTCCTGCAACGAAGTCTCGCCGAAGTTCTTGTAGGCCATCAGCTCCGGCTCGCTGATTCGCAGCAGATCGCCCAGGGAGTGAATGTTCATCTTCTTCAGGCAGTTCCTCGCGCGAACGCTGAGCTCGAAGTCGGCGATCGGGGTATCCATGATCGCGCTTCGCTTGACGCGGGAACGCTCCTGGTTCTCGTCGTAGAACATGTTCATCGAGCTCTCAATGTCCTTGAGGAACATCCGGGCTCGCGGGTGGTTCGGGTACTCCGACAGAACACGATCCACACAATTCAATGCTTCTTCATGGCGACCGTGGTCCTCGTAGATGGAAGCCAGATTCAACAGCACGTTGACGTGCGTTGGCATCTTGCGGGCAAGCGACTCGTACAGCGGCAGAGCTTCGGCCTCCTGGCCGTGCAGATCGAGCTGATACGCTAAACGGAAGGTCGCCTCGCTGTGTTCCGGGGTGATCCTCAGTGCCTGTCGGTACTCGGCTACCGCCTTGGGCGTATCGCCCTGGGCCTCCAGGAGACGCCCCCGCGCGTAATGCCAATCGGCGCTCGTGGCCGCCTCTGCCTCACGTTGCTGGAGCTCACGCTCAATCTCATCAATCCGGCCTTCACGAATCATCGTGGCGACGTTGTCCATTGCGACCTGCCTTGGTTTGACGACCCTTTGTGAGTGCCACCGTCCCGGCCCTGCCGGGGTTATCGGCACCGGCCCACGGCGAGTGGAAGCGCCATTCGCGCCGCCGGGCCCTTCCCGTCTACAGTCGAGCGGCTTTGCTGAGGGGGTGCCCCGCCTTCGTCCGGCTCGCACCTGCCGCCTCTCGGCGACAATCGGGCAAAGTGTAACCCAACGCGGTGCCATTGCAAGTCCCGCCCTCCGCCGATCGCGCCTCCCGGGAGAAAAATGGTGTCAGGATGATTTTTGCGGGGCCGCGGGGCGGGTCCGGAAAGCTGAGCTGCGTTCCGTGCCCGCAAAAATCATCCTGACACCATTTTTCCGCCTGGCGGGCTGGGGGCGACGGGTTATAGTACCACGGTCGATGCGTATCGTGGCGATCATCAATCCGATTTCGGGGGCGAGCAAGGCGGCGGGGGGGCTGCGCGCCCTGTTCGGGCGGCTGCGGGCGGCAATGTTTCGCGTGGAACAAAGGGCCACCACGGGCCCGGGCAGCGCCACAGCCCTGGCCCGGCAAGCGGTTGCGGAGGGCGCGGACGCGGTGCTGGCGGTCGGCGGCGACGGGACGGTGTGCGAAGTCGCGGACGGTTTGGTGGGTTCGGCGGTCCCCCTGGCGGTGTGGCCGAGCGGTACCGAAAACCTGGTCGCCAAGTCGCTGGGTTTCCGGGCGGAGCCGGCCCACACGGCCGAGTGTCTGGCCCACGGCAAGCGGGTCCGCCTGGACACCGGCCGGTGCAACGGTCGGACGTTCCTGGTGGTCGCGGGGGTGGGGTTTGACGCGGAGGTGGTCTACCGGCTGACGCGGATGCGGATGGGACATATCACCCATCTGACGTACTTCTGGCCGTTGTGGCGGACGTTCTGGGAACATCGCTGGCCGGTCTTGCGGGTGACGGCGGAGACGGCGTCAGGCCGGTGGGCTTGGCATGGCAGGGGGATGATTTTCGTGGGCAATATGGCCCGTTATTCGCTGGGTTTGCCGGTAGTCCGCGACGCGCGGCCCGACGACGGGTTGCTCGATCTGTGCATCATGGAGTGTGCCGGGGTGACGCGGCTCGTGGGGCATGCGTTGCGGACGGTGCTGGCCAGACACGTGGAGCATCCGGCCGTGCGGTACACGCGGGTGACGCAAGTGCGGGTAGAATCAGCGGCGGCGGTGCCGGTGGAGATTGACGGAGACTATGCCGGAGGCCTTCCGGTTGAGGTGTCCATCCAGCCGGCAAGCCTTTGGGTACTGGTTCCCGGTGGCGGGGCGGCGGCGGGTTACGATAGGCCGTCTGGTGGAGCGTGACATGGAAAAGTCGGATGAGCGAGCGACAGAGGTCGTGACGGTGGGGTCGGTGCGTATTGGGCCGGGCTGCCCGTTGGCGTTGCTGGCGGGCCCGTGCGTGATCGAATCGCGGGAGCACACGCTGCGGCTGGCGGAGCGGATCGCGGCGATTGGCGAGGAGGCGGGGCTGCCGCTGATTTTCAAGGCGAGTTTCGACAAGGCGAACCGGTCGAGCCTGCACGGTTTCCGTGGGCCGGGGCTGTCGGAAGGTCTGCGGATCCTGGAAGAGGTGCGGGCGACGCTGGGTTTGCCGATCGTGTCGGACGTGCATACCCCGGACCAAGCGGCCCCAGCGGGGGAGGTTCTGGATTTGTTGCAGATTCCGGCATTTCTGTGCCGGCAGACGGATCTGCTGGTGGCGGCGGCTCGGACGGGGCGGCCGGTGAACATCAAGAAGGGGCAGTTCGTTTCGCCGGAGCAGGTGTGCCTGGCGGTGGAGAAGGCGCGGGCATCCGGGCCGGGCGGTGTCTTGCTGACCGAGCGGGGGACGTTCTTCGGGTACGGCCGGTTGGTGAACGACTTCACGGCTATTCCGCGCATGGCGGCATGGGCTCCGGTGGTTTTCGACGCGACGCACTCGTGTCAGTTGCCGGGCGAGGGGGGCACGCAATCGGGCGGCGTACGCGAGATGGTGCCGGTGCTCGCACGGGCGGGTGTCGCGGCTGGGGCTCACGCTCTCTTTCTGGAAGTGCACGATCGGCCGGACCAGGCCAAGAGCGACCCGGCCACGGTGTGGCCGTTGGATCGGCTGGCGGACCTGCTGGAGGCATGTTGTCGGGTGTTCGAGGCGGTGCACGGCGAGTAGAGACGAATTGAGAGGTAAGAGGGTTGCGCTAAACTGCTTTGCCGGGACGACTGCCGAGCGGTTTGGTTCAAGTTGATGCGGGGGGATGAGGAGTTTCCGGTTGCTTATGGATGATTCCCGATTTCCTGACAGGGCGATGGCCGGCATGAGGGCGTTGTGGACGCGGCGGCGGGTGTTGGCGGGGGCGATGGGGGTAGCGGCGGGGGGAGTCGTGCGACGGTTTGCGGATGCCGCGGCCGAGAGCCAGCCGGCCTTTCCTCCCGCGCTGGCGGTCAGCCGTGGGCCGGAGAGCCACTTCTTCGGCTACTACGACAAATGCCCGTGGGACAAGACGGGACGGTACCTGCTGGGGATGCGCGTCGGCTTCTTCGACCGCGATCCGCAGCCCGGCGAGCGGCTGGTCTTGGGAACGATCGATCTTCGCGACGGCAGCCGCTTCAAACCGTTTGATGAGACGGCGGCCTGGAGCTGGCAGCAGGGCACGATGCTTCAATGGGTAGGGTCGGCGGCGGATCGCGAGGTGATCTACAACAGCCTGGAGGGCGATCGCTATGTGTCGATCATCCGGGACGTGCACAGCGGAGCGTCGCGCAAGTTGCCGCGCCCGATCTATGCCGTCAGCCAGGATGGCACGCAGGCGGTGACACTGGACTACGAGCGGGTGAATCGGTTACGGCCAGGCTACGGCTACATCGCTTTGCCGGAGAAGGGGGCGGAAGATCCCGCGCCGCGGGACCGCGGGATCTACCGGATGGATCTGCGCAGCGGCGAGAGTCGGCTGATCCTGGACCTGCGCTGGGCGAGCGAGCATCGGCGGGACGAGCGCTTCGAGGATGCCGAGCATTGGTTCAACCATTTGCAGTTCAATCCCTCGGGGACGCGTTTCATCTTCCTGCACCGCTGGCGGAAGCGAGGGGAACGCCCCTGGCACACGCGGCTGTACACCGCAGCGCCGGACGGTCGCGAACCGCGTTTACTGTCGGACGTGGGAATGGTGTCGCATTTCGACTGGCGCGACGACGGCACCATCCTCGCGTGGACGCGGACCGAGCAGCACGGCCCGCGGTTCTACCTGATCGACGACGTGACCGGCGAGCATACCGTCGTGGGCGAGGGCGTGTTGACCCACGATGGGCACTGTTCGTATTCGCCGGACCGCAAGTGGATCATCAATGACACTTATCCGGACCGGGACGGCATGCAGACCCTGATGCTGTTCCGCGTGGCGGACAGTGAGCGAATCGTGGTCGGCCGATTCTTTCAGCCCGAAGCGATCCGCGGCAAGCCGTACCGCTGCGATCTGCACCCGCGCTGGAACCGTGACGGCACGGAGATTTGTATCGACTCGACGCATGAGGGCAGTCGGCAGTTGTATGTGATTGACGTCAGCGGGTGCACCCGTGGTCAAGGTCGGCAATAGGGCTGGACGGGTTGGCCCTGCCGGGGTGGTTCTCCGTTTTCACGGGGAAGCGGGGGGATGGCCAAGCCGGATGGGAACATCGGGCCGGTGATCGATAGATGCGGTGATGTGGATATGGTAACATCCGCTTGTCATCGTGAGTTCCGCAGCTTGTGATGTGTGACCGAGCGCCCGTAGCTCAGTTGGATAGAGCACGGGATTTCTAATCCCGCGGTCGCAGGTTCGAGTCCTGCCGGGCGTGTTTGATGCTTGTTCGCGAATCGGGTGGCGTGTGGGTGTGTAACGAGAGGGGCTGTTGAATCGCGGAGCAGGCGTCGTCCCGCCGGAATCGACGGGTTCGGGCTCTTGGCTGCGGGGCTGGAGTCCTCGGTAAGTCAGAGGGACGGCTGATACGAGCCCGGCCGAACCGTTCAAGCCATGCTCCTGGTGCAGAAGCCGGGGCCGTACAGGGGTTGACTCAGGATCTCAGGAATGATTCTTATCCAGCATAGTCTGTCGTCGGAGAGCGTACTGCTTTCGGACCAGGTTGCGACGGTCGCGGAGGCGATCGGGCACCTGGCCCGGGCGTTGGCAACCCGCCTGGGGGTTGAGCCGGAGATGATTGAGCGGGCGGTGTTGGAGCGGGAGGCATCGCGGACGACGGCTTTCGCCAATGGAGCTGCGATTCCGCATTGCCGCTTGCCCGGGCTGGACCGATTTGCGGCGGCACTGATGATTCTTCGGCGTCCGGTGCGTTGGGACAACGATGGGCACACAGTGGATACGGTGTTGATGCTGGCGGGGCCGAGCGGGGAAGTGAGCAGTCATCTGCGGATTCTGGCGAATGGCAGCCAGTTACTGGATAGCCGGGGGCTGCGAGCGGTGTTGAAGCGTTCTCCGGACGCGGAGTCGGCGTGGCGGCTGATTGAGGCGGCGGAGCAGGCGATCGAGGAGCGCCGAAGTCGAGAGGGCGTTCTGCGAGAGCTGCACCGCGATCAGGGCTCGGCGGAGCAGGCCGATCATTTGGCGGAGGTTGCGTCGCGGTTCAACTGGTGATGGTTGATGCGTTGACCGGAGGTCGTAGTGCACATCGGATTGTCATGGACGCGGCGTATGTTAGCGATCGGGTTTGTGGGAGCCGCGCTCTTGGGGCTGCCAGGCTGCGAGGAAGAGCCGGCGCCTGTGGTTCCGCTTCCCCGTCCGGCGTCGGAAGTACCTGGATATGCGAAGTACCTGCAAGGGCTGAAGATTTGTGTGGACCCTGGGCATGGCGGTTGCGGCGCCCGGCCGGGCTACAAGCGTGGGCCGACCGGCGTGCGCGAGGCGGAAGTCAATCTGCGGGTGGCTTTGTTTCTGCGTGATATGCTGGAGGCGGCGGGGGCCGGCGTGGTGATGACGCGGACGGAGGATGTGCACCTGCATCCGGACGATAGCGAGGATCTGCGTCGGCGTGCCGAGGTTGCCAACACCAGCGGGGCCGATCTGTTGCTCTCGATTCACCACAACGCGAGCAGCCGGCCGGAGGCGAACTTCGTCACGGTCTGGTACCACGGGGAAGTGGATCACAGCCCGGCAAGCCTGGACGTTGCCCGTTACGTGAGCACAGCGCTGATTGACGAGCTGAATTTGCCGGAACACATCGGCTGCCCGGTGCTCAGCGATTTTCAGATGTACTCGGGGCGGGGTTTCGCGATTCTGCGGCATACCCGGATTCCAGCGGTGTTGACCGAGGCGTCATTCTTCACGAACCCCGAGGAAGAGCAGCGGCTGACGGACCCGGAGTACAACCGGCGGGAGGCACAGGCTTTGTTCGTCGGGCTGGCGCGGTATGCGTACGGCGGGGTGCCGCGGGCGAAATTGATCGAGCCGGCCGACGGGACGGTGTCGAGGAGTGGCGAACGACGCGTGGTGTTCGAGCTGGATGACGGGTTGCGAGCGAGGAAGAGCTGGGGGTGGGAACGAAACCTGATTCTCGGGGGCAGTATCCACGTGCGGGCGGGGGATCGGGACATCGGCCATGTCTACGAGCCCAAGGACCAACGGCTACTAGCGATCCTGCCACCAACGTTGCCGTCGGGGCCAACGACGCTTAAGGTGCAGTTCGAGAACGTGTTCAAGCACTCGAACACGCATCCGACTTTCAGCGTGCATATTCCGTAGTGGTTTCTGGAGGTTCCAGGCTATTTCAGGCGATGGGGGCGTAAGGCATTCGCCGGTCGCCGCGGGGGGCGACCGCTACCCAGTCCCCATTGTTCCTCGCCGGTCGCCGCGGGGGGCGACCGCTACGATGCTTGTGAACGGGCCTAGTCCCATTTGAGGACGGCACCGGTGGCGGCACTGGTGGCCATGCCGATGTACTTGGCAAGGTAGCCGGTCTTGAATCGCGGGGCGGGCGGCGTCCATTCTTTGCGCCGCTCGGCGAGTTGGGCATCGGACAGGCGGACATTGAGCTTGCGGCCGGGGATGTCGATCTCGATGATGTCGCCGGCCTTGAGCAGGCCGATGGCTCCACCGCGAGCGGCTTCCGGACTGACGTGCCCGATGCAGGCACCCGCGGTACCGCCGCTGAACCGGCCGTCGGTGATGAGCGCGACGGACTTGGCGAGTTCGGGGACGGCCTTGATGTAGCTGGTAGGGGCGAGCATCTCCTGCATGCCCGGTCCTCCTTTGGGCCCTTCGTAGCGGATGACGACCACGTCACCGGTCTTGACCTTGCCGGCAAGGATACCTTCGCAGGCTTCTTCCTGGCTTTCGAAGATGATCGCGGGCCCGGAGTGGACGAGCATTTCCTTGTCGACTCCGGCGGTTTTGACGACCGCGCCCTCCTGGGCGATGTTGCCGTAGAGAATGCTCAGTCCGCCCTCAGGAGAGTAAGCCCGCTCGACGGAGCGGATGCAGTCGTCCGGATCGAATTTATTCTGATCGAGGACAGAGAGGACGACGGCACCACCGATACCGGCGTTGGCGGTGTGGCAGCTCAGTTCGCTGCGGGCGGCGGTGCTGATACCGTCGAGCCGGATCTTGTCGCCACGGGTGCGGATATCGTGCTCGCGGATGTTCTCGGCAAGAGTGTGGCCGGTGACAGTGACGCAGTTCTCGTTGAGCAGGCCGGGGCGTCCGCGCAGGAGTTCGCCGAGGATGGTCATGATGCCGCCGGCCGCGTGGCAATCCTCGACGTGGTAGATGCGTCCCTGGTCGCCAGCGGATGGAGCCAGACGGCATATGTTGGGGGTTTTTCGAGAGAGCGCGTCGATATCCTTCATGGTGAACTGTACGCCGGCCTCGTGTGCAATGGCGAGGATGTGCAGGACGGTATTGGTCGAGCCGCCCATGGCCATGTCGAGGATCATGGCGTTTTCGAAGGCCTCGCGGGTCATGATGTCACGGGGCAGTGGGCCGCCTGCCTTGGCGAGTTCGACGATCCTGCTGGCGGCGGCATGGTAAAGCCGCTTGCGGTCCTCGCTGGTGGCGAGCATGGTTCCGTTGCCGGGCAGGGCGATGCCGAGGGCCTCAGCAAGGCAGTTCATGCTGTTGGCGGTGAACATACCGGAGCAGCTTCCACAGGTCGGGCAGGCGTGGTTTTCGATATCGGCGAGTTCGGCGTCGCTCATATTCCCGGCGGTGTGCTGGCTGACGGCGTAGAAGGCGCTGATGAGGTCGACTTTCTTGCCGGCGGATGTCTTTCCCGCCTCCATCGGCCCGCCGCTGACGAAGATCGCGGGGATGTTGCACCGGGCGGCAGCCATCATCATGCCGGGGACGATTTTGTCGCAGTTGGGGATGCAGATCATGGCATCGAAGCGATGGGCTTCGATCATGGACTCGACACAGTCGGCGATCAACTCGCGGCTGGGCAGGGAGAACTTCATGCCCAGGTGTCCCATGGCGATGCCGTCGTCGATGCCGATGGTATTGAAGATGAACGGCACGCCGCCAGCCGCCCGGACCGCGTTCTTGACGTAGTAACCGACCTTATCGAGATGGGCATGTCCGGGAACGATCTCGACGAAGGAGTTGACCACCGCGATGAACGGCTTGTCGAGGTCGGCGTCGGTGTAGTTCCCGGTGCCCTTGAGGAGGCTGCGGTGGGGAGCTCGCTCAACACCGCGCTTCACCAGATCACTTCGCATCATGGGTCATCTCCTTGGGTAGCTCAAAGACTCGTGTCTCACGGTTCGGTACGTAGCCGCGGGCGGCGACGCGTCGGGTACTTGCCGTGGTGTGAGCACAATGATAGCTCACAGCGGTTCAGCGCCCTTCATCCAGTAACAGGCGGATGCCCACGTCAATGTTCTGAGCACCCGCGGTTTGACGGCAGTGGACGGCGACGACGTTACGACCCGCCCGTAACGCGTTCTTTGCCTCGGGGCCAAACGGCACGTTGATGTAGTTGCGAGTGTATCCCTTTCGTTCAAGGACCTTCTGGCCGTTGAGGTAGATCACCACATCTTCGTCATGGTAGAGCCGCCAGTAGGCGCTGCGTATGTCGGCTGCGTTCTCAAGGAATACCTCCGTGCGGAGCCAGATTTCGGGCGTGAGCCAGGCGGTTTTCACGATGGCGTCGGGGGCATGGGGGCCGCCGAAGCCGCCGGCGCCCACTTTCCAGGTCACCGCGTCGAAGTCGGGACGCGTCCAGGTGTCCTGCGGTTGATCGGTCGTGTAATACCAGTCCTTAGGGGCGTCTTCGGCACAGGGCAGCAGAACATGCCAGCGATCGCGAATGCGATGGGTGGCCACGAGTTTGTCGGAGGAGTCACCGGGCGTAAGGCCGTGTGGGTGACGAAGGGCGATCAGGCAGGTCGGCTCGACGGTGTATCGTCCCATGGTCTCACCGAAGATCGCCAGTCCGCCGCGATGGGCAGCGGATTCGGGAACTTCGAATCGCAAGCGGATGATGCGGTCGTTTTCGGCGGCCTTGAGGATCTGAGCGAGGCGGTCGCCTTCGACCATCAGCGTTGCCAGCTGGCCATAGGTACCAGGATGGAGGCCTCGATGGTGGCTGAGGACACCGCGGGCGTCAGCGGGGTCGTCGGGCAGTGTCTGCGTCGCGACGGGCACCCCGTTGACCAGCACGGTGAGATCGGTGGGCCATTTGCGGGTGTCGGTCTGCGGATGGTGTCTACGAGCTTGGTCGCGATATCGGGCCGGCCAGTCCAAGCGTTCACCATCGGCCCTGCTGGAAAGCTCAGCCATCAGCAGCAGGCCGGAAACTCCATCCAGTTGCAGGCCCTTGGGCAACTCGAGGTGGTATTCGACCGCTCCAGCTCCATACCCGCTGATCTTCTGCGACTCCGCGTTGGCCAGGAAGGGGATGTCCCCGTCGAAGGTCCACTCGGCGAAGTCGGCGGGTTCGAACCGCAATATGGCAAGGCCGTGCTCGCTCACTTCGAAGCGCGGGGCCGGCTCGCGCTTGACGAGGAGGTTCACGTAGTTGCGGGTGATGACCTCGTCCCCGTCGCGCAGTTCGACGAGCAGGGTTCCCACTGTACCGGTGCCGTCGGCGCGAACCTCGATGGGTTTGTGGGCGACGACGCGATAGGCCTCCCATGTGGCGGGCCCGCAGAACCAGCTTCTGAGGGCACCTTCGATCTCCTCGGGGATCAGGGGATCCTGCCAATCGATACGCCAGCAGACTTTCAGGTCTCGGGCATCTCGCTGCGAGAAATGGCTGATGAAGACGGGGACATTTCGCGTCTCGCCCGGCTTCAACTCAACTACCGGTGGGGCATCGAGCACGACGAAGTCGGGATTGTTCAGGTCTTTGAGCGAGAGGCCCGGATGCCAGGAGTCGTAGCCATACTCCTTGGGTGAGCGATCGTAGTTGACGAATCCGTTATGCTCCCACTCGATGTCCGAAAGCTCGGTGTACACGTATCCGCAGATCTTGTCGTGCTTGCGTAGTTCGTTGGTGAGGTACTTGAAACACCAACTGATGTCCATATCGCCGCTTCCGGCCCCGATGCCGCCGTATTCGCTGTTGATGAGCGGGGCATCGGTCTGCTTGTGGCCTCCGGTGTAGTTGAAGGTCGAACCCGGGAAGGTCTTGTCAACGACCTCCTGGATATGGCGGCGCGCCGCGTCGTAGTCATTGATGTAAAAATGCCACGAGTTGATGTCGGTAATCACATGGTCATAGTTGCAGGGCGAGTTGTCCTCGATGAGACGTGTGGGGTCGAGTTTCTTGGCGTGATGGTACATGTCGGCCACCCACTGATGTCGCTCGGGCGAGTATCCGCCGGACCCGATGCCCCAGGTTTCGTTGAACAGGCACCAGGAGAAGACGGCGGGGTGGTTGTAGTCGCGAGCGATGGCTGCTTCAGCGTGTTGCTGCCACCATTGCTGAGCTTGAGGGCTGTGCGTCCAGTAGTTGGGGATGTCCTGCATGATGAGCACGCCGAGGCGGTCCGCCCAGTACAACTCGCGGGGAACGGGCGTCTTGATGTGGATGCGCAGGAAGTTGAGACCAATGCGCTTGCACAGCTCGTAATCGCTGCGCAGAACGGCATCGTCGGGGTATTGGTAGATTGAATCGGGATGGAATGACTGGTGCAGGGCCCCGATGAGGTAAATGGGTTTGCCGTTGAGGAAGATGTACTGGTAGTCACGGCCTGGTGCCTTGCCGACCGACACCTCGCGGAGCCCGAAGTAGCTTTCGACGCGATCGGTGATGTTGCCCTGGTCATCGGCCAGCTCGATGTGGATGTCGTAGAGCGACGGGGAATCAGGGGACCACAGTTTGGGCTCCTTGACGGTGACTTCGCCGACGATCGGCGTTTCTCCCTGAGGGATGACGACTTCGACGGTATCGAACTGCTTGCTGGGGCTTCGCAGGATCAGGCGTCCGGGGGGGCGGTGTGAGGTCGTGACTTCGTAGGCCATCTTGCCGGCGCGAATGTCGGGGCGGCCGCGCAGAGCCTGGATAAAGCTCTTGCCTCTGGGCTCGAGGTAGACGGTCTGCCAGATACCGCTGGTGCGGGTGTACCAGTGGACCTGCTTGCCGGTAGGCTGCTGATCGTTGGTTGTATCCATCGCACGGATGGTGACGGTGACCTTCTCGCCCGGTTTGGCGAAGGGGGCGAGGTTCACGTCAAAGGGCGTGTACCCGCCCACGTGCTCGGCGGCAGGCTGCCCGTTGACCCAGACCTTGGCTTCGAAATCGCAGGCGCCCACGACCAGCCAGACATCGCGTCCGTCCCATTGCGATCCGGAAGGCAGGGTGATATCGCGGGAGTACCAGGCAGCACCTTTGTACTCTGTATCGCCGATACCGCTCAGTCGGCTTTCCCAGGGAAAGGGGACGACAATCCGACGGTCGAACGCGTGGCGGCCGGGGGTGAACCATTGGTCCTTCTCACCGGCGTCCTGGGGATCAAACGCGAAAGACCAGGGGCCGTTGAGATTGACCCACGGCGTGCGGGCGAGGTCCGGGCGTGGGTGCTCGGGCCAGGGGACATTGTCGGTCGCCAGCATGCTCATGCATCCGATGGTCGCGAAGAAAGTCAGTGTAGTCATCATGGGGGATCATGATACGCAGGGCGTGGGCTTCCGCAAGGCTGCGGAGTCGTGTACCATGACCCGAGAGATTGGCCTGACAGCACTGGATGGCGTCTTCGGGGAAGGAGCGTTTCCCGATGATGGCCGTGGTTGGCCCCATCGCTGTGCCAGGTTGCGGCGATCGGGGCGAGCGCACCGGGGCTGGGTTGTCGGCGGGGACGGTATAGCGATTTCCTGACAGAGGCCATACGGGAGGAAGGTTCATGATTCGAGTGGGGTTGATTGGTGCTGGCTTCATTGGGCGAAATCACTTCAACCAGTATGAGAAACTTACCGAGCGAGCCCGGGTCGTGGCTCTGTGCGACAAGGAGGCGGATCGGCGGGCGGGTGACTGGTCCAAGGTCGGCGGCAATCTTGGGGACGCCCAGGGCACGAAGCGGGATCTGGGGAGTATCAAGCCCTACACCGCGTGGCAGGATCTCGTGGCTGACCCGGGGATTGATCTCGTAGATATTTGCACGCCCACGTTCACGCATCGCGAGATTGTGACAGCGGCCTTGCGTGCGGGTAAACACGTGCTTTGCGAAAAGCCGATGGCGTTGAATCTCGATGATTGCGACGCGATGCTCGCGGTGGCCGAAGGGGCGAAGGGGCAATTCATGATCGCCCAGTGCATCCGCTTCTGGCCGGAGTACGTCTATCTCACCCAGGTCTTTCAGGATCGTCGCTTCGGCGATCTGCAGGCACTGCAACTGCGACGGCAGGCTGAGACGCCGGCGTACTCGCTGAACAGTTGGGTACTCAATCCGGAACTGAGCGGGGGAGCGATCCTCGACCTGCATGTGCACGACGTGGATTACGCCCTGGGTTTGCTGGGCCGGCCTGAGGCCATCACCGCCCAAGCGTGCATTCAAGCCAACGGGGCGTCCGACCGGGTGCATGCCCTATGGCACTACGCCAAGCCACAGGTGGTGCAGCTTGAAGGCTTCTGGGATATGCCTGCGGGCTTCGGCTTCAACATGGGGTATACCGCGGTATTCGAGCAGGCGGCGGTGCAGTGGGATCTCTCGTCGGGCAAACCGGTGACCGTCTATCGCCGCGGCCAGCAACCGGAGAGCCCCGAATTACCGCCGGGCGGCGATGGGTACTTCAACGAGATCGACTACTTCCTGGGGTGCGCCGAGCGTAACCAGCGACCCTCTGTCAGCACGCCCGAGGAAAGTCGACACGCGGTGGCAATCGGTTTGGCCGAGAAGGAAAGCGCCCACAAAGGCACGCGTGTGGCGGTTCAGTTATGAGCAACAAGGGTTCAAAGGCACCGCCAAGGACCCGTCGTTGAGCCGTTCCGCGGAACGTATCATCGTGCGCGCTTCTCTTTGCTGATCTGTCCCGCTCTGGAACGGGAGCGGCTCACTTTCCCGAGGAATCGGGGGAGGTCGCCTGGTCTTTCTGTTGGCCTTCGATTTCACTGATCTTGCGAAGCCGGCGTTCGTGTCGTCCGCCCTCGAATCGGGCCTTCAGCCACACGTCGACGATCCGCCGGGTGAGCTCCTCGCCGATCAAATCCGCGGGCAGACAAAGCACATTGGCGTCATTGTGGCGTCGCGACAGCTCGGTCGTGACTTCGTCGTGGCACACGGCCGCGCGGATGCCTCGAACCTTGTTGGCGGAGATGGACATGCCAATCCCCGTTCCGCACAGCAGGATGCCGGTCGACGCCTCGCCGTCCACCACCGCCTGGCAGGTCGGAACAGCGGCGTCGGGATAATCGAAGCTGGCAGTCGAGTTCGTCCCGAAGTCCATGACTTCGTAGCCCATGGATGTGAGCAGGGCCTTGACCTTCTCCTTGGCTTGGTAGCCGCGGTGGTCGGCTCCGAGGGCGATCTTCATCAAAGTGGTATCTCCTCCAATTGGTGCCGCAAGGCTTGCTCGATGCGTTTTGCACAAAGGGCATAGGTGGCGGTATCGCCGCCCATCGGATCGTCGACGTCGGCCTCATCGACCAGGCGGCAGCGATCCAGAGCCGCGGGAAGGATAGCTCCTACGGTAGCGCGGTGCCCTGCGGTCATAGCGAGAATGTAGTCCGCACGAAGCAGAGCTTCAAGGGTCAGCGGGGTGGATCGATGGTACGACAGATCGATCCCTCTGGCGGCGAGGGCGTTGATGGCTTCGGTCGAGGCAGGGGCCCCCTCGCAGGCCATGGTGCCGGCGGATTCGACGACGTAGCCGCTTGAGGTGAGGGCGTCTTCGTCGCAGCCGACATGTTCGGCAAGGAGACGCCTGAGGATGGCCTCGCCCATGGCGCTGCGGCACGTGTTGCCGGTGCAGACGAGCAGGAAGCGAAGCTGGGCCAGGCGGCGGATGGTGCGTGCGTCCAGCACTCCTTCGCGCAGGATGTCATACCCCTTCGAGGTGACGCGAACGATCGTGGAGGCCTTGCCGTAACGACAATGACCGGCGTCAAGAACCAGGTCGACCTGACCATCGAGCGCCTTGCGGGCTTGGTCGCCGTCAGTCGGCGCGGGCTCGCCGGCCGGGTTGGCGCTGGCGGCGACTACCGGAAATGGGCAGGCTTCCAGCAGTTGGGCGGCTACGGAGTCATCCGGACAGCGGATGCCGATGGTGCCGGCGTGGTACATCGCGTCGATGTGCTCGGGAGAAGTGTCCCGAATAACCTGCGCCTGTTCTGGATGAGGCACATCGAATATCAGGGTCAGGGGCCCGGGCCAAGCCTTCTGCACAAGTCGGCGCCCTACGCCAGCGAGGTCGGGTACGAAGCGGTCGACGGCCCAGCGCGAGCCGATGTGCACGGTGAAGGGCTTGGTTTCCGCCCGTCCCTTGAGTTCACGAAGGCGGGCCAAGGCTTTGGGGTCGGCGGCATTGGCCCCGACGCCGTAGACGGTTTCCGTCGGAAAGGTCACCAACCCGCTGCCGGCCAGGCAATCCACCGCCTTGCGGATGGCGTCCGCGTCGGCTCTGCCGGGGTCGATCTGATGGATGGTGGTAAGCATTGAACTGACCCAGTATCCGGAAGAAGTCGACGGGGCCGAAGCCCTACCCGACAAGCCAAGCGAACAACTCGCGTGAAACGGACACCCCATTCGTTGGTCCGGCTGAGTCCATCCTCGCGAACAACCGCAAACACCGTCAGTGTATGCGATCCAGCGGGGTATGCAAAGTCGGTTGCTGAGCCGCCGAAGCCAAGGCAACATCGCCGGACGGCTATCGCGTTACAGGTGGCCCGTATCCGTGGGCGCGGTTCTCCCGCAGTGCGGTTCAGGGACGCCGACTTACCCCGTAGCGTCGTCCTGTCCGGCCTTGTGAGCAGCGTGGGAAGCGGCTTTCGTGCGGGCGTCCTCTGTCTCGACAGGCTTGTCGTCAGGCTTGTCCTCGTCGGCTGCCGGGCTGGCTGGGCCCAAACCCAGCACCTGCGAGAGGATCGCCCCGGCGGTCAGGACAAACGCCAGGACAAGCCGAATCACCCACTTGACGCCGCTCTGCTTGGGAACCAGGGACGTGGTGTGTGGGCTGAAAATCCGCGGGCATTCGAGTGCTTGGCCGTTCAGGCTCCAACGGACGAAGCCGGGCAGGCCACCGGGAGGATGGTGAGTGGCCAGCAGGTTGAGGAAGTTCTGCCGCGTCTCGGATCGCAATTGGGAGATCTGATCAGGAGTGAACGAACGGTGAGCGAACGTCTGTCGCACACAGGTGGTGGCATCTCCGTCGACGGAATGCCATTGCCAGCCCTGCGTCCCAGGGAACGGGAGGTCGTATCCTCGGACGTTGTAGTACTCGCCCACCAGACTGACGAAGCAGACGCAGGCGGCTACCGCCAAGCCGACCAGCCAAAGCGTGGGGCGGGCGAAGGGCTTGCCGGGGGCGGCCACGCGGAAAATGACCGCCCCGATCAGCAAGCCCAGGAGCATACAGAAGAAGAGCCCGAGGAAGAAGGGCAACAGAACCAGCGTGGCCAGGAGCCAGCCGACAGGCAGGGCACAGAGGCAGCCCGCCCCCAAGGCTCCGAGCAGACGCCACGACAATGGCACGGCGGCGTTGGTGTCGTTCATACGGTCTCAGGCACCACGAATGGCTGGCGGTAGTTCCCGATGAGCATGCGGTTGGCCTCATCGTCGTTTGTGATCGTCTCTGCTTTGGCGTCCACCTCGATCCTGCGTCCGAGCCGGTAGTTGAGTCCTTCGAGCTTGATCTCGTTGCTCTTGAGGTGATCCTCCATGCGTGCGAGGGTTTCGTAGGCGTCCTTGTTATCGCCGAAAGCCCCGGTCCGCGGCTCGAAGGGGACTTCCTCGCCAAGCCGGTAGGAGATATTGGCCAGATGGCACAACGCGCTGGAGTAGTGACCTTCGAGGATGTCCGCATTGAGATCGCTGACCTTGCGACTGCGAACAGCCGCGATGAAGTTCTTGAAGGGGCTGGATCCCGGCCCGCGGGATTCGTCGATCTTGGGTAGCGGGGCGGGCTCCTTACTGCCGGCGGGGTAGAACTTGTTGTCCACGATGGTGCCGCCTTCGAGGTGGAAGATGTTGCCGACACCGACACCCATATGGCGGTCGGTTTTGAGGCCGCGGACCTCGAAGATCAACTGGGTCTGCCCGAAGTCCATGACGGTGATCTGGGTATTGGCCGTCTGTCCCTGATCTGAGTATCCGAAGCGTCCGCCCAGACTGATCACGCTCTTGGGCAGGGTCGCGCCCTCGATTCCCCAGCGGGCGATGTCCATCTCGTGGACGCCTTGGTTGCCGATGTCGCCGTTGCCGAAATCCCAGAACCAATGCCAGTTGTAGTGCACGAGGTTCTCGTGATAGGGCCGGGACGCGGCCGGTCCAAGCCAAAGGTCGAAGTCAAGCTCCGGCGGTGGGGTGGCGGGGCTCTTGAAGCCGATGCTGTCGCGCTTCTTGTAGCACAGACCGCGGGCGATCAGGAGCTTGCCGAGTTGGCCGGACTTGATCACCGCCATCACGTTTGCCCATGTTCGGCTGCTGCGGTTCTGGGTGCCGTGCTGGACGATGCGGTTGTATTTGCGGGCGGTGTCGACGGCGATGCGGCCTTCGTGCACGTCGTGGCTGAGCGGTTTCTCGACGTAAACGTCTTTGCCGGCCTGGCAGGCCAAGATGGTCATCAGGGAATGCCAGTGGTTTGGCGATGCGACGGAGAGAACGTCGAGGTTCTTGTCTTCGAGCGCGCGCCTGAGATCCTCGACCACCTGGGGCGCCTTGCCGCCCTTGTCCTGCACCTGTTTGCTGCGGTGTTCGAAGAGTCGCCGATCCGGATCAATCAGGTAGGCGACCTCGACATCTTTGATGCCGGAGAACCCGTTGATGTGTGCGCTCCCGCGACCATTGATGCCGGCGACGGCGATGCGGATGCGCTCGTTGGCCCCCAGGGCTGCCCGTGCGGCTTTGGGCAGCGTTCCTGTCGCCAGCGCGGCCGCGCCGATCACGCCATTCTTCATCAGTCGCCGTCGAGTCCATTTTCTGCTTGCCATGGATTGGGTTCTCCTTCGAGTTAGAGCGGCATTCTCCGTCTCACTTGTGGTGATACCCGCGCTCTGGGGCATTCGACGCTCACGCCAGTGTACCCGCCCCCGGGCAGGACGCCAACCCTTGACCGGCTCGATCGTTGCCGACCGGGTGCATCCACCGAACCCTGGCGGCTGGCGGGGCTGGCACGCGTCGTCGTGTGCGACTGCTGTATCAGCAGTGCCTCTCCCCGAAAAACACTGCTCACAGAGCAGTGCCACACGGCGGCTACTGAGCGAGGGATTCTGCCTTGCTGAACGGGGTAGGATCACTGATAGTGATGGCGGAAACCGACCTGGATCGGGCAGGCTTTCAGCCGGTGCCGGTCGGTGTATGATTCATCGTCTCGACGTGCATGGAGAGTGCATCGTGAATACTCTGCTTTTGGCGGGAACCTTGGGGCTGGGGTTAGCCGCGGTGGATCGGTCCATCAACCTGGCCGACTTCGGTCGCGTCGTGCAGTTTACGGGGGACGACGCCAGAACCCTGGAGGTCAAGCAACTCGACCGGGGCGAGGACGGCTGGCAAGCATGGCAGGGCGAAGGCGGCCAGTGGATGATCGGTCTGGAGTGGGATGAACCCCGCGACGTGGCCCAGGTGGAGATTGAGTTTCGTCATGCCATTGCGGATCGGGACCAGATCGCGGTGCAGTACTTCAAGAATCATTGGCCGCACTCGTACCAAGGAGGTTGGGCTCCGCTGGATGATCCGTTCCACGGCAAGTGGTTGACGGCCAAAGCGGAGTGGTGGGCAGGGGATCGCGATGTGGGTTTCGCGTTCGCACCGTACAACGAGGAGCAACCCGGCGACGAGGCTCCGAAGATGGAGTTCCGCCGCACTTATCGATTGCGTTTCCTGCTGGGCAAGCGAGATGAGGCGTTGCCGGCGGTTCGTTACCTGCGGGTTTACGGGCCAACCCCGCCCACGGAGGCGGCGTTCGAGTTGCGGTTTGATCCCCGAGCACGGCTCAAGCCGCCGCTCGATATGGCCGTTCTGAACGGCTATCTGCTGAACGCGGACGACCGAACGACAACGCGAAGCGCCAGTCTCGATGAGTCGTCGAAGCGATTGCGTGTGCGTTTCGTCACGCAGGATGTCGATTCTCCCAATCGCACGATTGTGACGCTCCGCGATCAGCGGGATGCGCGGATCGGCATGTCCTTCCTCCCTGCGGAGGTGGTCGAGCGAGGGCTGATTCGGGTGCCGGCGTGGGGCGTGGCCATCGCACACGTCGGCAGTCAGAAGGACTTCGGCGCGGACCCGCGGCCGGGCATGAGCGTCTTCGACCGTGTGGCGACGGAGGCGGAGCAGACCTTCGAACGGGCTCGCCGAGAGATCCCCTCGCTGCGAAAGACGGCCCAGACGCCGGTGCCTTTCTATATGCCGCTGGCTCCCCCGGACACTCGCCAGGAGGTGGCGGTCTCATACGACGGCAGCGTCTACCTCGAGCGCAGCGCGCTGAAGGTGCCGGCCGATGACAGCGAACGACTGCATTGGCCCGCGGACAGATGGAGGGTTCGCCTGGGGAGCGGCGAGCCAGCCTTTGACCACCTTGCCGAGGGCGCGGTTCGGCAGCGACGGCTGGAGGGTTACCTGCCGATCGTGATCAACGAATGGGAGCAGGGCGGCGTTCGTTATGAGCAGACATGTGTAGGGACCTTCCTGGCCGGTGATCCTGCCCCTCTTCGCGGGGATGAAACGGTGGTGTTGCTGTCGCGACTTGTGGCGACGGCGAGCGGGGCCGGGCCAGCAACGGCGACGGTAAGGTTGTGGCCCGAGCCGGGCGAGCCACTGTCGCTGGAAGCCGGGCACGTTCGAGCGCTGGGGGCGACCACCGAGGAGGGCGTCAAACCCTATGAACAACCACGGCATCGGTTTCATGTGCAAGCGGCACGAGGCGAGCTGACCCTCAAGCCGATCGCGGATGGCTTGGGTCAAGAGGTGGCTTGGCGTTGCGACGTACGGCCGGGTGAGCCGGCGATTCTCGAATGGCGGGTGCCGTTCGTCACCCTGGCGGAATCCGAGGAGTTGAGGCAGCTCGCCGGGTTGAACTTCGACCAAGTGATGGAGCATGAGGCGGAGCGATGGCGTCGGCTGATCGCATCGGCGGCGACGATTGAGGTTCCTGAGCCGCTGCTCAACGACTTCTACAAGGCCCAGCTGGCGAATATCCTTATCACCGCGGACCGTGATCCCTACACGGGCTGGGCGGTGTTGCCGGCGGGCACCTATCAGTACGGGGTGTGTGTCAACGAGTCGTGTCATCAGATCCGCTCGCTGGAGATCCGCGGGCTGCACGGCTTGGCGGAGCGGTATCTGGCGGCGATTCTGGATGGTCAGTCGAGCCGGGCACTGCAGGGCCGGTTCACCAGCGTGGAGGGCGTGTTTCACGGATTGCCGACGCGGCACGGAGATTACCAGCAGTTCAACTACAATTTGGACCACGGCTTCGCGTTGTGGATGCTCAATGAGCATTATCGGTTCACGCGGGACCGCCGCTGGCTGATGCAGGTGGCGGACAAGCTGATTGCGGCGTGCGATTTCATCACCCGTGAACGGCACACGGAAACTGAGGCGAACACGCTGGGGCGTGGAGACCGACTGTGGGGCGAGGGGTTGCTGCCGCCGGGACATCTGGAGGACCCGCCGGAATGGCTGTGGTGGTTCGCGGTCAACGCGTACGCGGCCCGGGGCATGCGCATGACCGCGGAGTCACTGGCCGAGATCGAGGATCCCGACGCGGCCCGCATCGCGGTGGACGCGGCGGAGTTCGACCGTTGTTTGCGTGCCTCGTGCAGGGAGGCGATGCTTCGCAGTCCGGTGGTCGCTCTACGTGACGGTGTACACGTTCCGCACCAGCCGACGCGGAGCCGGTCTCGCCATCGCGATCTGGGCTGGATTCGCGACGCTCTTTATGGCGCGGTGCACTTGATCGACTGCGGAATCTACGAGCCCGATTCGCCGGAGGCGGAGTGGATTCTGCGGGATACCGAGGACAACGTGTTCATCAGCGCCGATCGCGGGCGAAAGCTGACCGACTTCGACAAGCAGTGGTTCAGTTGGGGAGGGATTACGCTGCAATCGAATCTTCTGCCGAACCCCCTGATTTACCTGCGTCGGAACCAGCCCAAGCATGCTCTGCGGGCGTTCTGGAACAGTCTGGCGGCCAACGTATATGAGGACGTGCGGGTATTCGCGGAGCATCCGATCGAAGCGTACGGCATCGGGCTGGGGCCTTTCTACAAGTCGCCGGACGAGTCGGCTTTCATCGTGTGGCTGCGGCACCTGCTGGTGATGGAGAGCGGCGACGAACTCGACCTGCTGGCGGGGGTTCCGGCCGGCTGGCTGGCCAAGGGGCAGGTGGTGACCGTTCGCGGGGCGGCGACTTGGTTCGGGCCGATGGATATCGAAACCCGGTCTGAGCCCGACCCGCGTCGTGTTCTGGTTCGTCTGGCGGCCCCGGAACGCAATCCGCCCAAGTGTATTCGCCTTCATATCCGCGTGCCCGCACCGATCGGGGCCGTTACCGTCAACGGGCAGCGTCTCTCGACCTTTGATCCGGGGAGCGGTATCATCACTTTGCCCGGCAACGTGGGTCGGGCTGACGTGGTCATTTCGTACTGACCATCGAAGATAGAGGGTGTGCCTCGAATGAGCGACTGCTGCGATCTCTCAGTTTGGGACATGGATGTGCGTCAGGAGCCGACGATCCGCGTGGGGGTCGTTCTGCCCGAAGATGACATGCAACAAGTGCGTCTGACGATACCCGCCGAGCCTTATGTGATTGGGTTGGACGACATGGCCGGCCCAACCGTGGACTCGACCACGCTGGACGCGACGGTCGAGGGTGAGCGGGTAGTGGTTCAGGTCGGGGATCAGCGGCTTGGACCCGCCTCGGTGGTGCGACTCGCCCCTCGGGATGAGCAACCCCTGGTCCGTGGGGCAGGCATCCACGTACGAGGGGTGGTGACCGGGCGCGGGTTCCACTGGCAGAAGCGCATCCATCCCGCGTTGGCGGGGCCGCTCGAAGTGCGCGTCCACGACGGTCTGCTCCTCGTGGTGAACGAGGTGCCGCTCGAGCATTACCTGGTGGGGGTGGTCACCGGCGAAATGAGCGGCGATTGCCCGCTGGAGTTTCTCAAGAGCCAGGTCGTGGTTGCCCGGTCGTGGGTACTGGCCCTCACGGAGAACAAACACCCGGGCCTGCCGATTCACCGCTGCAACGACGACGACTGCCAGCGGTACCACGGCACGACTCACATCACCGCGCGGGCGATCGAGGCGGTGAATAGTACTCGTGGCCAGGTGCTCGTGGATAACCGGCGGGAGATCATCGACGCCAACTACTCGAAGAGCTGCGGCGGCATCTCGGAGACGCCGGAGAACGTCTGGTCCGTCTCGAAGTCGGGGTTGACGGCTGTGGTCGATGCCCCGGCCGACTCGTCGGCCCGGCGTTTCTTCCCCGTGACCGCGGACAACCTGCATGAGTACCTGACGGGTGACTGGCTCAGTAGCACGGACATCTTCTGCAGCCCCGCGGTGGTGTCCGAGGACGACATCCTCCGCCACCTTGGCAAAGTCGACGAGGCCGGCCGGTATTTCCGATGGAAGGTGCGTTACGACCGGGAGGATTTGGAGCAGATCCTGCGAGATAAGTTCTTCGCCCGTTTGGACTCGTCGCATGTGGCCGCGTTGACGACGCTGGTCGATCTGCGGGTGAGCCGGCGGGGTGTTTCCGGGCGGGCCATCGAGATCGACATCCAGTACCTGGACCCGATGAGGCAGACGCGGTTCGTCAAGATCGCCGATCAGCACAGAATCCGCGACGTTCTGCACGAGAAATTCCTTTTCAGCAGCGCGTTCGAGGTAGACATCGAGCGTGACGAGGCGGGTTTGCCCCGAACAATCACCCTGACGGGGGCCGGGTGGGGCCACGGGGCGGGAATGTGCCAGATCGGCGCCCTGGGGATGGCCATTCGCGGCTATTCGTGCGAGGATATCGTCAACCACTATTTTGACGGCATAAACATCTACGCCTGCTACTAGGTTGCTTCACGACTCGTGGCGATTGCGCCCTCTTCCGCTGCCTGCCCGCCGTGGCGGGGCGGACAGGTTGTGGCGACCGAGGAATTCGCAAGAACACGGCGGTCGCCACAGGGGGCGACCGCTACGTCGCCGACCACGCGGGAAGGGGGCTTGCCGGCCCAACACGCGGGCTCAGCGTCGCTGTGTCCAGGCGGGATCGCCGTACTTGGATCGCAGTTGCAGGGCGAGGTTCTCTTCGGCGAGAGAGAAGCTGCCCATCTCGATGGGCAGCGGGAACACGATCCTCTCGGCCAAGCCGCACAGTTCGCCTTCGATGTCCATGGCTGTGTAATCGCGGACGGCGGCACACTTCTGCTGTTCGAAGCGTCGCCCCAATACCAGGGAGCCGTGTTGCAGCACGGCGTGGGCGGTTCGTCGCTGGGCGCTGCCCATGAGTTTGCGGCCGTCGGCGAGCAGGTCGAAGCAACTGTGCCGCTCGAAGCAGAAGAACGGCCCACCGTGAGAGCACCCGCCTCCACCGACCGGACCGCGGGAGACCGGAACGCCATGACGGCGAAGCAGATCGGCGACCACACCGTGGACGTGATTGTACAGTCCATTCGGCCCGTCAGAGCCAATCAGCGGATGCCCGTGGGGTAGAACCAGCGAGTACGTCAGCTCGATATCGTGCAGGATGGCCCCGCCGCCGGTTTGCCTACGCACGACGGCCAACTCGCTTGCCGGCGGTCCGATCCGCTCGAAGTCCGCGAAGACCTGGAAGTAGCCCAGCGAAACGGTCGGGGGGGTCCAGCCGTAGAACCGCAGGGTGGGCGGCGACTCGCCTTGGCCGACGAGCTGCAAAAGGGCCTCATCGCGAGCCATGTTGCTCACGCCGTCGAGCGGTGGGTCAGTCAGCCAGCGCACACCTGGGGTCCTCCTTGCCCGGCGGGATGAATGCATGGGGGCCGCAACGCATCGCCGGTACCGCGTTCACGATTGCGTCGAGGGTTCATCCGGCGGATTCCATCGCAGGTCGGGTTTGCGGGCCGCCGTCACTTCGTCAAGTCGTTGAACGGGCATGGTGAGCGGCGCGTGGTGCAGCCTGTCCGGTGTTGTCTTGGCCTCCTCGGCAATCGCGATCATCGCGTCGGCGAACTCGTCCAGCGTGGCCAGCGACTCGCACTCGGTCGGCTCGATCATCAGGCAGTGAGCGACGGGCCAGCTCATGGTCGGGGGGTGGATCGCGTAGTCGATGAGCCGCTTGGCCACGTCGAGTTCGGTCACCCCGTGCTCGCGAAACTCGGGCACCATGATGAACTCGTGTGCGAAGGGGGGCGTGAAGGGCAGGCGGTAGTGATCTTTCAGGAGAGCGGCGAGGTAGTTGGCTGACAGGACGGCCTTCTCGCTGACCTGTCGCAGCCCGTCGGCCCCCAGCGCCCGAATGTATGCGTACGTGCGAATGAGCACGCTGATTTGCCCGTAGAACGACCGTACCCGACCGATCGATAACGGGCCTGGCGAAGCCCACCCGAAAGAGCCGTCGTCGTGTTTCACCACTTGGGGCCCGGGCAGGAAAGGCCGCAGATGCTCGGCCACGGCCACCGGGCCCGCGCCCGGACCACCACAGCCGTGCGGTGTACTGAAGGTCTTGTGTACGTTGAAGTGCATCACATCCACGCCGAAATCACCCGGCCGAGTGATGCCCAGGATGGCGTTCATATTCGCGCCGTCCAGGTAGAGCAGGGCACCTTGATCGTGGAGGATACGAGCCATCTCTGCGATCTGCGGATCGAACAGCCCGACGGTGCTCGGGTTGGTGATCATCATCGCGGCGGTGCTGGAATCCACTTTGGCTCGCAGGTCGGCCATGTCCACCCGGCCGTCCGGACCCGACGCCACCGTCGAGGTATGCCGGCCGCACATCGCACAGGTCGCGGGGTTCGTCCCATGGGCCGAGTCGGGCGTCAGAATCTTCGGGCGATCTTCGCCGCGGTGGCGATGGTACGCGTTGATGATCATCACGCCGGTCATCTCGCCGTGCGCGCCGGCACAGGGCTGAAGGGTAGCCTCCGCCAGCCCGGCGATCTCCTCCAGAAACACCCGCGTATGGTAAAGGAGCTCGAGGATGCCCTGCAGGTCCGCTTCCGGCTGCAAGGGATGCAGGTGGCACAGGCCCGGCATGGCGACCGCCCGTTCGTTCACCTTGGGGTTGTACTTCATCGTGCACGACCCCAGGGGATAGAAGTTGCTGTCCACGCTGAAAAGCCGGTGGGCCAGTCGCGTGAAGTGCCGCACCAAGTCCAACTCGCCGACTTCGGGTAGGGGGGGGGAGGATTGCGCCAGCAGCTCCGCGGGCAACACTCGCGCGGGGGGCGCAGCAGGTACGTCGCCATCGGCTAGGGAGACCGCGGTCAGCCCCGGGTGGCTCAGTTCAAAGATCAGCTTCTCGGGCGGCACCAACCCGGCACCGGCAATCTTGTCTGTTGCGTTCATTATCAGTCTGTCCCCATTCCCCGTGTGGCAGCAAAAGGCCCATGCGACGCCGGCTCTTGGCCCACACCGGCACCGACTGCGAGCCGGGCCACGGCCTCACAAGGGTCGTGACCACCACTCGGCGTAGCTTGTCGCGTCGTGCAGCCGTCCGTTCTGAAGGTCCAGGATCAACAGATCGGGCAGCGTGTCGAGCAAGTGACTGTAGATCTTCAGTAGCTCCTTGCTGTTGAGGTTGTTGTCCACGTGGATCGCCGTCTTCCGCACGAACAGTCTTGCGTAGCTGAGCCCTTGCCCGAGGTAGTCAACGGTCTCGTTCGGTCCCAGTTTGGCCCCGGGCAGTCGCAGCAGCGTGGTACGCACCAAGTCCGGCTGGTCGATGGGCAAGGCGCGGCGGACGAGGGCCTGAGCCGCGCCGACCTCAATCGGGAGGCTTTTCCCGCCCTGATGGGGAACTCGGACGAAATCCACGTCGTAGCCCACGTTACCGCCTATGCCTCATTCAAGGCCGCCGCCAGTCGATCGATCTCGTCGCGCGTCCGCTTCTCCGTGACCGCGACCAGCAGGCAATCCGAAAGCTCCGGATACCACGGCCCCAACGGCACACCGGCCAGTATCCCGCGGCGGCGCGCATGCCCGAGGACCGCGTCCACGTTCTTGGTCGTGCGGACCACGAACTCCTTGAAGAATGGGGCCGCGAACCGCAATTCAAACCCGGTCAGTCCCGCAATGCGTTCGGCGGCGTAATGAGCCTTGTCCAGGCACAACCGGGCGACCTGGGCCAATCCGCCTCGGCCCAGCGCGCTGAGGTGGATGGCCACGCGCAGGGCGCACAAGCCCTGGTTCGTGCAGATGTTGCTCGTGGCTCGCTCCCGACGAATGTGCTGCTCGCGGGTCTGCAAGGTCAGGCAGAAAGCCCGTCGCCCACTGCGGTCCGTCGTCGCCCCGACCAGTCGCCCGGGCATCCGCCGCATGTGCTCCCGCTTGCACGCCATGAACCCCAGCGACGGCCCGCCCAACGACAGCGGAATACCCAGTGCCTGGGCATCACCCACCGCGATGTACACTCCGAGGCTGCCCGGCGTTTTCAGCAAGCCGCAACTCACCGGATCGACCGAGGCGATGACCATAGCCCCGCAGTCGTGAGCGATGTTGCTCAGCAGGTCCAGTCGCTCCACACATCCGAACACGTTGGGCGTCTGGATGAGCACCGCGGCCGTTTGCTCGCCCACATGGGCGCGGAGAGCCTCCGGCGAAGTGACCCCGGCGGGGGCCTCCACCGTCACGATTTGCATCGGTAGGGCGGCCAGGTAGGTTGCCAGGGTCTCCCGAGTATGTGGATGCACGGTTGCCGAGACCACAACCTGCTTTCGTCCGGTGGCTGCCCGAGCCATGAGTACCGCTTCAGCGGCCGCCGTGGCTCCCTCATAGAGCGAGGCGTTGGAGACATCCATGCCGGTCAACAGGCAGATCAGCGTCTGGTACTCATAGAAGGCCTGCAACGCACCCTGCGAAGCCTCAGCCTGGTAGGGCGTGTACGCGGTGACGAACTCACTCTGCGAGGCCAATTCATCCACCACGGTCGGGATGAAGTGATCGTACATGCCGCCGCCAAGAAAGCAGGTGAGCTCGTCAAGCCCATGGTTGGCGTTCGCCAGTCGCTGCAAGTCGGCCAGCAGTTCCATCTCCGACAACGGCCCCGGCAGGGCGAGGGGATGATCAAGCCGGCTCGCCGCGGGAATATCGCGGAACAGATCCGCCACACGCTCGACCCCCATGGCGTTGAGCATGCGCTGGACATCAGAATCATTCAGTTGCAGGTAGTTCATCGTTGCTATGGCTAAAGGCAAAAGGCTGAGGGCTCCAGATTGAGACGCGGCGGAGCTAGCTCCCCGCCAACATCGCCTCGTACGCCACCGCGTCCATCAGTCCCGCCAGCGGTGCGGCATCCTTGACCCGGACCTTCAGCATCCAGCCTTGGCCGAAGGAGTCCGTGTTCACCAGACCGGGATCGTCCGCCAGAACGCCGTTCACCTCGACGACCTCGCCTCCCACCGCCGACCACAACTCACTGGTCGCCTTGACAGATTCGATTTCGCCGAACGCTTCACCGGCCGGGACGCTCGAACCCACGGCCGGCAGGTCGACGAAGGTAATGTCGGTCAACTGATCGGCGGCAAACTTCGTAATCCCGATGGTGACCAGGTCGCCTGCGGGCAGGAACCACTCGTGTGTCGGGCTGTACTTGCGATCCGTGGGAACGGTACTCACGATTGCATCTCTCCTTGTCTGGTCAGAAATCTCCGGATGTCAGGCGGTCTTGCGGCGATAAAACGGTAAGGCGACGATCACGGCCGGGACCACCCGGCCGCCGAGATCTACGGCGATACGCGAACCGGGCTTGGCCAGGTCGGATCGCACATATGCCATGGCGATGCTTTGCTGCAGCGTAGGCGAAAACGTGCCGCTGGTGACTTCGCCCACCGGTTTGTCAGCCTGCACAACGGTTGCGCCTTGACGGGCGATACGACGGCCTTCCAGTGCAAGCCCCACGAGTCGGCGTGCCGGCCCGTCAGCAGCAATCTGACGCAGGCGGTCCCGGCCGATGAAATCCTTGTTCAGATCCACGCACCACGGCAGGCCGGCCGAGAGCGAATCTGTCGCCTCATGCAGCTCATGGCCGTACAGCGGCATGCCCGCTTCCAGCCGCAGGGTATCGCGGGCACCCAGGCCGGCCGGACGCAGCCCTGATTCGCCGCCGTCTCCACCGCCAAGCAAGCCGGTCAGCAGGGGGGCAACGCTTGCCGGCAGAATCAGCTCCGCACCGTCCTCCCCGGTATACCCGCTGCGGAAGATCGTGTATCGCGTGCCAAAGTAGCTGCCCGCCAGGAAGCGATAACGCTTGAGTCCGGCGATCGGGAAGGGCAGCTTGCGACTGAGCATATCGAGCGAGGCCGGGCCCTGAATGGCCACCATGAGCGTGGATTCGGTGATGTCGTCAATCTGAACGCCGGTCTGGGGAGCGTGCTGCCGAAGCCAGGCCAGAACGCGATCCCGGTTCGACGCGTTGCACACCATCAGCCAGCGATCCTCGTACCGCGAAATGATCACGTCGTCGAGAATGCCGCCGTCTTCGTTGCAGACGTGACCGTAACAGCATTGCCCGACCTCGGCGGTGCCGAGTTGGCGAGTGCAGACTCGCTGCAGGAGGCCCTTGGCCTCGGGGCCGGTGAATATGATCCGCCCCATGTGCGACACGTCAAATACCGATGCCACCCGCCGGGTGTGCTGGTGCTCTTCCACAATGCCGGTATAGAGCAACGGCATCTCCCATCCGGCGAACTCCACCATCCGTGCACCGCGTTGCACGTGGTAACTGTGTAGAGGTGTCTTTTTCAGCATGCCTGTCCCGTGATGAATCACCGCGTGCCGCCGGCGTACAAACCGCCAGCCAAAGGGGGCACGTTATCTGTGCTTCTTGCTCTTGTCAAACCGTTTGCCGGAATCCTCGATCAGGGACAACACAAGCTCCCTCGCCGGCACGTTCACGGCCGCGATTTGTACCCGAGCCAGATCCCCGATCGCGATACGCCGCCCGCTGTGCTGGCCTCGCACACACCCGCCGGCGGTGTCGATGTCCCACCAGTCGTCCGGCAGATCGCGGAACCGGATCAACCCGTCCACCAGGTAACGGCGCAACTGGACATACAGCCCGACGCCAGCCACGCCGGTCACCACGCCCTCCTCGACGTCGCCCAGCCGCGATTCCAACAGCCGAAGAATCTTGATAAGCCGCAGTTCCCGCTCGGCGGTTTCGGCCCGCTGCTCGCTGTAGGTGCAGTGCTTGCCCACGGCGGCCAGGGCGTCCCGCCCGGGTGCCTTCTGGCGGCCACGCGAGCCGGTCAACCGCTTGTGCAGGTACAGGTCCAGCAGCCGGTGCGCCACGAGATCCGGATACCTCCGGATAGGCGAGGTGAAATGGCTGTAGTGCTCGCTGGCCAACGCGTAATGCCCGATCGGACGCGTCGTGTACTCCGCCCGAGCCATCGAACGCAGCACGGCGAGATTCACCGCGAAAGCCTCAGGCCGGCCTCGCACCTCCGCGAGAAGCTTCAGCAGATCCTCGCGTGTGTACGGCGGTCGCAGGGATCGCTTCAGCACCCGCAGGAAGGTGGCCAGTTTCTTCTGCGCGTCGGCAGGGGGGTCCGCATGGGTTCGTCGCAGATGGGGCACGCCCTGACGAGTGAACAGCTCCGCCACCACCTCGTTGGCTTCGACCATGAACATCTCGATGATCGTGTGCGGAAAGCTCGTGTCCGCGGGCTCCACGTCCGTCACGTTGCCCTCGTCATCGAGCACCAGTTCGACCTCCGGCAGGTCAAGCACGATCATGCCTCGCGCCAGACGCCGTTTCTGGATACGCCGGGCCAGCCGATCCATACGCTTGAGCAGCGTGACTACCTCGGGGGCGTATCCGTCGGTCTTTCCCCCGAGAATGGCATCCGCCTCCCGATAGGTGAGCCGCCTGCTCGAACGGATCACTGTATTGGCAAACCGCGTGCGCTGACGGTTGCCCTGCGCGTCGTAGGTGATGAAGGCACTCTTGGCCAACCGGGGCTCACCCTCCTGCAAGCTGCATAACCCGTTGCTGAGCACCTCCGGCAACATCGGGATGACGTGCCTCGGCAGGTAGACGCTGTTGCCGCGCTGGGCCGCCTCAGTATCGAGCGCACCACCCGCGGGAACCATTCGCGCTACGTCGGCGATGTGCACACCCAACTCGTAGCCGCCCTTGCCCGCAGAACGCACGGAGATCGCGTCGTCGTAGTCTTTCGCGTCGTCAGGGTCGATGGTGACGATCACCTCTTCGCGAAGATCCTCGCGCACCGCCAACTCCTCTTCGAGCTTGTATCCCGCCACGGTTTCCCTTGCTTCGTTGACCACCTTTTCGCTGAACCCTTCGGGAAAGCCGTGCTGCCGAATGATGCTCAGGGTATCGATGCCCGGGTCGCCGTGCCGGCCGAGAACCTCGACGATCACCCCTCGGCCGGGCTCCTCCGCGGCCGGGTACTCCGTCAATTCCACCACCACTTGGTCGCCTTCACGGGCTCGGCTCGAGCGGGCGTCTGGGATTACGATCGGCTGCAAGAGAACATGGCCCTCCGGTCGCACCAGCCAGCGCCGTCCGTCCTTGACCAACGCGCCCACAAACCGTCGGTCACTGCGTTCCAGAATCTCGATCACTTCGCCCTCGACGCGCGACTGGCTTTCGCCCCGGCCCCGGCGGGTGATCCGAGCTACGACTTTGTCCCCGGTCATCGCCTGCAGCGTCGCTTTGGGCGGGATGAACAGGTCGCCGTGCTCGGTCTGGGCGTCCGGCACCACAAAGCCGAAACCCCGAGCGTGGCCGCGAAAGCTGCCCACGATCCGATCCTTGGCGTCCGGCAGCATGACGCAGTTACCGCCGCCTTGGACGATCCGGCCGGCCCTCATCAACTCCTTGACCGCCGCCCGAAATGCGGGGTACTCCCGGTCCGCCACGCCCATAGCGTGGGCCAGACGCCGTGGCTTCTGCGGGCGGTATCCGCCGGACGTGACGTGTCGCAGGATCTTCTCCGGAATGCCCTGTGGCGAGGGTTTACGTGGCACGGTAGGGGACCTCCGACGGGGGTATGTCATCTTTGCGCGGCATCACACATGCAGACCATACTTCAGGAGCCGGATTCCCGCAAGTGCCCGCTCCTCGATCCCAGGGCCGCGGCTATGGCGATCAAGAAACGCTCCTTGGTGAGGCCGCCCACGTCACCGCCCTTCCGTAAGCACAATAATATGATATCCTGTAATAATGTTATTACATTATAATGCAATTATGCCATCCGCGCGCGCCACTGTGCAGGGAAGTGTCCTGTGGCGACCGGTATCGGCCCGACCGGGTCGCGAAAAAGGAAGACTTCGCGGCTTGCCTCCCGGCCAAGAGCCGCTACAACAGATGGTTACGGCGGCCCAATGGCCGTCGAGAGGAGGTTCTTGATGCCCACCAGACGACAGGCCAAACCGAATCACCGGCCGGCTCGAAACGCCCCGGCGGGGCGATCCACAACCCGATCGCAGGCCGGGCTCGCCGTGGAACTGACTGTCCGGGCGGATGCTGACTTCGCCGGACCCGCCGACCGCGGACAAATCACGCTGACCGGATTCGCTGCCAGGCCCCGACGCCAGAATCACGATGATCCGTTCCCCGGAGTCGCGGCCCAACTGGCCGTCGCCCGCCAGATCACCCGCGGCACCCGTCCGGAGCGGCTCAGCCGGCTTCTGGCGGCGCTGGCCCATTCGCAGCGTCTAGCCATCCTGACCAAGCTGCTGGCGGGCGAGGCAACGCACAAACTCCTATCGAACGCAACGGGGCTCAAAGCGGGTCCGTTGTATCATCATCTTCGCGAGTTGCGCGGAGCGGGCCTGCTGGGACCGAAAGTCCGCGACGTGTATGTGCTTACGCCCAAAGGGCGGCGAGCCATCCTGGCCGCGATGGCTTTGGACCGATTGTGCGCCAAGTGAAGAACTGCAGGTCCGGGCCGGATGCCGAAAACCAAGGCGAGCGGGCTTGGCGTAACCCATCTGAACCGCCCTACTGCAACGTCCGATAATATGTGTTATGTTGCGTTCGACCTTGGATCGTGCATCGCGGGCGGGATCCCGGCCAGTTTGGCTACTCTGTCGCTGCCGTCCGACGGTCAACTTGGATTGCCTTGGCCGGGGTTACCGCACGGCCTGTAGGACGACGGCGGCCAAGTGACCGCCGAAGCCCAGGGACAGTTTGACGATGGCCCCCGGCCGCAAGTTGATGCTTTCGCGTGGCAGGCAGAGACCCGCGAACTCGGGATCGCATTGCAGAAGTGTGGCGTTGCCCGGGCTTCGGCGGGCTTGGCAAGCTCGGACCACAACGGCCAGTTCGACGGAGCCCGCGGCGCCGAGAAGATGACCCATCGCACCTTTGATCGATACGACAGGCACCCGCGGGGCGGTTGCATTGAGAAAACCGCGGATCGCGCGGCCCTCGATGCGGTCGTTCTCCCGGGTTCCGGTGCCGTGGGCGTGAATGCAGGCGATGTCCTCGGGACCGACCCCGGCACGGTCACAGGCCAAGGCGAGCACATGCCGCAACGATTCGCCGGCAGGATCCATGGCGGTGAGCCCCGCCGGGTCGGTGCCGGTCGCCCAAGCCGCCAGGGTGGCCAGCGGCTGGGCATTTCGCTTTCGGGCATGCGCTTCGGACTCCAGGATCAACGCGGCGGCACCCTCGCCGAGCGCGAAGCCTGTTCTGGCCTCGTCGAATGGTCGGCAACTGTAGCCCGCACCACGAGTTACGTGTTCCTCTGCCAGCACGCCCATCCGTTCGAAGGCAGCGAACCAGAGCGGATGCAGACAGGCATCGCTGCTGCCGCAGATGACCAGGTCTGCCTGGCCGTCCGCGATCCACTGGGCAGCGCGGATGACGGCCAGGCTACCCGTGGCGCAGGCCGCCACAGTGGTATGGACTCCACCCGTGATGCCGAGTTGTTGAGCGACGTATCTGGCTGGCGCGTCGGGCAGAAGATCGGCCCAGGGGTTGGGAAGACGACGGTCGCCGGCTGCCCATGCGTCGGCCCACGCGGCGAACGACAGGACGCCGCCTTTGCTGGTGCCGAGGGAAACGCGCGTTCGAGGGCCCGCGAGCGAAGGCTTACCGGCGTTGTTGAGAGCTTCTTGAGTGGCCGCCAAGGCGAAGCGGCAAACGCGATCGACGGAGCCGGGTGCCGCCGGGTCGTGGGGGGCGAAGCCGGGGACTCTTGCCGCAGGCCAGGGTTTGTGCGACGAGTCGGCGCCTGGTTCAAACCGCCCTACCGCACGGCAACCGGCCAGCAGTGACGACCAAGTCGCGTCGGCCCCACAGCCGGCGGGCGAGATGATGCCGATCCCGGTGACAAGCACACTTTTGTGGGGCATGACCTACGCCTGTTGCGCAACCCGGCGCGGCACCGGCGGTTCGACGAGTTCGAGCCCCAGGTCGCGGACCATTTGCCGATCCGCGTCTGCCGCTCGGCCGCAGGTGGTGAGGTAGTTGCCGATCAGGAAGCTGTCGGCCCCTGCCAGAAAGATCCAGCTTTGCAGATCGCGCAGGTGGGTTTCGCGTCCGCCGGCGATCCTGATCTCCTTGCCGGGCAGCAGGAAGCGATAGAGCGAGACGATCTTGAGGCATTCCATGGTTTGCAGCGGTTCGGTCTCGGCCAGGGGCGTGCCCTCGATGGCGATCAGGAAGTTGAGCGGGACGACGTCGGGGTTCAGGTCGCGAAGCTCGAAGGCCAGATCGAGGCGGTCCGCCCAGGATTCGCCCATGCCGAACAGCGCCCCGCTGCAGACGCTGATGCCGGCCGATTGCACATGCCTCAGGGTGGCGAGTCGGTCATCGTAGCTGTGGGTGCTGATGATCCGCGGGAAGTGCCGCCGCGAAGTCTGGAGGTTGTGGTTGTATCGCTGCACGCCGAACTCGGCGAGGCGTCGGGCTTGGGCTTCGCTCAGCACGCCGAGCGAGGCGCAGACGCGAACAGGCGTTTGTCGGCGGATCTGCTCGACCACCGCCCCCCACTGCTCGACCTCGGCGTCGGTCGGTCCGAGGCCGCTGTTGACGATGCCGAACGAATCGGCCCCGTTGGCCGACGCCTCACGGGCCGCCTCGATGACCTGCTGCGAAGTCAGGACGGTCAGGCCGGCCACATGCGTCTGGTGGTGGGCCGACTGGCTGCAGAACGCGCAGTCCTCACTGCACCGCCCTACCTTGCTGGCCACGATGCTGCAGCAGCGGACCCGGCGTCCCAGGAAGTGCTCGCGAACGCGTGTCGCGCCGCGGAAAAGGTCGAGCAGACAGGCATCGTCGGCGTGACTGACAAGCCACTCGGCCTGCTCGCGGTCGAGCGGTATGCCGGCGATGACCTGGTCGGCAAGCGAACTGATGCGATCCGCGATCATAGACGTAAGTCATCCCTATCTCGCCGCGCGTTTCACGACAGGTTACCCCCCTGCCGCCGTTCTGGTCGGTCAGGCAATCGTCCGCGGGCGGATGAATAAGCGTAGCTAGCACTGATGAGCGATGGCGTCACGGCGACATATTGCCGGGGCTACCGTCGGCGTTCCCTGGGCGACCGGGGGGCGACCCTGGCCGTGAGGCGCTCCACGTCCAACTGGCGAATGAGGACGATCTCCCCCCGCCCAACGTCGTAGGCGTAGACGTTCATCAACTTGGCGTCGCTGTCGAAGATCGCAAGCAGCTCGGCGGAGTTGTCCAGTTGCGCGGTAGCGAGTTGAAAGCGGCCGGTCATGGCGGTCTGAGCAAAAGCCATCGCCTGCTGCGGAAGCAAAGCCTGCAGGAATAGAAAGGCCGCCAGCAGCACGACGGCGGTGACGCTCAGCACGCCGATCGCGAAGTCTTTAGTGGTGACGGTATGGTTTTCGCTCATCGCGTTCGGCCCTCCTGTCGCTGGAACTCGCGGCTCAGGTCTCGCCATCCCGCGTAGGTCACGTCCACTGGCTGTCCGGCCATTCGGGGAAACGGTGTTCGGAACGCGTGGAGGATCATGTTTCGCGAGTCGAAGAGGTAGATGACGTCGTTACTTGCGTCGGCCTGGACGGCGATAAGGACGGTCTCCGGCCCCGGGCTCGCGGGTGCGGGAGCCATCTCCTCGTTGTCCTCGGCCATCTGGGCGATGGCCGCCGGCGGCGTGTAGGAGGACAGGAGTACCGCCGTGAGCAGCACGACGTTCAACAGCACCAGGGCGGCGATCAGCATCCGCTTTGAGGGCATGTGCACACCTCCGGGCACGCGTCGCCCGGTTCCGGGGCTATCTCATATTCGCTCGCTTGGCGGGCTTGAAGGCCACGACCAGGCATCCGACGAGGAACACGCCGGCGTAGAGCCACTCCCACGTCGTGGAACGCTCGGACATCGAGCTGGCGGCCGGCTCCTCGTACACTTGCGCAAGGGCCGCACCGCTGAGCATCAGCACGGCCGCCAAGCTGGTGATCCAATGTCGCATCGTCTTCTCCATGCCGCACGGTTTGTGCGTACCGGCACCATTATAGCCGCCGTCACCCGGCCGTAAAGCCGTCCCCGCCGCCGGAGCAGCACCCGTGCCGCCCCGGGCTCTGAGGCCCCTGCTCGGCGCCGCGGGGCGCAGGCAGTACTCAGCGGAAGCCAGCGCTTGTATCTCGGCGGCCTTGGTAGCTATGATGCGGCCGACCAGATTGATGGATCAACATGACCCCACAGCAGTTCATCAGCAAATGGCAGCGCAGCACACTGACCGAACGGTCGGCGTGTCAGCAGCATTTCCTCGACCTGTGCGAGCTTCTCGGTCAGCCCAAGCCCGCGCAGGCCGACCCCCAAGGGGCCTGGTACACCTTTGAACGCGGCGTGCACAAGACCGGCGGCGGCGACGGGTGGGCCGACGTGTGGATGCGCGGGCATTTCGGCTGGGAGTACAAGGGCAAGAAACGCGACCTCGTCGAGGCCTACAAGCAGCTCCTCCTCTACCGCGAGGACCTCGAAAACCCGCCGCTGCTGATCGTCTGCGACATGGACCGCTTCGAGGTCCACACCAACTTCACCGGCACGGTCAAGCGAGTCTATGCCTTCGATCTGGCGGGCCTCTCCGACCCGGTCAACCTCGACGTGCTACGCAAGGTGTTCACCGAGCCGCACACCCTCCGCCCCGAGCAGACCAGCGTCGGCATCACCGAAGCCGCCGCCGCCTCGTTCGGCCAGATTGCCGACGCCCTCCGCGGGCGCGGCGTCCCCGCCCCGCAGGCCGCCCACTTCCTCATGAAGCTCATCTTCTGCTTCTTCGCCGAAGACATCCGCCTGCTGCCCAAGGATCTGTTCACCTCGCTGCTGGCCAAGTGCAAGGACGATCCACAACGCCTCAGCCGCCTGCTGCGGCAGCTTTTCGAGGCCATGACGCGCGGCGGCGACTTCGGCGCGGATACCATCTCGTACTTCAACGGCGGGCTCTTCGCCGACGCCCAAGTGGTCGATCTGGCCGAGACCGACATCGAGGCCTTGCTCCGGCTGGCCGCTTACGACTGGTCGCAGGTCGAGCCGTCGATCTTCGGCACGCTGTTCGAGCGCACGCTCGACCCGGCCAAGCGGGCCCAGATCGGCGCCCACTACACCAGCAAGGAGGACATCCTCACGCTCGTCGAGCCGGTCCTCATGGCCCCGCTGCGCCGCGAGTGGGCCGAGGTACGCCGGCGGTGTGACGCCCTGTGGCCCAAGATCATCGCCGCCCCCGCCCGCACGCGCCGCCGGGGCGTTGACTCGAAGGAACGCCGCAAGCACGACCGGTTGATCCAGGACTTCATCGAGCGCCTGGCCCAGGTCCGCGTGCTGGACCCGGCCTGCGGGTCGGGCAATTTTCTCTACGTGTCCATCCAGCGGTTGCTGGACATGGAGAAGGAGGTCATCGCCTACGCCGCCGACCGTCAGCTCCCCCTGCTCCCGCACGTCCGCCCGACGCAGCTTGCCGGCATCGAGATCAACCCCTACGCCCAGGAACTCGCCCAGGTGGTCATCTGGATCGGCTACCTGCAATGGATGCACCACAACGGCTTCAGCCCGCCCCGCGACCCGGTGCTCGACCCCATCCAGAGCATCCGCTGCATGGACGCCATCGTGGACCTCTCCGATCCCAAGCACCCCCAAGAGCCCGACTGGCCCGAGGCCGACGTGGTCGTGGGGAATCCGCCGTTCCTGGGGGGCAACCGCGTACGGCAGGGGCTCGGTGATGATTATACAGAGACCATGTTCGCACTATGGAAAGACCGGGTTCCTGCCTTTGCGGACCTGTGCTGCTACTGGTTCGAGCAGAGCCGGGCGATGATCCAGGCCGGCAGACTCAAGCGAGCAGGCCTGCTCGCAACCCAGGGCATACGGGGTGGGGCCAACCGCGAAGTGCTCAGGCGGATCAAGGAGACCGGTGGCATCTTCTTCGCCATTTCGGATCGGGATTGGATTCTCGACGGAGCCAATGTCCATGTGTCGATGATCGGCTTCGACGATGGAAGGGAAACCGAGAGAGTTTTGGATGGTACCGCTGTAGCAGCGATTACTCCCGACCTACGGTCTGGTCAGGATCTGACGACTGCGCGAATCCTGCCTGTCAACTCCGGCATTCAAATGGAGGGGGTGAAGAAGGGGGCGAAGTTCGACCTGGACGAAAAAACAGCCCGACAATTGCTATCGCGACCCAATCCCAACCGGTTTCCGAACTCCAATGTCATTCGGCAGTATGTCAACGGGGAGCAACTGTACAGGTCGCGCGCCATGGGCTGGCTGATCTGTTTTCCCCCAGACGCAGACCTGTCTGAAGCGGCGCAATACGAGGGACCGTTTGAATACATCAAGACCCACGTCTTTCCGAAGTACGGAATAACGAGGCGCAAGTGGTGGGTGCACGAGCGGCCGCGACCGGAAATGGCCCGAGCACTCGCAGGCGTGTCACGTTACATCGCAACCGTGCGCCATTCGAAGCACCGCCTCTTCGTATGGCTCGACAGATCTGTGGTTTGTGACAGTGCAATTGTCCTGTTTCCCCGCGACGACGACTACTTCTTCGGCGTGCTGCACTCGGCGGTTCACGAGCGGTGGTCGCTCCGCATGGGGACGGCCCTTGAAGACCGGCCCCGTTACACGCCGACGACGTGTTTCGAGACGTTCGCGTTTCCGCCGCTGGCCGGGGGCATCGCCAAGGATGTGCCGGCGGCGGACGACTTTGCCGGCGCACCGGCGGATTACGACCCGGAGCGGGCACGGGCGTTGCGTACGCGGATCGCGACCGCCGCCGCACGGCTCAACGAACTGCGCGAGAACTGGCTCAACCCCACCAACCCGGACGGCTCGCCCGCCCTTTCCGCCGCCGAGCTCAAGAAGCGAACGCTGACCAACCTCTACAACCAGCGTCCGACCTGGCTGGAACTCGCCCACCTGGAACTCGATCGCGCCGTCCTGGCCGCCTACGCCTGGCCCGAGGCCTGGGCCGAGGCCCTCCAGCCCAACCGCGACCCCGGCGGCAAAGTCAACCCCATCCTCGGCGTCGCCGACCCCGCCGTCGAGCAGGAAACCCTCGCCCGACTGCTGGCGCTGAACCTGGAGATGGCAGACCCGCCGCGCAACGACAGCCTGCTTGCACCTAAGACTTGACGGTGGCATACTCTCAATGGCCAGGCTGTTGTCGAACTGGCCACACGAACGGTTTCTGAGCGCTTGTTGCGTACGGCATGTGAGGCCTGGCCGGTGAAAGACGAAACCAATCTTCAGATTACCATTGCCGCAGTCCGCGCGGATCACCCCGGCGTGAACGACGTTATAAGACTCGCCGATCAGAATTGCGGCCGACTCGGCTTTGTACCGGCAGAAGCCCTCCGCAGGGCAGCCGGGCAAAGGAAGATCCTCGTCGCTATCGGCGCGGAGAATCAGGTTCTCGGATACGTATGGTACAGCGTGACTCAATCGACGGCGGAAGCCCGGATTCACCATTTGTGTGTTGCTTCAGACCACCGGAAGGGCGGAGTTGGTCGGAGGCTTGTCGACGCAATAAAGCATTGCACAATGAATCTGCGCGGCATTGTGCTGCATTGTCGCAGGGACTATGAGGATTCGTCCAGGTTCTGGCGAAGTGTTGGCTTCGTGCCCCTCGCCGAGATACGTGGGCGCGGTAGGGATGAGACGCGTCTCACGTGCTTTCGGTTTGACCATGGGCATGCCGACCTGTGGACCGACCATCGTGCGCACCTTGCACAAACCAAGGCTGTTGCAGTACTGGACGCGAACGTCTTCTTTGATTTGGCTGGCGAGTCCAGCTCAACCCACAACGAATCTCAAGCACTCAGGGCGGACTGGGTTGCCGAGTACGCTGTGCTCTGGATAGCCGATGAGCTGTACGCGGAGATCGATCGGCATTCTGACCCAATCCGGCGACACAAACATCGCGATTTCGCTCGTGGATTCCATCGTCTGTCGGCCACCGTGCCGGAGAATGATGCGGCACTCTCAGTTCTTGAACAGATCTTGCCGACTGCCCGCTCCGAGTCGGACCAATCAGATCGCAGGCACTTAGCAACGGCCGTGGCGGGAGGGGCGCATTTCTTCATTTCACGAGACAGGGTGCTACTCCAGCACGCTCCACAGATCGCCGAGCGGTATGGGCTGAGCGTCGTGTCACCGCTAGAGTTTATTCTTAGCATCGATGAACTTCAGCATGGGTGGCACTATCAACCAGCCCGTTTGGCGGGTTCAGGGCTGGCCATCCAGATGATCTCGGGCAAGGATGTACGGACACTGAGCGATGAGTTCTTGAACTACGGCGATGGCGAAACCAAAGCAGAGTTCGAGAGGCGACTGCGCACACAGCTTGCAGACGTGGGGAATACCCGAGGGTATATCGTCCGCGACGGAACTCGAAGTCTGGCGCTCATGGTCTTGTCCCGCAGACCCGACTCTGCAATGGAGATTGCTTTCCTTCGTGTACGGCCATACCCACTCGGGCCAACTCTAGCCTGTCACCTGGCCTGTAAGGCCATCCAGATTGCAGTCGGCGATGCAGCTCCTGTGACCATTCTCTCCGATGTCCGTTGCCAGGACTTTGTCCGAACTACTTGCGGCGAGCTTGGGTTTGTGGTTGCTGGCGACCATTTGGCCAAGATCAGCCTCCAAGGTCTTTTCGCCCCGGACGCGATCCTTCAGAAGATTGAGGACCTGCACACAACACAGCCTAAGTTGAAGGCAGAAACCGAGCCGATCGCAGACGCGGTATCCCGGTATCACCTACCAGACTGCTCTGCTGCCGAACTCGCCCGCGTTGAGAAGTTGCTCTGGCCAATGAAGCTTGATACTGAGCGGTTGCCCGCGTACATGGTTCCGATCAAGGCCAAATGGGCTACACACTTGTTCGATGAGAATCTCGCCGCTCAGGAACTCTTTTCCGTGGACACATTTCTCTCGCTTCAGCATGAGAATGTATACTATCGGGCGGCCCGCCAGCGTATCGTCACTGCCCCCGGACGGATTCTGTGGTACATTAGTGAGACCCGAGATTACGACGGGACCGCTCAAATTCGTGCCTGTTCGCGGGTCGAAGAAGTTGTTGTCGCACCAGCACACACACTGTTCAAGAGGTTTAGTCGACTTGGCGTATTCGGTTGGCGCGACGTGTTATCGACGGCCAGGAACAAACCGAACGCGGACATTATGGCGATCCGGTTTGCCGGGACTGAATTGCTGTCCTGCCCGGTTCCGCGGGGGGAGGTGCGCCGGGTGCTGAGCGAGGAACGCGAAGGCAAGACACCTCAGTTTACGACTGCCCTGGAACTCTCACACCGTGAGTTTGCCCGTTTATACGTACTCGGCCAGGGAATCACGACTGGAGGTTCCGCATGAACAAGGCGCTCCTGTTGTCAGTCAGAGCACACTTTGCCGAGATGATCTTCGAGGGGACGAAGACCTTTGAACTTCGACGGCGTCAACCGAAGGTACAGCGCGGCGACTACCTTATCATTTATGTGCCTGCGCCGTTCAAGCGGATCGCGGGTATTGTTGCCGTTGACGATGTGATTGAGGCCCGTGTTCCTACACTCTGGCGGCGTGTGCGGCTGAACTGTGGGATCGCTTATCGCGATTTCTTGTCTTACTTTTCTGGCTTGTCAGTCGGTTTTGGGATCGTTCTAACCAGGCCAGCTCGGCTTGCGTCCCCAGTGCCATTGGAGGCGTTGCGCGCCCTTGAGCCGGGTTTTAGCCCGCAGGGATATAAGTACCTGAGCCGAGATGACATTACCGACGCTCTTGTGCGCCTCCGACCTTACGCTGGCCGCCGCGATCAGCGAATTCCATCGTGAGGAAGACCGAGGGGTATACCGACTCCATGCTGACCCGGGCATAAACGGCACATCACTGATTATGGACCGGCCGGGCTGATGTGCCGAAGCTCTCGCCTCTGCAGTCCTCTCCGATCTCTGCGATAAGAAGAAGAGGATGGGTGAGGGACCGGTTGCCCGGCGACGGGATGAGGGATGCCTGGCCGTGGCGGGATGAGCGACGGCATGAACGGCCCTTTCAGGGCCGAGGCTTGGTGCGGGATGCGGTTCCCAGGCCTTCAGCCTGGGCTGACAGAACGAGCCCTTCAGGCTCGAAGACCTTGGCCGGCATCCTTCAAACTCGACGACCGCATACCGGGGGCGGCACTGCTGGCCCAGCCTTCCAGCAGATCGATCGCGATGATCGAAGGCGGAGGTCGCTGCTCATTGGGGCGTGACTGGCAGTCCGCCCGGCTCCGGTGGCAAGACGAATGCCCAAGGCCCAATGACCAATCAATGACCAAGCCCGAAACCAGAACTCCGGCGGGTGGCATGGGCCTGTACTCAGGCCCGTGGCCTCCCTCGGCGCAACCACGGGTCGGAGTACCGACCCATGCCACCCGCCGTTCGTCATTCGTCATTCGGACTTGATTGGTCATTGGCGCTTCGCCATGGATCATTTCGCCCGCTGAGGGCGAGTTGCGCCCTGCCCATTTCGCTCTGGAGGAGCGACGGTGTGTGGCCACGGGTGGAGCGGCGCGACGGCGCAGCCGGCCGACGCGGAACCCGTGGAAACGGGATCCCTCTTTTTGTCTGCCCGCCCCGGCAGGGGCGGAGGAGGGCGCGTGCGAGGTGTTGATTCGTCGTTGGCCCGCCGGTGCGTGGGCTGATCCGGCAGTCCCATCCTCCACCCCTCCGGGGTGGGGGATAGAGCGTGGAGCCGTCACCCACGGGTTTCGTTCGCCTGCGGCTCACTCCACCCGTGGCTACGGCCCGGCGCCCCTCCGGGGCGGGGTAACCGCACCGGGGGCATAGGGGTTCTTGATCGGGTCCATGCCTGAGTTACAGCGAGTTTATCCTGGTTTATCAATCGCTGATAAACTTGCTAAACTCGCTCGAATCTCCTGAAGGGTTGTGGCATGTGGTTCCAAGACCTTCGGCCTGGGCTTGCGCAACGTGCCCTGCAGGCTCGGCGTTTGCAGTCACCGATCGCCGAGGATGGGCGAGGCAGGGAGAGTGCTGAGTGATGAGTCACGGGACAGTCGAGCCGGGGACGCGAGTCCCCGGGTGGGATCGGGGAAGCCGTGGATTGGAGATTGGAGATTGCAGATTGCGGAGGGGGCAGAGATTGGAGATTGGAGATTGCAGATTGCGGAGGGGGCAGGGATTGGAGATTGGAGATTGCAGATTGCGGAGGGAGGCAGGGATTGGAGATTGGAGATTGGAAATTGGAGATTGCGGAGGGAGGCGGGGATTGGGGGTCAGGATTCGCAGACCATCTCGTCGACGGGGTGGGCGATGTCGCGGAAGGCGGCGGCGGGGACGCTGACGGTTTGCCAGCGGTCGGAGCGGGCGCGGCAGTGCTGCTGGTAATCGGCCAGTAGGACGGACAGGAAGGCGTAGCGTTGGCCGTCGAACTCGTGGGCGGGCTGGTCTGCGGGCCAGCGGGCGGGATCGCCCTGGAGGTGGTAGACGAACACGAAGCGTGCCTGGAAGTCGTCGCCGAAGACCGCCTGCCATTCGGAGAGGCCCTCGATATCCTCGCGGGTGACCCAGTTCTCCCAATATCGTCGGCCGCCGCGCGTGCCGACGTAGGGGAACTGACGGCCCTTGACGTCCACCAGCCACGGATGCTGGCCGGCAGGATAGACCAGCAGGTCGAAGGATTTGACCTTCGAGCCGGCCAGGATGGCCCGTCGCGTTTCATCGACGGGGACGTAGGGGATATCGCGGCTTCGCAGGAAGCCCATGAAGGCGTTCTCGTAGTGGCCGTGTCGATGTGCCATGGTGCGGACTCGCGTCAGTGTTCCCCGGTTCGCATTCCGTACGGCTGGGGAAGTGAGAAGTCAGAGGTGAGAAGTGAGAAACCTTGTCCCCCGCAAGTGCCGCCCGACGTCACCGCCGGTGAGGTGACGCGGTACGTGCGGGAGGCGGTTTCTTGTCAATTCTCCATTCCTCATTCCCAATTCCGCCCGCTACAGACTACAACTGCGGGGTGTATTCGACCAGTTCCGCCGGCCGCTACGGGGGGCGGCCGCAACCCGAGCTTGTCCACTGCGTCGGCGAACCGTTCCGCCGGCCGCCGCGGGGGGCGGCCGCTACGGTGTGGCCGCAGGCTGACCGACCGGGTCGGCCAGGAAGCTGTCCATTGATCGCTCAACTTGCTCGCCGGTGCCGAGGTTCTTGACCGCCAGGGCTTGGCGTTGCCGGTATTCGTCACCGACGATGACCGCCCACTTGGCCCCCTGGCCCGCCGCCTGCTTGAGCTGCTTGCCGAGGTTGCCCCGGCGATAGCTGAACTCCGCACAGTGGCCCGCCCGCCGCAGTTCCGCCACGATACGGAGCACGACGTGTGACTGGTCACCGGCCGCGTCGATCACCTGGAAGTCCACGTGTTTCGATACGCCGGCCTCGGCGGGCAGTAGTCCGAACTCGTTGAGCAGATCGAGCATGACCACGTCGCTGGTGCCGAAGCCCAAGCCGGACATCGGCGGCCCCCCTACCACGGTCAGCAACTGGTCGTACCGCCCGCCCCCGCAGATCGCCCGCCTCAACGCCCCCTGCCCGAAACCCTCGAAGACCACGCCGGTGTAGTACGCCAACCCGCGCACGATACTCATATCGAAGGTGCAGTAATCCGCCACGCCCATGGCCGCCAGCAGCTTGAACAACTCGCGAAGCCGCTCGATCTCGGCCTCTGCAGCCTCGTTGCCGCGGGCCAGCTCGGCAACCTCATCGAGCCCCCCTGCTCCGTGGGCCTGGATCATGCACTCCAAGTCTGATCGCTCCGCCGGCGTGCGAACGACGCTTTCGAGCTTTTCGGCGTAGACCTCGGGCGGCAGCTTGTCGCGTTTATCCAGGACGGTGTAGATCTCAGCATGCCGGTCGGGCGCAAACCCGCGAGCCGCCAGCAGGGCCGCCAGCAGCGAGCGCGAGTTGATCTTCAGGGTCGCCTGTTGCGGCGTCAGCCCGACCTCGCGGAAGAAGTCCAGGACCACGAAGATGCACTCGGCGTCGGCCAGCACGTCATCGGTACCGACGATGTCGGCGTTCCACTGGAAGAACTCGCGCAGCCGCCCGCGCTGGGGCCGTTCCGCCCGGCAAAGGCGCGGCACGCTGAACCACTTGATCGGCCGGGGCAGCGAGGCCGCCTGGGCGGCGATCATGCGGGCCAGCGTGGGGGTCATCTCCGGCCGGATGGCCAGCTCGCGCTCGCCGCGGTCGGTGAAGTGGAAGAGTTCCGAGACGATCCCCTCGCCGCTTTTGGCCCGGAAGAGGTCGAGATACTCGAAGATCGGACCGTCGTATTCCTCGAACCCGTTGCGCAGCGACACCCGTCGCCAGGCATCCACGATCCAGTTGCGGATCGCCATGTCCCTGGGGTAGAAGTCGCGCGTGCCTTTGACTGCGTGATACTTCATCGCGGCCGCGATTGTACGAGTCGGCCCCCTGCCGGGCAAGCGGATGCGGATACCCGCCGCATGGCTGCGGCGGCTCGAAGTGGATTGTGTTGACTCGCACTTGGCTGCGGGTCGTCGTTCAGACGCTGGCGGGTACGACGCTGACTGGCCAGCCATTGACGGACGGGTTGCGATCCAGACGTCTGCGAAACGCCAAGTGACGCAAGCGGGTGATCTCGACCAGCCCCCGCCACGCGAGCTGGGTCAGGCGGTAACGGACCAGGTAGTACCACAGGCGGTTGGATCGCTTGTAGAGATAAGACATGGCCAGGTAAGGCATGACCGCGCGCCAGTCTGCCGGGCGACGCTGCCAGATCGATTGATGCGAGAACAGCCGCCGGTAGCACCAGGCGTAGCCATCCTCGAGCGTCTCGACACTCATCCGCCGTGGCCGAAAGACGACATGGGCCGTGTCGTATCGAGACCAATCTTTGTGGAGCAGTCGTCCCTCGCTTTCCATCTCGGCGAAGAGCGGCGTGCCGGGATACGGCGTCAGAATGTGGAAGGTGGCGCATTCCAGCTTGTTGCTTTCGATCCAATCAACCGTTCTGGCGAACACGTCGGGGCCGTCGTGATCGAAGCCGAGTACGAAGCTGCCGTTTACCTGGATGCCGTAGCGGTGCAGGATCTCGACCCGCCGCGCGTAGTCATCGCTCGCCGGGCTCTTCTTGCGAGCCGCGGCAATGTTGGCGTCATTGAGGGATTCGAAGCCTACGAACACGCCTGTGCAACCTGCCAAAGCCATCTCTCGCACGAGGTCCGGATCGTCGGTTACGTCCACCGACACCGCCGCACTCCAGATCTTGCGCACCTCGCGCAGTCCTCGGCAGAGCCGACGAAGGTACTCGGGGTTGGATCCGAGATTATTGTCGGTGAACACGCCATATGGCTGGCGGTCGGCCTGGAACTCGGCCGTGACCTGCGCGACGTCGCGCATCTGATAGGGCATGTGCAGGCCACGCGTGGACAGATAGCAGAAACCGCAGCGGTTGTGGCAGCCGCGGGTGGCGATCAGGCTGGTTGTGGTCAAGAACGACCGCCGCGGCAACAGGTCGCGCCGGGGCGGCGGCTCATCGCGGTAGCAGGACCGGTACGAACCCTCGTAGCGGGAACGCAGCCGCCCCGCTGCCGCGTCGGTGAGAATGCGGCCCCAGATCCCGACACCCTCGCCGATCGCGATCGCGTCCGCGTGGGCGGCGGCCTCCTCCGGGCACGAGGTCACGTGCAGACCGCCCAGGACGACCTTGGCGCCGCGACGGCGGTACCACGCGGCAAGCTCATAGGCCCGTTGGGCGAAGGTCAGATGGACCGTGATGCCCACGACCTGTGGAAAGGGCTCACGAGGTGGCGGCCCCTGAAGCAGGTTCTCATCCCAGCATTCCACGGTCCAATCCGGCGGCGTGGCGGCGGCGATCGAGGTCAGCGCCAGCGTCGGCGTCAAAACATGCTTGCCGAAGCTGGCGTGCACGTCCTTGGCGTAAAATGGGTTGATGAGCAACACGTGCCGCTCGCGAACGACTTCCGGACGAAACCTTTGATCCAGCGGTGGAGGTGTGCGGAACGCGGCAAAGGTTGTGCGGTTGAAGCACGAAAGAACCATCGAGTCACTCCATTAGTGTTCTGCCTCAGCCGCAACTCCAAGCGATATTGGGCCGGAAGTCAAGCACTCCATCAATGGCTGCGTGGATGAAGTCCCCCGGGATGTTCTGAACACGGAGCGAACAGAGGCAGCAGAGGAAGTCCGGGCCGGCCTCTCTGTTTCCTCTGTTCCCTCCGTGTTCAAACCTCTTTTGCCATCGCGGTATCCGCTGACGTTTTCGCTGGTTCCCCATCCTCAGGGTATGTTGATCGGAAACCGCCGCTCTTGGCCGGTCTCGAGGTCATGCCGGACCAGAACATCCGCCCAGTAATCGATCCAGTAGAGGATGCCCTCCACGATGACGATCGGAGTACGGGGCAGCACAAACACTCCCCTGGTATCGGTTGAGACGGCACGGACCTCGCCGTTGTCGATATCGATTGCCTCGATGCGGGAGTAACCATTAAACAGAGCCGATCGATAGTGCCCAGAGACTGCGCGGGCGGGGTCTCAAGAAAGCTGGCCGACCTCGAATGGAATGGACCCAAGTCAGCTAATACGCGCCACGTCATCGTCGGAATATGGTAAAGGAGTAGCTGATCGCGGTAGCTGTCCTCGTCCTCGTCCCTGTACGCGGTGACGGCCAGCCACTCCTCGGACAGTTGAGCATGATAACTATAGAGGGGCACTGCCTGGTCCGGCGCTGTCGGGAGGTCAATCCCCTCGTCCCTGCTGAGATCAATGAGGTATCCTGCCTCCTTCCAGGAACCGTCCCCTGTTGGTCTGAAGTAGGACACCAGGCCCCGACGGCCGTCGAAGGCTTCGACGTCCGCATCCGCCGCGGGTACGTCGATCGTCTGGACGATCTCATCGGCGGCCAGGTCGAAGATCACCAACCCGTCCGCGGTCATCACGGCAACCAGCCCGTTCGCAACCAGGTAGTTGGGCCACCCGTAAGTGTCCGCATCCTCGGGGAACTCGGCGATCACGGTCCTTCGTCCGGTGCTGATCTGAACAGCGACGATCCGCCTGATGTAATCAGCATCCGACACGTCGGCCGTTACATAGTAATCGCCACTGACGCGGATCTGTCCCTGTCGAACCGGATCCTGCAGCGGCTGGGCCTCGCCGGTCGCCAGGTTCAACTTCCACAACGCCGATGGCTCGATGACCCAGCCGCTCCACGATGCGTAGTACTCGACGAAGGCGTCATCCCCTTCGACATTAAGGAGGGTGTAGTCGCTGTCGTCCCACCATCCCACCGGCTGGCAGCCTACGGCCAGCAACAACGCGATCGCTCCAATACCCAGGACTCGTTCAACGCGGCTCATGGTGGTGCTCCTCTGAAAGGACCGGTAGGTGGGGAAAGCAAGGGACACACGTGTCCCGTGTGGTCGCTTCCACTATCCACTGTCCGGCGGCGCGTCAAGGACCACGCCCTCCATTCGCCACGGGTGCGTTGGATGATCGGTGGCATCGGGCAGAGGGTGGCATGGGTCTGTACGGTCTGTACTCAGACTCATGGTCGATGTGGAATCGCCACTGGTCTGGGTACAGACCAGTGCCACCCAGCTGGCGCAGGGCTGCCAGCGCGTTGCGGACTCCCAAGCGTACTGCTCACAGAGCAGTGGCACACGGCGGCCGCCACGGGGGGCGGCCGCTACGGTGTGGCACCCGCGTCTCTCCGGTTCCGAGCCGCGACAGTGTGGTGATGTCCGGTTACGGACAACTACCGGTGACCGAGTGGTTCAGGTTGTTCCGCGTCATCACCAGGTCAAAAATGTTAACGAGGCCGTCGGCGGTGGTGTCGCAACGGAAGGTCGTTGCCGTCGGCGCGGTATTCAACTGGTTGCGGATGCTGACCAGATCAAACACGTTGGTGGCTCCGTCGCCGTTGGCATCACCGCCCAGGACGCCGAAGCAGACCACGTCGGGGCTGGCCGTGCTGCCGCCCAGGCCGACGATCCCGGGGAAGCTGATCGCCAGCAGGGAGCCGTCGGCCACGTCGGACAACTCGACAGCCAGTTGTGGGCCATCGATCGACACGTGGGTCACCGACCCGGAGGACGCGGCCACGTCGCCGGGATCGAGTCCGCCGAGGCCCTCGATCGGGTCGCTGAAGGTCACAACGACCAACGTCGGACCGTTGGCGCGGCCTTCGATTGCGGTGGACACGTCAACGTCGATGTCGAACGTACCGGCGTCGCCATGGACCTTACGGGAAACCGACGCGATTACCTGGGGAATAACAGTGCAATCCGTGGCCGTCACGCTGTAGGTGAACGTGCCGCTGGGCTGGCCTTCGTCGTTGCAGCTCTGGATGTGCAGGTACCAGGGGCCGGCTGCAGAGGCTTGCAGCACAAGCGTACCGGAGTCCCAATGAGACTCCTCGCCGGTAAAGCTATAGGCGGGGGTTTGGTCCCACGCGTAGCGGTAATAAGCCGTGGTGCCGGGCCCAAAGCCGGCCGTCGTGGACCAGGTCACGCTCTCCCCCATGCACACCTCCGCATTGTCCGCAACGATGGTACCGGCTTCGGGCGGGAGCGACAGAGTACAGGCGGTCGCGGTCTCCGAGAACGCACCATTGAGCGTGCCGTTCCAGGCCCGCACCTTGCGGGTGTAGACGGTGTTGGCGGTCAGGCCGGTTTCAGTCCACGAGGTGGCCGCGCGGTTCAGCCAGCCCGCGGCCGGGTACTGCGGGGAGAGGATGGTATTCGCGGTATCGAGTACGTCCCAGCCGAACAGGTTGTTGTCACGGGGCGTGAAGTTCCAGCGAATCTGGGTGGGGGAGAGTGCGGTGGCCGTTCCGATGATCGGCCAATCCGGAGGCATGGCCTCGAAAGTGATGTCATCCCAGTAACCCTCATACGCCGAAGTGACGCCGAGGCCCAAGGTGATCCTGCCGATGCCCCAGTTGAAGAAGTCGGGATCGAGGGCCGGCGTCGCCGTCTTAGCACCCGCTCGGTCGGTCACCTTCAAGGTGATGGAACCGCCGGCGCCGGGCGCATCGGGCGTAATCGTGGTCTGGAACTGCACCCAGGTCCCTCCGCAATCCGTATTCACGTCCCGGGCCCCGATCGAGGTGTAGGCACTGGGCCAGCCGCAGCAGAGGTAGCGGTAGAAGTAGTCGCCAGCGCCAACATTCGAGGCTAGGCAGTTGTCGAGGATGAAGCCGGCTGTACCGCCGGTTTCGCGCAACGACAAAGACTGTCGATACTGCCACCCGCAAGTGCCGGCTTTCCATCCTCCCTTGCCGTCCCAGAAGTAGCCGGACGCGGTGCCCTGGGCAAACGGCCGGGTGAAGGTCTTGTACATCTGGTCGGCCTCGCCCGCGGCGACGAAGGCTGCCCCGGCACCGGTGAGCCCGCCACGGTTAACGGTCGTACTGTACGCGAAGCCCGCGACCTGCTGGGTCCAGTTGTTCAGGTTGCCGTCGAACCCGTCACTGAAAACCGTCGCAAGGGCCGGCGGGTTGGGGGGCGTGTGTACCGTAACCGACGCGCTCCAGTCGGAGTAGTTCGGCACGGAGTCCCTGGCCCGCACGTCGTAAACGGGATCGGTCCCAGGCGAAGCGCCGTTGTCGAGATAACTGGCGGTGGCGCTCGATCCGACCACGCTGCCGTTGCGGCGAATGTCGTAGCCGGCCACGCCGACGTCATCCGTCGAGACCGTCCAGTTCAGTTGCACGCTGGTGGGACTGGTAGCCTGGGCCGTCAACCCGGTCGGGATCGTCGGGGCCTGCGTGTCCGACGGAGTCAGGGCGAAGTTCTTGGTTGTGGTGTTTCCGCCGGTGATGGTCACGCCGTCGCTGGCCGGGTTGTAGCCTGTCGCGCTGACCGAGACGGTGTAACTGCCTCCGGCAACGGAGTTGAACGTGTAAACGCCCGAGCCGTTCGTGGTGGTATTGCCGACACCGGAGAGAGTCACCGCGGCGCCCGGAATCGGGGCGGAGGTAGACGCATTGGTTACCGTGCCCGTCAGGTCGCCGGTTGGGGAGACCACATTGACCAGGATAAAGGGGCGAGCGCCGAATCGACCCACGCCGTAGCGATCCATTCTGAAGTAACCTTGGTACTGGCCGGGCGTCGAGGGGGCAGTGAAGGTCAGGGTCCAAGTCTTGCTTTGGCCCGGTGCGATGGTTTCGCCAGAAGCCAGATCGGTCCAACCGGGGACTCCGAATTGGGTGCCGCCGTCGAATGCGAATTTATGATTGCAGTCGCGTGACCAGGTGCTGCTGCCGGTGTTCTGCATCGTCCAGCTCTTGTTGAATACTTGGCCGGTGAGCACTGTGTCATAATCGTAAGGCCAGCTTTCCCAGGTGCCGATCGCGTCATCGGTTCCGGCGCAGGGATCGGAGGGGTTCAGGATATAGCCATCGAAGATCCAACTGGCATACCAATACTGTCTTGAACCATAGAAGCCACCACAGCTCTGCTCCGAGACCAGAATCGAGCTGCCGCTGACCTGGAGAACCCAGACCACGTGGCCATAGGACGACAGGGTATTGTTGCTGTCACAAGCAATGCTGCCGACGGTGGGCGTGCTCGTGGTCGGGTAGCCGGAGGCCTGGGCGTTGCCCAGCCACGAGTGAGCGTTGCCCCAACCCGGACAACCCACGCCCCAGTTGCAGCAGGCCGCATGCCAGGCCCACCAAGTGCAGTTGCCGCCGTTGTCACAGCAGGGGTAGGGGTTGTTCATGCCGCAAATGCAGTCGTCGTTGGTGCCGCCACAACTGTAGACCTCGGGCTGCAAGTTGCCGCCGGGTGCGGGGTTGCCGAAGACACGCCCGGTCTCAGCTTGGGTGAGATCGACCTCGACCGGCTCCGCGGCCGCCTTGCCGTCGAGCTCGGGCAGGTAGCTGATGCGGTCGGCATTGAGCCAAGTCACCGAGCCGGGAACCGCCTGCACGCCCTCGATCCGACGCGCTTCGCCATCGACCATGCTGTAGATCACCAGGCAGCCGTCGCAGGGCGCGGACAGCACCGCGGCAATGTGGGACTGGTCAGGCGAGAAGGCGGCCGATGCCAGGCTATGGGCAGGGCGAATGTGGTAAGCCTGCCCCGCGGCGAAGTCGAGGACGTGTGCGGACGATTCCACCAGTCCCGGCACTTCCCCGCAACGAACCACCGCCAGATTGCCCTGGCGGTCCAACACCGCTTCGATCCCCGCGGGCACAGCGGTATCGTCGAACAGCCGCGCATCCAGGTAAGCTTCGATGGAATCACCGCTGGTCACCGGCCAGAGATCGGGGTTGTAGCTCTGGGCCTGGACGGTCGCTTGAATCAGACACAGCAAACCCGCGACAACCGCGCCTGGATGCCTCATAGTGAGTTCTCCCTTTGTCAACTCTACGGCGGCGAGAGGATGTGGGAGACAGACGACGCGCCGGTCGGGCACGACCACCTCACACGCCATAGATGGAACCGGACTCCGCGACTTGCAGGTTCTCCAGCGTGCTCGCCCTTGCACGCTCGCCCGGGATGCCCCGAACGAGCCGCCCAAGTGAGCCGCTGGTCCTGCTCCCGCATTATACACCACCGCCCCCGTGACGCCTAGCCCCTTGCGCATTCCTTTCTGGATTTCGTCCTCTATCGCCAATTCCTCGCCCCGGTGTTCCGGCATGTCGCGGCGGGTTATATTGTCCGACATGATGCGGATTATTGCGGGGCAATGGCGAGGTCGTCATCTGGTTGGTCCTCCGGGCGACCAGACGCGGCCGATCCTCGACCGGGCCAAGGCGGTGCTGTTCGATGTGCTCGGGGCGAGGCTCGCGGAGCCGGGGCGGTTGCCGCCGGTCGCGGTGCTGGATCTTTTCTGCGGCACGGGAACGCTGGGGCTGGAGGCCCTGTCGCGCGGGGCGACCTTCTGCCGGTTCGTTGAGCGGCACCGGGCGACGGCGGCGGTGCTACGGCATAATCTGGATGACCTGAAGGTGATCAGCGAGGCGGAGGTGATGGAGACGGACGCGACCGGCTGCGAACTGGCCCCGCCGCCGGGCGGCGATCACCCCGAGCGATTCGAGCTGGTGTTCGTCGATCCCCCCTACCGCATGTTGCCCGCTGACGGTCCCGTGCCGGCCATTCGCAGACTGCTGGATCGGCTGGCGACCAGCCCGGCAATCGCGGACCGTGCGCTCATAGTGGTCCGGCACGCCGCCGGCCGCCACGGCTCGGCTGCCTTCGGCTCTGAGGCTCTCTTCGAGCCTGAGCATGAGGCTCAGCCTCAGAGCCGAAGGCAGGCTCGAAGAGAGCTCGCCAAAGTCGGGGAGCGCCCGCTACCGCTTCATGGCCCGAGCCTGGAGCCGCTGGTGGAGCTGGAATGCCGCGAGGTCGGGAACATGGTATTTCGCTTTATGACTCGGCCGGTTGCTTCCCTGGCCGACCACACTTCCGCTACCGAGCCTGCCGGGGGGCCGCCATGAGGCGTCGCCCGCCGATGAGCCTGGAGGACGCGGCCCTGGCGGTGGTGCGTCGGCTTCGCGAGCACGGGCACGAGGCCCTCTGGGCCGGCGGGTGCGTGCGCGACATGTTGCTGGGTGTTGAGCCCGCGGATATCGACGTGGCCACCGATGCCCCTCCCGACACCATCGTAGAGCTCTTTCGCCGTACGCGCAAGGTCGGTGTGCAGTTCGGCGTGGTGCTTGTCGGCCAGGGCCGGCATTGGATCGAGACCGCGACTTTCCGCACCGATCTCGACTACCGCGACGGCCGACGGCCCGAGCAAGTGGTCTTCACCACTGCCGAGGAGGACACCAAACGCCGCGACTTCACCATCAACGGCCTGTTCTACGACCCGCTGGAGCGCAAGGTGATCGACTACGTGAATGGGCAGGCGGACCTGGACGCGAAGATCATCCGGGCGATCGGCAATCCCGAGGAGCGATTCGCCGAGGACCACCTGCGGATGCTGCGGGCGGTGCGTTTCGCCTGCCGGTTGGGTTTCACCATCGATGCCGCGACCGCCGAGGCGATCACCCGCCATGCCGACCGAATCCAGCGCATCAGTGCGGAACGCGTGCGAGAGGAGCTTGAGAAAATGCTGGCTCATCCGTCGCGGGCGGAGGCGGTCAACTGGCTGGCCCGGCTTGGACTGCTGGTGTACCTGCCATTGGGGTGCACCTGGCCTGACGGCCGGCTTGCACGGGCTTGCCAGATTCTGACCGCCCTGCCGAAGGATGCGGACCTCATTCTGGCGCTGGCCGCTCTGCTTGCGGATACCCCCGCCACCCAGGCGGCCCGGATGGCCCGGAACCTGCGGTGCAGCAACCAACAGACCGGCGATCTCTCCTGGCTGCTTACTCGTTGCAGCCAGCTTGACCAGGTTGCCGACATGCGGCCAGCCACATTCAAGAAACTTGCGGTGCACCCCCGCTTTTCGGACCTTCTGGCCTTGCACCAAGCGGTGGGCACTGCGGACGGACGGCCGCTGGAAGCCAATCGGGCAGCCCGGCGGCGACTGGCCGGCATACCTCAGGATCAGCTTGCCCCCCCACCATTGGTTACCGGCGAGGATCTCATCGCCTTGGGGCTGCAACCCGGGCCGGACTTCAGCCGCATTCTCGACGCCATGTACGACGCCCAGTTGGACGGCGAGTTCGCCGACCGCCCCACCGCACTCATCCATCTCAGAGAAGAGGTCGGGGGCCAATAAGCTCGATTTGCATGCCCCAAAACGGGGTACACCTTCTCCCGGGCGTTTGGCGTGTGCCTCGACAGTGGAACGAGACTCTGGCTGTTGACCCCGGAATTTCGCGGTTTTCTGTCAACAGCACCTTGACAGGGGCCCGATAGCCCTTTATGATTGGGGTTAGAGAGAGTCTGGGTGCGCCGTGTATGCGGCGCCTTCGGTAAGAGATGGGAGAGAGAGGCCTTGTCCAGTTGTATCGCACCCTTCTGTCATGCTGATGTTCACGCTTGGCGAGGAACTCGCCGAGTGGTCGGTTGTTGATCTGGGGTGAGGTTGCTGGCTTTTCGAGGGAGAGAGACAAATGAGTGCCGCACGCAAATCCCTTTTCGTCGCGATTGTTCTTGGGCTGTCCGTGAGTACGACCTATGGTGTTGTGCTCCAGGATCTTCTCGCCGGCGAGACGGTAACCCACGGTGACAAGGTCTTCAGCAACTTCTTCGTCATTCCTACGGGAATGGGGACGTACACCTTCGATCCAGCCACGATCGAGGTGGCGCCCGTGGTGATCGAAGGCAACTTGGGCCTGCTGTTTGCCGGTGTTTCCACCGGCATGTCGATCGTCTCCGCAGGACCCAACAGCTACATCGATGTGCTGGTCGGGTTCGATGTCACCGTGACTGATCCGGAGTGGAGCATCAGCGACATTCATCTGTCGTTCGATGCCACGACCCCGGTGGACGGTTTCGCTCAGATCGTCGAGACCGCCAAGGTTGGCCCGGTGATCGTGGGACAGATCCAGGTCCAAACGCCCCCGCCCTCGATGTCCGCGGAGATGGAGTTCCTGCCGCAGTCCTACACCACGTTGAGCGTGGTCAAGGATATTCTCGTGTTGGGCGGAGGCAGTGAGTCCAGCGATGTCTGGTCGTTCACGCAGAGCTTCTCACAGATTCCGGAGCCGACCACACTGACGCTGCTCGGGTTCGGTCTCGTGGCCTTCTTGCGTCCCCGGCGGCTGAAGAACCTGGGGGCCCCCCTGGCGGTTGCTCTGGCGGTGGTTGGCGTTCTGGGCGGCTCGCAGAGTGTCCAGGCGGTGCCTCTCCAGACGCTCATCGACACCAACGGAACCATCACGCAGCAAGGTAAAGTCTTCTCCGATTTCACCTTCACCATCGACAGTGCTCAGGGCCGTTACATCGCCAGTGCCGCGGGGCTCGACGTGTCCGGCGTCACGCTCGGCGATGAGGACGGTATCCGATTTGCGGGCGCGCTGGCCGCGTTCTCCAACCTGCAGCCGAACTCGGCAGTGACCGTGACCATCACCTACAAGGTCACCGCCCCCGCGGGAGTCTGGCTCACTGACGCGAGCTTGGGTTTCAACGGCGCCGTCACCATCCCGCAGGCTACTGCGACGGTTGAGGAGGATATTTTCGCCAACGGTCCTCTGGTTGGCGAACTGGCTGTGGCGGCGCCCACTCCCCTGAGCGACCACACCCTCCTGAACGGCATGTACCAGACGCTCGACGTGGTCAAGACGGTCACCTTGAGCGGCGGCTCGAACGGCGTCGCGTCGATTTCCTTCATCAACCAGACCTACAGCCAGATTCCCGAGCCGGCCACAGTCGGCCTGCTGGCCTTGGGCAGCAGCTTCTTGCTCCGCCGGCGAATAGGCTGATGCGGGCTTGCTGGATGGCAATGAGACAAACCCCGGGAAGGTCGCTTCCCGGGGTTTTTTGTATGGCCTCGCGCTTGCTCTGTGGAATCCGCATGGCCCTCATCCACACCGGCCGGCCTACCGCGACTACGCTTGCCCCCTGTGGCCGTCAAGTCCCGTAACCCTATTTCACTGTGCAGGTTAGAGTGTGTCGTGGGCGGCTTGGTTCAAAGCGGATTGCCGGAGCCCCTGCCAACGAGCCAAAGCGCGACGCAGGCGACTCATGGCAGCGAACGATTGCGGACTTTTCCGGGGGCCGGAACCGTCGGTCGTGAATCGCGGCACAACAGGGAGTGCACCTTACACAGGGAGCGTCCAATGGCCACTCGCTTGGATTCGTCGCGTCTCACTCAAGCATTCAGCCTACCCCGAAGCTCAGAATATCCTTGACTTGTGATCGGCGGCGCGGTAGTTTACACATTGAGGCTCGAAGTACGGAAGGAAGCGTGAGTGGGAAAAGCACAGCCCATTTCGCCCGGAAGTTCTATCCACTCCGCTTGAGTGTTCGGCTTCATCGCTCGGCTCCTCGCGGCCTTTGGCAAGAAGGACCGTCTGTTGAGCGAGCAATGAGTTCAAGTCTTTTGGGTCGCCTTGGTCTGGAGGCGGGGTCGGCCTTGGGAGCTAGCCTCCTGCGAGGAGAATCGTGAACGTGGAGGTGGTTGGGGATCCAGGGTGACAGGATCAGTATCTTGGCGGGTCATGTCCAATCCATACGGAGAACCACACCCTGGGATGATTGCGTGCGATGTTCTACCTTGATGAAAGGAGCGGAAGATGATGTGCAAAAGGTTGTTGCTCGTGAGTGTGGCGGCGTGCTTTCTGGTGAGCGTACCCGCGGCCATGGCGGTTCCGTACGCCTCCGGTCTTACCCAGTCCGGCAATACGGTAGGCTTCGTCCTGAACGAAAACGCGACGAACGTCTGGGTAGAGCTCGATGGAGGAGCGGCCACGCAATCGCTCGGGGCTCTGGCGAAAGGGAGTCACTCGTTCGACATGACGGGTTACTCCTCGTACCAGATCAAGGTGCTCGGCACAGCGGCGGCCGGCTGGACGCAGTACAGCAATGACGGCGATAACACCAGCAAGTACTACTCGCCGAAAGGTGTGACGGTCGACCGCAACCCGCTGAGCCCGAACTTTGGTCGGATCTACGTGTCCGAAGGTCTCGCTGGCACCACCGCCGGGCGAACCACCACGGCCGGCATCTATGTATTGGACGCAGCCCAGGGCGACGTGACCGGGCAAGGTGATGCCGCGCACACCGGCGGCGTTGACTGGGTTGTGGGCGGCACCAACAGCCCGTGGAAGATCGGCTTGAACCGGACCGATCCTTCCGACACCAATCTGTACATCGCCGACTGGTCCGACAAGCACTCCGGCGTGTGGACTGCGAACACCGCCAACTTCAATGCCCCCTTCAATGAGTTGCTGGATAACACGGGGCGAGCTACCTCGGGCATCGTCCTCGCAAACCAGGGAGCGGGTCCGACCGAACTGCATGGCAGCGTTGCCAGCGGACCGTGGGTTGAAGGAAGTGGTGCTGACCGCAAGATGTACACAATCGACGAGGACGTTCGCCTGGGCAACGTGCTGCGGTATGACATCGGCACCACTACCTCGGGCTACGCCACGGCACCGGCTGACCAGACTGTGGACGGAACGGGATTGGGCTATATCCAGAACGCAACGGCGGATTTGGTGCGTGGCGCGGACGGGAGCTCGTGGATTGCCCAGTACCGGTATACCGACAGTGACGCCGTCCCTGCACTGAGTCGCTGGGAGGATGGGGCCAGTGCGCCGAGTTGGAAGTCGGGACCCTCCACGTTGCCACTCAATCGCGGGTATGGCTGCCTTGATATTCTCGATCAGGGCAACCTGATTGCTCTCGGTACGAACGACGGCCACATCTACATTCTGGACATCAGCGATCCCAACAACCCGGTGCTCGCGGATACCATCGCACATTCGGGCTTGACGATCCGGGATGTTGCCTTCGATGTGGCCGGCAACCTGTACGTCGTGAGCAGCAGCAGTGAGACGCTGCGGATCTACTCCCCGGGCGGCGACTGGCTGGCGGTGACGGGGTCGGATGGCAGTTTCACGATCATTCCCGAGCCGGCCACACTGGTGCTGCTGACTCTGGGGGGTTTCCTGCTTCGTCGGCGAGTGCGGTAGTTGACACATTGAGGCTCGAAGTACGGAAGGAAGCGTGAGTGGAAAAAGCACGGCTCATTTTGCCCGGAAGTCCTATCCACTCCGCTTGCGTGTTCGGTTTCATCGCTCGGCTCCTCGCGGCCTTTAGCAGGAAGGACCGTCTGTTGAGCGAGCAATGAGTACAAGTCTTCTGGGTCGCCTTGGCCTGGAGGCGGGGTCGGCCTTGGAAGCTAGCCTCCTGCGAGGAGGAAAAGCGTGAACGTGGAGGTGGATTGGGGATCCAGGGTGACAGGATCAGTATCTTCGCGGGCCATGTCCAATCCATGCGGAGAACCAAACCCTGGGATGATTGCGGGCACTGGTCTGTTTGCATGAAAGGAGCGGAAAATGGTGTGCAAAAGGTTGTTGCTCGTGAGTGTGGCGGCGTGCGCACTGGCGAGCCTGCCTGCGGCGGTCTACGCCAACGTGTACGCCTCTGGGCTCAAGGCGGTTGGTGACGACGGGTTGAGTTTCATTCTCAACGAGAACGCCGACACCAACGTGAAGATCGAGGTGTTGGCGGACGGTGTTCCCGTCTATGCCGAGGATCTTGGCCCCAAGGCTGCGGGGACGCATACTTGGTCGTGGAGCGGAGCCGGATTCGTCACCGGCGCCAACCACACGGTGAAGATCACCGCGTCGGATGATGGCTATGCCGGCTGGACGCAGATTGTCGCGGACAACACGACAACCAGCTTCTACATCCCTGTAGGCGTGTCCATCAACAAGAACCGGAACAGCCCGAACTTTGGCAAGATTTACATCTCGGAGGGCGGTGGCGGCGCCACGGCTTTCAGGACGACAACCAGTGGGATCTACATGCTGAACGCCGACGGCTCTGATGCGGGATTTGCCACCGGTGGCAAGGACTGGGCCGCCGCGGGCAACAGTTCGCCGTTCAAGAGCACGATCGGGGCGGATGACCATCTCTATGTGATGGACTACTCCAACGATCTCGCCTGGGAATTCAGTGCTGACATGTCGAGCGTCACACAGTTGATCGACGGCTCGAACAAGACGAGTGCACAGTGGGCCGAGGGCATCCATGTCGAGGGCACACAGGCCCAAGGCAACCGCAAGATCTACCTGGTCAACAGCAACTACAATGATACCGCCCGCAAAGGCCTGATCGAGTACAACCTGGGCGGCAACGCGGCCGCGACAGCCGGAGACACGGGAACGCAGATTATTGGGCCGAGCTACTTTGGCTACTATCCCCGCGATGTCGCCCGCGACAGCAATGGCGACTGGTACATGAACCAGTTTCGGTCGGAGCTGGACGAAGCCCCCCCCGTCTCGAAGTTTGCCGACGGCCCGCCGCCGATCAATACCGCCGTATGGGAAGCCAACAAGGCCCTGTATAGGGGCGCCTATGGGATCGACATCTTTGAGGACAAGAACTGGGTGGCGTACGGCGACTACTACGCTGGGTTGGTTCAGATCTTTGACATGACCACCGGTGCCTACGTCGGCGGCTTTGACGCCGGCAATCGGCTTCGGGAGATCGCCTTTGACGCGGCCGGCAACTTGGTCACCGTGGACAACTCACTGGAGCTCGCCCGCATCTGGTCCCCCGGTGACGGTGGCAACTGGTACGCGACGGAGAGCTACTTCACGATCATTCCCGAGCCGGCCACGTTGGTGCTGCTGACTCTGGGTGGTTTCCTGCTTCGTCGGCGGGTTCGGTAACGCCGGGCTTTGACGCAGGTTGGGTAGATTCTTCTGAGATACTCGCAAGACCCCGGGTGGTCTGATGATCCGGGGTCTTGTGATGCGCCGGCGCGCGTCATCGCGAACGCCTCGCCCCGGTCGCCACGGGGGGCGACCGCTACGGGGAACGTCGCCACGGGGGGCGACCGCTACGGGGCATCACGATTTGCCTGTGGCCAGGCGTGATGGGGGCGGAGAGCCGGATACCCAGACCGGGCGGGTTGGCGTATGCTGGGTGACGATGCGGAAGACAAGCGTTCAACGCGAATGGTGTGGCCAGCCGCAATGGCTCTCACGACGTGGATGGCTGATTGGCATTTTCCTCATCGCGGCCTTGTTGCGGGTTGGCTGGGTTGCGGTTCGCTTTGCCGATCCGGAGCGGGCATCGATTCTGGCCTACCCGGACGAGGAGGCCTACTGGTTGTCGGCCACGTCGCTGGCGGCTGGTCGCGGGCTGGTCGATGAGTTTGGCTACCAGGCGACGTATATGCCGGCCTACCCGGCGCTCCTTGCCCCGTTTACCCCCCTGCCACAAGGCATGTTCTGGGCCCGCGTTGCTCAGGCTATTCTGGGGTCGCTGGTCGCGCCGGCGACGTTTCTGCTGGCCGAGCGGTGGTTGCGGCTCGGCAAACGCACAGGATCATGGCGCAGCTCAGGTTCACCGCCCCATCCGGAGCAGTGTGAACGGCCCCTTCAGGGCCGACGTCTTGAGGGGCATTCGGTTCCCAGGCCTTCGGCCTGGGCTGATGGAACGAGCCTTTCAGGCTCGAAGCTCCAGGCTGACGAGAGCGAATCTTCAGCCACGAAGACACAGGCTGGCGAGAGCGAACCGTCAGACTCGAATACACTGATTGCCGAGAACAAACCTTCAGACTCGAAGACACCGGTTGGCAAGAGTAAACCTTTAGCCTCGAAAACGCAGGTTGACGAGAGGAGACCTTCGAGCTCAGAGATCAGGCCGATCCAAGCGAGTCCTTCAAGCTTGGAGGCCGCGTCAGTCGAGACGGGTTATTCAAGCTTGGAAGCTGAGCTGGCTGAGGCGGGTTCATCGATCTCGATGGCTCATGATGACGAACGAAAGATGAGCGTGCCCGTTCTGGCCGGGCTGGCTGCGGCGTGCGACCCTTTCCTTGTGTTTTTCACCGGTCTGTTGCTGACGGAGGCTCTGTTTGCGGCGGTGCTGGCGGGCGTGTGGTGGGTTACGGTGTGCTGCTGTCGTGATGGCAGCCAGGATAGCGCGGTTCGCGGCCGATTGGGCCTCTGGCGTATGGTTGGCTTGGGTCTTTTAGTCTGTCTGGCGATCATGCTGCGTCCGGCCGCGACTCTCTTGTTTGGAGTGGTTCCGCTCGCGGTGTTTATTGGGCGACGCTTTGACCGGCAGGCCTTCGTGATTGCCGGCGTTACGGTCGCGGTAGCGATGATCGGGCTGTTGCCTTGGGCCACGCGCAACCGGGCAACCGTCGGGGCCTGGGTGTGGACCACGACACGCGGCGGGATCTCGCTCTACGACGGTGTCCAACAGGGAGCGACTGGAGGCAGCGATCTGGCGCACACCAAGACAATGCCCGAGGTCGCCGATCTGAGCGAACTCGAATGGGATGCTCACTTCCGGCGGGAAGCATGGTCAGTCATTCGGGCTGAGCCCGACAGAATCGCCCGGCTGGGTCTGCAGAAACTGCGGCGAACATGGAGCCTGACGCCCAACGTGGAGGCGTATCGTCGCGGGGCGGTAGCCTGGGTCGGGGCGGTGTGGACGGCGGGCGTGCTGTTTCTCGCGGCCTTGGGCTGGTGGCGGTATCGCCACGCGACGCGGGCTTGGCTGGTGCTGCTGCTGCCAGTGGTCGCGTTCACGCTGCTGCATATGCTGTTCGTGGGCAGTGTGCGTTACCGGGTGCCGCTGATGCCCATGATGGAAGTCGCCGCGGCGGCAGGATTGGCAGGCATCCTGGCGCGCGGCCCCGCGAAGCCGCCAGAGGCGAATGCCGGAGAGCGAGCCTAGCTTCGTCTACCGCCGGCCGGTAGGACGACGCAGCGGCGGCACCGCGTCGCGACGCTTGGGTCCTTTATCCTGCAGCACCCGCATGGCCTTCTTGGTATCAGCGACCTTGAAGATCCCCTGAGCCTTGCCGGTTGGCGAGGCGGTCGTGCAGTAGGCGTAGCTGATGTTGATGTGGTTGTCGGCCAGCCTGCCGCACACGTCGGCCAGGGCGCCGGGATGGTTGGCCATCGAGACCAGCAGGACTTCCGTCTCCGTGGTCGGCAAGTTCAGGCCCGCCAACGCCGCCCGCAGATCATCCGGATTCGTACTCACCAGACGCAGCACCCCGTGCTCGCTGGAGTCCATCATGGTCATGCCAAGCACGTTGACCTTGGCCTGAGCGATCTGCCTGGTGACCTGGGCCAAAACGCCCGGCTTGTTCACCAGGAACACCGAGAACTGGGTTACCAACTGCATGGTGCACCTCCGGTCCGAAGTGGGCGGCCGGCCCACGGGATAGAAACCCGCACACGCCTCGGGGTATCCCTTGTGGTCTCGCTTGCCGCCATCCGCCAGGAATGGCGCGAGCCAAGTGAACTGAACACACATGTCATTATAACGACGCCCCAGGACACGGAACAGCAGCCCGACGAGCCGTCGGATCGGCGACCGACGCGGCCTTGCCGTCGGCCCAAAGGAATAGGCGGCGAAACAGCCTGCTACTCGGAGGACCGCAGCTTCAAGTCCCGTTTGAGAATCTTGCCTGTCGGGCCGCGCGGCAGTTGCGACTCGACATGGATGACGCGGGGGACCTTATAGCCAGCCAAGTGTTTTCGGCAGAAAGCCCGTATTTCCTCGGGATCGATGGTCGCGTTCTCGCGGGGCACGACGAACCCGACGACCACCTCGCCACGGGTGGGGTCTGGTTGGCCGATCACGACGGCCTCGCCCACTGCGGGATGCTGTTCGAGGATGGCCTCGACCTCGCGAGGAAAGACGTTCTCGCCTCCGACGATCATCATGTCCTTTGCCCGCCCGGTGATTCTGATGAAGCCGTCTTCAACTCGCACGATGTCGCCGGTGTGCAGCCACCCATCGGTGTCCAGCACCGCTGCGGTCTCGGCCGGGCGGTGGAAGTAGCCCCGCATGACCAGAGACCCGCGGACGCAGAGTTCTCCCTCCTCATTTGCGGCGGCCAGCCGGCCCTGCTCATGGCGCACCTGCCATTCGATCCCCGGCAACGGCAGCCCCACCGTTCCCACGCGGTTCGCCCACGGCAGATTCACAGCGATGATGGGCGAGGTCTCGGTCATGCCATACCCTTCGAGCAGTTCGAGCCCCAGGCGGGCACGCACTTCGTCGAATACTCGCTGCGGGAGAGGCTCACCGCCGCTGACCGCCAAGCGGATGCTCGCGAACTGGGCCGGCTCAACGCTCTTAAGCCGGGCGACGGCGGCGTACATGCTCGGGATTGCCATGACGATGGAGATGCGCTCCTCTTCGATCACCTTGGCGACTGCCTGCGGCGAGAATCGGGGGATGTAGGTGACCGTGCCGCCCAGCACCAAAGGGATGAACGTCGTCGCGGTCAGGCCGAACACATGGAACGGCGGCAGCACGCCGAGCATGTGCTGGTCAGGGACGATGCGCAGATGCTCGATCGCCGCCCGACAGTTGGAGACGAAGTTGCCATGGCTCAGGCAGACCCCCTTGGGCTCGCCCGTGGAGCCCGACGTGTAGACGATGGCCGCGAGATCGTCAGCCGTCACTCGGGGCGGCGGGGGCATTCGCCGCAGTCTCTCGAACAGGTAGCGGCGCTTTAAGGGGAGATCCTCTAGGTAGAGGCTCCGGACCGGCACTTCGCTCAGCTGAGGCTCGAAGTGCCGCGTGCTGATGACCAGGTCGATTCCGGCGTCGGCTGTCACCGCTGCCAGCTCCCGCGAGGGCAGTAGGAAGTTGAGAGGCACGACGGTGCGGCCGGCCCAGAGAACGCCCATGATCGTGCCCTGGGCGGCGGGCGTCGCCGGTAGCATCACCCCGACCCGTTCGCAGGTGGTTTCACGCATGACCAAGCGGCGGATCACGCGGGTAAATGTCACCAACTGGGCGTAGGTCAGGGACCGGTTCGCGTCTCCGCAGGCCACGCGGTTGGGGAACCGCTCACAGGATTCCAACAGAGCTTCCACGAGCATCTTGCGGTCTCCGACTCGACAAATCGGTTGAGAGCGGGCATCCTAACGGGCGAGGCATCGAGCGTCCACGGCCACTTTCGGTGTTTTGCGAATGGATTCTGTTGGCTCAAAGCCCCGGCACCGGCGTGCGGGGTCATCGGAGGGCGTCGCGTGACAGGGCATATGACAAGCTGCGGCTACGGTTTCCCCTCTCGCTTCCGGTGTGGGGCACTTGTGCTGACGGCTGCGACCGGACTGCTGGCCGGCTGCACCCAGTTCGGACCGGCGGAACGAGAATCGTTGCGGCAGGCATCTCAGCTCTACAGCCGCGATGACTTCCCCGGGGCGACCGCCCGCCTCGACCGGCTCATTGCCGACCATGGACAGGCGGTGGAGATCGGCGAGGCCCACTACGTCCGAGGATTGTGCCGTCTCCGCGCGGGTCAGGAAAGGCCCGCGATGGAGGACCTCAAACAAGCCATCGACCGCAGCCACCGCTCGGACCTGACGGCTTACGCCCGGGCCTCGCTGGCGGCCATCTATCACCGCCAAGGCTACTGGACGCAGGCCGCCAACCTGTACGCGGACGCCCTGCCGGCCCTGCCCGCCCAGCCGCCCAAGGATACGATCCTTTTCTCGGCCGGCGTGGCCCTGCAGCGCGCGGGCCGATGGCGAGATGCCACGATGTGCTTCTCGGAACTGCTCCGCGTGTTCCGGGACCGCCCCATCGCCGCTCAAGCCCGCCAGAAGGGCCAGTGGCGGCACGACTACTTCGCGATCCAACTGGGCGCCTTCAGCGAGGCAAGCCGAGCCGAGAGCGAAGTGCGTAACTGGCAACGGCGAGGAATGGACGCGGTCCAGGAAAGTGTGCCTCGCGGTGGCCAGAGTCTATGGGTGGTCATGACCGGCCAATATCCAACCTATGCTCAGGCGGTCGAGGCCCTCAAACGCGTGCGGACCAGCGTGCCCGATGCCTACATCATCCCCTGACTGCGACCGCGGCGACCAAGCGTGGATCTTCACCGCCAAGGGTGTTGGTCCTGCTCTCGGGGTGTATCTGCCCTCCGCGGCCACATACCGCCTTGTAGGCCTGGCCCGCGGGGTGATCCTTTCGTGGCTGCTGACCGAGTGGGAGTTCGGCGTTTTCCAGGTGGCCCTGCTGACCGTCAACATCCTCGTCCCCCTCTGCAGTGCGGGGACCTACGACGCGCTCGCCAGGTACGTGCCCCAGTACGAAGCCCGGCACATGCTGCAGGGTTACCTGCGCCGGGCAACGCCTTGTGCACTTCTGATGACCTGCCTGCTGGTGGGCATTGCGACGGTCCTGGCGGAGCCGATGGGGAGCTTCGTTTTCGGCAGCTTGGCCGACGCCGACCTCTCGGCCGGTGCGGCCAACCAATTGCCCCTGACCCGCTGGACCCTAGCCGCCACCCTGGCGGTTGCCGGGTATATGATCCTGCTGGCGATCGTACGCGGACTCCGCATGTTCTGGGCCGTTAGCGTCATGGAACTGGTAAGCAACCTGGCGTTCACCGGCTCCACGCTGCTGGTGGCCTTGGCGGGATACCCGCTGGCTATCTCGATGCTCACCTGCTACGCGGGTACTTACATCATCGTGACCTTGGTCTTCAGCGTGCTCCTGTGGCGACGGCTCCGGCATATGCCGGACCAGCGGTCGGTCGTGGAGGAACACACAACCGGCCGTACGATTGGCCCTGTGCTCGATCAGATGCTTCGGTACAGCCTTTGGACCGCGCTCGCGGCAGTCATGTGGCATGCTTTGTTCTACTACCCACTCTGGTATCTCCAGAAAACGAACGGTCCGGAGGTAACCGCGGTGTTCGCCGGGGTACGGCTTATCACGCAGGCGGTGATCATTGCGGCAGCCTCCATCACGACCGTGCTCCAAACCTCGGTCACACGGACGTGGGAGAGCATTGGACATGAATCCGCAGACCGGCAGCTTGGCCTGGCCCACAAAGCCGCATGGCTCCTGATCCTTGCCGGATGTGCCGCCCTGATTGCCGCGGGGCCGTTGATCATCGCTCTGTTCCCCGCCGGGTATGCCGCCGGCCTAACCATCGTCGCACCGTCCGTTGCCCTGTATGCGATCGGCGCCCAGTTGCTCTTCCTGACCATTCATTTCATTCTCATCGAGAAAACGCGGTATCTGCTCGTGCTCTGGCTGTCGGGAGCACTGGGCAACGCGGCCTTCGCGACATGGATGATCCGACCCGAGCTGACCGCAGATCAAGCCCTCACCGCCGCCGCGTGGTCTGGCGTGCTGGGTACCGGTGTGGCATTGGTGGGCACGCTTGTCGCGCTATGGATCGAGCGTCGCCCCGTCGAGGCCCGAATGCTCCTGCTCATCGCCTCCACCTATTTGCTCGCCCTGCCGTTGCCCGCGCTGCTCGTAGCCGTGGGGATCCTGCTCCTGGCCGCCGGCGCAACCCCCATGGTCTTCTCGCGGAATGAGCGGCGAGAACTGCGCAGACATGCACGCGCGCTGATCGCCACGTTTCGCAGTCGCTAAGTCAGGCCAAGACCCCGCAGCCTTTGTACGGGGTGCATCTTCTGTTTCGGGGCAGACCTCATCCGTGTGGCAGTGCTCTGTGAGCGGTGGTTTTCGGGGGAGAGGCACCGCTGACATAGCAGTGGCACACGACGGCGCGTGTCAGCCCCGCCAGCCGCCACGGTTCGGTGGATGCACCCGTCGCGATACGGCATGTGCGGTCGGGGATCACACAAACGAGCCGGGGACGCAAGACCAGGGCAATCGCATCTAGACTCCCTGGCTGATCACCCGTAGCAGGTACTCCTCCTTTAGGCAGGCCTGCAGTCGCTTACCCTTGATCCCTGTCTTGCAGGTTTTCTCCCGCCGCAGGAGATTGAGGGCCAGCCGGCGGATGCGGGAGAAGTTCTCAGCCGAGTGGCCAGCTCGGTTTCGCAGGTCATCCTCCCTGAACGTCACGTCCAACGACCAGTGCAGTTTGTTCTCGATTCCCCAGTGGCCCCGAACATACCCCAGCATCGCCGGGGCATCATGGCCGTCCAAGCTGCTGATGAAGTAACGTCGGTCGGTTGAGGTCTGGCCATTGATCTCCCGGACACTCTCGACGCATACGAAACTCTTGAGCCCCAGCCAGTCCTCGCGATCTGGCCACCAATCGGTCCAGTCGGTCGTCCAGACACGCCGGGTCTCGATGCGGCCGTGACCGGCGTCCACGTTCTCGTGGAACTGGTACGAGACGCAAGGAATGCCTGGGTCGGTGAGTTCATCGAAGACCCCTTTGACGGCTTCGTGAAGGGCCGGCTGGTTCTCCTTGACAGCCAGTACGTAGTCGCCTCCCTGTTGGACAATCTTCGCGGCAATGGCCTTCTGGCAGCCCATCGCGTCGATGGTCACCACGGCACCCTCGACGTCGAGCATTTCCAGTAACCGCGGAATCGCGGTGATTTCATTGCTCTTTTCCTCGGTGGCCAGTTGCCCCAGCACCAGTTGGTTGGCCTCGCACCAAGCGCTGACCATGTGGATGGCCAAACGGTTGTCCGCCTTGTCCAAGCTGTGGCGGAGCGTCTTGCCGTCGATGGCGATCAATCGGCCCTTGCTGGCCTTGGCCAGGACGCTCATCCAGTTCAGAAAGCACCGCTCCAGTTGAATCGGGTCCAGCCGACTGAACACCCGCC